>NZ_JAFBBV010000001.1:0-309030 GCF_016907365.1 Oerskovia paurometabola | reverse complement strand
CCGCAGGCCCCGCAGTCCGCTCCCGCCCCGCAGTACTACGGCGCCCCCGTCGAGGACCCGGGCAAGACGCTCGGCATCGTCGGCTTCATCCTGGCCTTCCTCTTCGCGCCCGTCGGCATCGTGCTGAGCGCGATCGGCAAGAAGAAGTCCCGCGAGGCCGGCTTCGACAACCAGCTCGCCAAGTGGGGCCTCATCCTCAGCATCGTGTTCACGGCGATCTACGTCGTCTACTTCGTGTTCGTCGTCATCGTGGCCGTCGCGGCCGTCTCCACGGGCAGCGTCAGCTCGTACTGACACGGGTCCGCCCACGAGGCCGCCGCCCCTTCCGGGGCGGCGGCCTCGCTGCGTCTTCCCGAGGGTCCGCCCCCGGTGCGACACTCCGGTGATGACCGAGCACCGCGCGCACTTCGACGCCCACGTGACCTTCGCCAACGGCGGCAGCCTCCGCACCGAGGGGTTCCGTCTCGACGTCCCGGCGGGCGACCTCCAGCCCGACGACGTCGCTCGCCTCCTCGTCCGGCACCTGGGCCTCACGCTGGTCGGGTCGGTCGAGGTCACGGGACTGACGTTCGTCGAGGAACCGCACGTGGGGAGCCGTGGGGTGAGCGGGGGTGACCGTGTCGCCACCGAGGGTGGCCGTGCGGACGCCGAGGGTGACGGCCCGGGCGCCGCTGCTCCGCGCACGACCCGGCTCGTCGACCTGAGCCACACCGTGCGCGAAGGCCTCGAGACCTACCCGGGGCTGCCCGCACCGACCATCACGCCCTTCTTGACCCGCGCCGACTCCGTCGCGAAGTACGCGCCCGGCACGCAGTTCGCGATGGACGTGCTGACGATGATCGGCAACACGGGCACCTACCTCGACAGCCCCTTCCACCGGTACGACGACGGGACCGACCTGTCCGGGCTCGGGCTCGAGACCCTCGTCCGGCTGCCCGCCGAGGTGTTCCGGCTGAGCGAGTCGGTCGACCCCTCGCGGGGTGGTCGTCGCGGGATCGGCGCCGAGGTCTTCTTCGACCGCGATCTCACCGGGAGCGCGGTCCTGCTGCAGACCGGCTGGGACCGACGCTTCGGCACCCCGGCCTACGGCGAGCCCGCGCCGTTCCTCACCGAGGCGGGCGCGCAGCACCTCGTCGACGCGGGCGTGACGCTCGTCGGGATCGACTCGCTGAACATCGACGACACCGACCCCGTGACGTCCGGCGGGGCGCGCCCCGCCCACTCGCTGCTGCTCGCCGCGGGGATCCACGTCGTCGAGCACCTGACGAACCTGGGCGACGTGCCGCCCCGCGGGGCCCTGTTCACGGCCGTGCCGCCCAAGGTCGAGGGGTTCGGGACGTTCCCGGTGCGGGCGTTCGCGGAGGTCCCCGCCCACCGAGGGTGACCGTGTCGGATGCCGACGGTGACCGCACCGTCACCCTGGGCGGTCCGGTCCGTCGCCCTCGTCGTAGGCTCGGCGCATGTCCGACGACCAGAGCCCCGCCCACGACGTCCTCCCGTTCGGCCGTGCCCCGCGCCCGGACACCGGCCCCGCGCTCGCCGAACGGCTGCGCGACGTCGTGACCAAGAACCTGGGCGACCACGCCACGGGCCTGGACCGCGTCCGCATCGACGCCGCGACCGTCCCCGGCAGCCCCGACGTCCAGAGCCTCGACGTCGACGTGACCGGGCTCGTCGTCCGCGCCATGGGTGCCGCCGACGCCCCCGACCCGGCCGAGAACGTCGAGCACGTGATCGCGCGCGAGCAGGCCGTCGCCCGGGTGATCCGCGCCCAGGGCCACCCGGTCACGCTCGCCGGTGTCGCCGTCGACCTCGACGCCGAGATCCGCGACCTGCGCTTCTCCTGGGTCGAGGGGGCGGACGGGTCGCTCTCGATCGAGGAGGCCCCGCAGAGCACCGAGCACCCCGTGAGCGGTCACCTCCGCGCTGCGGCGAGCCGCGACGCGCTCGTCAGCACGGCCCGCGAGCTCGCGACGAAGGCCCTCGCCGACCAGGGCTTCACGCTCACGTCCCTCGACGTCGACCTCGCGTCCCGTGGCCCGCGCGCCGCGTCGATCGTGGCGTCGGCGAAGATCCGCAAGGGCTTCCTGTCCGCGAGCGCCCAGATCACGGCGACCGCGTCGATCGACCAGGCCATGGTCCTCACGCTGACCGACGTGGGCGCATCGAGCCGCAACCCGGTCGTCGCCGCGCTCCTCCTGGCGGTGCGCGGAAAGCTCGAGGAGGTCGACGGCAAGCGCATCGACCTCGCGTCGTCCCTGCCGCCCGGCGTGACGCTCTCGGACGTGCGGCTCGACGTCGGCGAGCAGCTCGTCCTGAGCGTCCGGGTGGGCTGAGGCCCGGGCAGAGGGCCCGTCGGGCGGCCTCGGTCAGCGCCGCCCGCGGGGGAAGAACAGGCTCTCGGGGCGCGGCACCTGGACGCCGTCGAGCGTGAGGTCGGTGCGCTCGCACCAGAAGGCGACGTACCCGCGCACCCTCTCGCCGTCCGACAGGGGGTCCTCGTAGCTCCAGCCGATGTCGGCGCCGTCGGGGTCGCCCGACGAGAGCGACCAGTAGCGGGCGTGCCCCTTGTAGGCGCAGTCGCTCGTCGTCGGGCTCGGCGTCAGGGCCTCCCACCGCACGTCCTCACGGGGGACGTACCAGCGCAGCGGCAGGTAGGTCTCGGTCAGCGCCATGGCCCGGTCGCTGTCGGCCAGCACCACGCCGCCCAGGGAGACGACGACGTGGCGTGCGCTGGGCACGACGTCGACCCGCTTGAAGGGGTCGCGCGGGTGAGCGGCCAGGGGCCGCTCCTCGGCGAACCAGTCGAACGCCTGGAAGTCGACCAGGACGTGGCCCGCGAGGTCCTCGTCGTCGGGGCGGAAGAACGGGGCGGTCGCGCCGTCCGCTCCCTCGAACCACACCTCGCTCCCCGGGCAGGTGTGTCGTTCGAAGTGCAGCGGGTGCGGGATCAGGCCGTGCCGCACCTGCCCGTCGCGATGCTCGCCCTCGACGAGGGACGCGCGCACGTCCGTCGCGGGGACCGCGTACACCGGCAGCAGCCGCCACGGCTCCCAGACGAGACGGGCGGACGTCGAGCGGAGCACGACGTCCTGGGGGTCCTCCCGCCGCACCGCTCGGATCTCCTGGGCCACGGGGTACCACCGCAGCCGATCGAGATCGAGCTGCCAGCGTTCGACCCAGGACGTGGCCATGTCCTCAGGGTGCGCCCGGCGCGGGGCGGCCGCAAGGCGCTCGCTCTGCCCGGAGGCAATTGAAGTTGCGACCGCTTGAGAGAATGGTTGGTCGTGAGCACCGAACCGCACGGCCCCACCCGGCCCGCCCTGGACCAGTCCCAGGCCAGGACCGCGGACGCCCCTGCGAGCGCGAGCTCCGACGCACCTGGTCGCGAGACCGGCGGGCAGCAGCGCGAGGGCGCGGGCCAACGTCGTCGGCGCGGGGGACGTGGGCGAGCGAAGTCGCAGGCCACCGCGCAGAACCCGGCCCCCGAGGGCGAGCAGGACGCCCGGGGCGAGCGTCCGCCGTCGGGCAGCGAGCGACGCTCGAAGCGTGGCGACCGCCGCGGCGGACGCCCGCAGCAGGTCGACCCGGCCCGGCTCGCCCAGGCCGCCGAGCGGCGCGCGCAGGTCGTCGTGCCGCCCATCACCTACCCCGAGCAGCTGCCCGTCTCGGCGCGGCGCGAGGACATCGCGAAGGCGATCGCGGAGAACCAGGTCGTGATCGTCGCGGGCGAGACGGGCTCGGGCAAGACGACGCAGCTCCCCAAGATCGCGCTCGAGCTCGGCCGCGGCCGCAAGGGCCAGATCGGCCACACGCAGCCGCGACGGATCGCGGCGCGCACGGTCGCGGAGAGGATTGCCGAGGAGATCGGCACGACGCTCGGCGAGATCGTCGGCTACCAGGTGCGGTTCACGGACCAGTCGAGCGACCAGACGCTCGTCAAGGTCATGACGGACGGCATCCTGCTCGCGCAGATCCAGCGCGACCCGCAGCTCCTCGCGTACGACACGCTCATCATCGACGAGGCGCACGAGCGCTCGCTCAACATCGACTTCCTGCTCGGGTACCTCACACGGCTCCTGCCGCAGCGGCCGGACCTCAAGGTCATCATCACGTCGGCGACGATCGACTCGCAGCGGTTCGCGCGGCACTTCGCGCCGGGCGGCCCGCTGCCGCCGCTCACCGCGGACGAGCTGGCCGCGGCCGAGCTGACGGGCACGGACGAGGGACCCGACGGCGCCGCGCACCTTCCCGGGACGGCTCCCGTCATCGAGGTCACGGGCCGCACGTACCCCGTCGAGATCCGCTACCGCCCGCTGAGCCCTGACGTCGACCCCGAGACGGGCAAGGCCCAGCGGGGCGGCGGCTCCTCCAAGAGCCCTGCCAAGGCCCCCGCCAAGCAGGAGAAGGACCTCGTCACGGGCATCGTCGACGCGGTCACCGAGCTCATGGCCGAGGGGCCGGGCGACGTCCTGGTGTTCCTGTCGGGCGAGCGCGAGATCCACGACACCGCCGACGCCCTCGAGTCCCGCCTGGGCGAGCGCACGCGAGACGCCAAGCGCCCCGACTTCGTCGAGATCCTGCCGCTCTACGCGCGCCTGTCCTCGGCCGAGCAGCACCGTGTGTTCCAGGCGCACTCCTCGCGCCGCGTCGTGCTCGCGACCAACGTCGCCGAGACGTCGCTGACGGTCCCGGGCATCCACTACGTCGTCGACCCCGGCACGGCCCGCATCTCGCGCTACTCCAAGGCGACCAAGGTGCAGCGCCTGCCGATCGAGCCCATCGCGCAGGCCAGCGCCAACCAGCGCTCGGGGCGCTCGGGCCGTGTCGCGGACGGCATCGCGATCCGCCTGTACTCCGAGGAGGACTTCCTCTCCCGCCCCGAGTTCACCGAGCCGGAGATCCTGCGCACCTCGCTCGCGTCGGTCCTGCTGCAGATGATCTCGGTAGGCGTCGTCTCCTCGCCCGACGACGTCGCGCGCTTCCCGTTCGTCGAGCCCCCGGACACGCGCTCGATCCGCGACGGCGTGCAGCTCCTGACCGAGCTCGGGGCGCTCGAGACCGTGCCGGAGGACGCCGGCCGCGACGGCCAGCCCGGCCGTGCCGTCACGCGCCTCACCGAGATCGGCCGCGTCCTCGCCCAGCTCCCCATGGACCCTCGCCTGGCCCGCATGATCTGGGAGGGCTCGCGCCGCGGCGTCGCGCGCGAGGTCGCGATCATCGCGGCCGTCATGTCCATCCAGGACCCGCGCGAACGCCCCGCCGAGTACCGTGCCCAGGCCGACCAGCTCCACGCCCGCTTCGCCGACCCCCGCTCCGACTTCCTCACGTACCTCAACCTGTGGGAGTACGTGCGCGAGCAGCAGCACGAGCTGTCGTCGTCAGCGTTCCGGCGGCTGTGCAAGGCCGAGTACATCAACTTCCTGCGCGTGCGCGAGTGGCAGGACGTCGTCGCGCAGCTCCGCGAGATGAGCAAGCCCCTCGGCATCGACATGTCCTACACGCCCCGCACCCGGGGCGACGCGAGCGCGAAGGGCGCGACGCCGTCGGGCACCACGATCGCCGAGGCGACCGACCAGCCCGTCGAGCGCCGCCTCACCTGGGACGACGACACCATCCACCAGTCGCTGCTCGCCGGGCTGCTCTCGCAGATCGGCATGCAGGAGGCGACCGAGGTCAAGGCGTCGTCCGTCGCGCACCTGCGCGGCCCGCAGAAGGAGCTCGCCATGAAGCGGGCCAAGAAGCAGGCCCGCAACGAGTACCTCGGCGCCCGCGGCGCCCGCTTCGCGATCTTCCCCGGCTCACCCCTGTCCAAGAAGCCCCCCGTGTGGGTCATGGCAGGCGAGCTCGTCGAGACCAGCCGCCTATGGGGCCGCGACGTCGCGAAGATCCAGCCCGAGTGGGCCGAGGAGCTCGCCGGTCACCTCGTCAAGCGCACCTACTCCGAGCCGCACTGGTCCACCAAGCAGGGCGCAGCGCAGGCCAAGGAGAAGGTCCTGCTCTACGGGGTTCCCATCGTCGCCGACCGCACCGTGCTCTACGGCAAGGTCGACACCGAGGCCGCGCGCGAGATGTTCATCCGCCACGCCCTCGTCCAGGGCGAGTGGACCACGCACCACCAGTTCTTCCACGAGAACCGCCGCCTGCTCGAGGAGGCCGAGGAGCTCGAGGCGCGCTCGCGCCAGCGCGGCCTCGTCGTCGACGACGACGTGCTCTTCGCCTTCTACGACGAGCGCATCCCCGACGACGTCGTCTCGGCCCGCCACTTCGACACCTGGTGGAAATCCGCCAAGCGCCGCGACCCCGACCTGCTCACGTTCACGCTCGAACAACTCGTACCCGACGCCGAGTCCGTCGACACCTCGCTGTTCCCCGAGACCTGGGTCCAGGGCGACCTCACGCTCCCCCTGACCTACCAGTTCCAGCCCGGTACGGACGCGGACGGCGTGACCGTGCACATCCCCATCAGCGTGCTGAACCGCGTCGTGCCCGACGGCTTCGACTGGATGGTCCCCGGCCTCCTCGACGAGCTCGCGACCGCGACCATCCGCTCGCTGCCCAAGCCCGTGCGCGTCCAGCTCGTCCCCGCCCCCGACGTCGCGCGCGACGTCGTCGCCTGGCTCCGCGACAACACCCCCGCGTGGGAGGACGTGACCCGCGCCGGGGACATGGCCGAGCCCTTCCACGTCGCCTTCACCCGAGCCGTCCGCGCCCTGCGCGACGTGCTCATCCCCGACGACGCCTGGGACGACGCCCGCACCGAGCGCCTCCCCGCCCACCTGCGCATGACGTTCCGCGTCATCGAGGAACGCCGCGGCGGCGAGGTCGTGCTCGACGAGTCCAAGGACCTCGTCTCGCTCCAACGACGCCTCGCGCCCCAGGCGCAGGCGGCGGTGCGGGCGGCGGTCAAGGGGGCGGTCGGAGCGGCGTTGCGTGAGGCGGCTGGGGCGGAGGCCGCGGGGAGGGGGGCGGCGGCTCGAGGGCTACCATCCGCGTCGCTCGTTCCTCGCGACGCTCCCGCCAGCCCCGCCACGCCCTCCGGCGCCGCCGCCCCCCTCCCCGCGTCCGGCGCACCTTCGGCCGGTCGCCCTGGTGAGGGCTCAGGGGGTACTGGTGAGACGAGTGCGCCCGACGGCGGCGTGGCCTCCGTGGTCGTCGCCGAGGCGACCGGGCTCACCACGTGGCCCACGGGCCTTCCCGACGGCGTGCTGCCCGAGGTCGTGTCGACGCCCGCCGGAGGCGGCATGGTCGTGCGCGGGTACCCCGCGCTCGTCGAGGAGGTCGACGCCAAGGGCAAGCCGTCCGTCGCGCTCCGCGTCCTCGCCGACCGTTCGACGCAGGACCGCGAGCACGCACGCGGCGTGCGGCGGCTGCTGCTCGGCGAGACCGCCCTGCAGACCGCGCGGGTCACGAGCCGCTGGAGCGGGACGCAGTCGCTGACCATGGCCGCGAGCCCGTACCGGAACACCGAGGCGCTCGTCGCCGACCTGCAGCTCGCGGCCGTCATCGCGCTCACGTCCGGCGCCAAGGCCTCGCAGTACGGGCCGCTGCCCGACGCTGTACAGATCCGGAGCGCGGAGTCGTACGTCGCCGCGCGGGACCTCGTGAAGCGACACCTCGAGAACGAGGTGCACCAGATCGTCGGGCACGTCGTCGCCGCGCTCACGGCCGCACGGGACCTGGACGGCCAGATCCGCTCGGCGAACAGCCTCGCGCTGCTCAACACGCTCCAGGACGTGCGTGACCAGGTCGCCGGGCTCGTGGGCGTGGGCTTCGTGTCCCGTACCCCGGCCCACAGGCTGCCGCACCTGACCCGCTACCTGCGGGCGGCGTCGTACCGGATCGAGAAGGCCGCGACCAACCCGCACCGCGACGCCGAGCTCGCGTGGCGTGTGCACGACGTCGAGGAGGCCTACGCCAAGGCGCGTGCCTCCTACGCGGCCGGCCCCGCAGACCCGGGGCGCCTCGCCGAGCTCGACGAGGCGCGCTGGCTCATCGAGGAGTTCCGGGTCTCGCTGTTCGCGCAGCAGCTCGGGACCGACGGGCCCGTGAGCGAGAAGCGCATCCGGAAGGTCCTCGCGCCGGGCGGGTGGTAGGCGGTCGGCCGACAGCAGGACCACCGGTGGGACCTTCGTCACGATCACCGCGTCGGAGGTCCCGGGCGCCCGTTTTCCCCGGTTCTGCGGCCTAACCTGAAGGGGACGGCCAGGAAGGTCTGGCCGCACCAGCTGCTCTGGAGGGCATCATGCGCACCGTCGTCGTCACCGGAACCGCCTCGGGCATCGGCAAGGCCCTCAAGGGGATGCTGGAGGCCGACGGCCACCGCGTCATCGGCGTGGACCTGCGCGACGCCGACGTCACGGTCGACCTCACGACCGACGCCGGCCGCGCCGGGCTCGTCGAGCAGGTCACCGCGCTCAGCGGTGGCACGATCGACGCGATCGTCGCCAACGCGGGCCTGTCGAACGGCAGCCCGGCCACCCTGGCGGTCAACTACTTCGGCGCCCTCGCGACGCTCGAGGGCCTGCGCCCGCTCCTCGCCGGGTCGGACGCGCCGCGGGCTGCGGTCACGTGCTCGATGGCGAGCCTCCTGCCGGTCGACGACCAGCTCGTCGACCTCACGCTCGCGGGCGACGAGGCCGCCGCCCTGGCCCGCGCGGCCGAGCTCGCCGCGGCCGGCACGGGCGACATCATCTACGGCAGCAGCAAGGCCGCGGTCGCGCACTGGCTGCGCCGCGCCGCGCCGAGCGCCGACTGGGCCGGGGCCGGCATCCCCCTCAACGCGATCGGCCCGGGCATCGTCCAGACCGGCATGACCGCCGAGATGCTCGCGACCGAGGAGTCGACCAAGGCCGTCGAGTCCCACGTCCCCATGCCGCTCGGCGGGATCATGGGCCCCGAGGTTCCCGCGAACCTCCTGCGCTTCCTCGTCTCCCCGGAGAACAGCCACATGTGCGGTCAGGTCGTCTTCGTCGACGGCGGCTCGGACGTGGTCATCCGGGGCGACAAGGTCTGGTGACCTGACCGGCTCACCTCGAGGAGGCGGCCCGACGGCGTCACGCGCGTGACGTCGTCGGGCCGCCTTCTGCGTGTCCGCGCAGGGCAGCACGACCCGCGCGAGGATGGACGGATGCACCTGTCCGCAGAGCTCGGAGACCTCACGACCGTCGACGTCGACGTGATCGTCAACGCCGCGAACTCGTCGCTGCTCGGGGGAGGCGGGGTCGACGGCGCGATCCACGCCGCGGCCGGTCCCCGGCTGCTCGACGCGTGCCGCGAGCTGCGACGGACGACGCTGCCGGAGGGGCTCCCGGTCGGCGAGGCGGTCGCCACGCCGGGCTTCGACCTGCCGGCGCGGTGGGTCGTCCACACGGTCGGGCCGAACCGTCACCGGGGCCAGACCGACCCCGCGCTGCTCGCGTCGTGCTTCACGCGCTCGCTCGACGTGGCCGCGGACCTCGGTGCGACGTCTGTCGCGTTCCCCGCGGTGAGCGCGGGCGTCTACGGCTGGGACGGGGACGAGGTCGCGCGGGTCGCGGTGGCCGTGGTCCGCGCGTGGGGTGCGGGCGGGGACCGGGGCGTGGTGGACGTGCGCTTCGTGCTGTTCGGCGAACGGCTGCTGGATGCGTTCGAGAGGGCTCTCGCCCAGGACTGACGTGTCCGTCCCGTTCACACGGCGTCACGTTCTCCCGGAGGGTGGACACCCTCTTGCCCCGGTCGGCGGTGACCGCCACCCTGTCGGCCATGCAGATCTTCCGTACGTCGCAGGTGTGTCCGTAGGGCGACGACGCCGTGCAGCCCTGCGCCGGTCGTCGCCCTCGCCGCACCCACCCCCGACGCCGGAACCCGAAGGACCTGCCATGCCCGCACGCGAGAACCCCGTCCCGCCCGCCAGGGCGGAACACGCCCCGACCGCCTCACCGCCCGTCGAGCCCGCCACGGCTCCCGCCCCCCGGCCCGTGACCGTGGACGCCGTCCGACGCGTCCACGTCTCCGAGGACTGGCTGGCGACCGTCGTAGGCCTCGCGATCGTCGCCGTCGGCCTGCTGGGCCTGATCCCCGAAGGGCTGGTGCCCTGATGAGCGCCACGACCCCTGACACGGGCACCAGCACGACACCCCGCCGCGAGGCGGCCGTGGATGGCGACCGCTCCCCCGAGGCGCCCGTCGGCGAGGCGCCCCGGGCGACGCTCGAGGACTCGGTCGTCCAGGACGGGCGCTCACCGGGCGCCCTCTACCTGGTGGCGGGCTTCGTCGTCCTCCTGGGCCTCGCCTGGTCCGCCCGCTTCCTCGAGCAGAGCGTCCCGGAGTGGCTGGCCGACACACCGCTCGGCGGCATCGCGAAGTCCGTGGAGTACCCGGTGTACGCGATCGCGCTCGGGCTGCTCGGCAACGCCGTGCTGTCGGCAACGGGCCTGCGCTCCCGGCTGGCAGCGGCGTTCCGGACCGAGTTCTTCATCAAGACCGGGCTCGTGCTGCTCGGGGCCACGGTCAACCTGTCGCTCGTCGTCTCGGCCGCCGGACCGGCGATCGCGCAGGCCGTGCTGCTCATCACGCTCGTCTTCGGGTTCACCTGGTGGCTCGGCGGGCGCCTCGGCATCGACGACAAGCTCCGGGCGCTGCTCGCGAGCGCGGTGTCGATCTGCGGGGTCAGCGCCGCGATCAGCGCCGCCGGGGCGGTCCAGGCGAAGAAGGAGCAGCTCGCGTACGCGGCGAGCCTCGTCATCCTCTTCGCCCTGCCCTCGATCTTCATCCTGCCTGCCCTGTCCGAGGCGCTGGGCCTGTCGCCCGCCGTCGCCGGGGCGTGGATCGGCGGGAACATCGACACCACGGCCGCCGTGACGGCCGCGGGAGCGCTGGCCGGGGACGAGGCCCTGCAGGTCGCCGCGATCGTCAAGACCACCCAGAACGCCCTGATCGGGGTCGTCGCGATCGCCCTCACGGCATACTTCGCGTTCCGGGTCGACCGGGTCGCGGGGGCCGCCGCTCCCCGGTGGAGCGAGCTGTGGACGCGCTTCCCGAAGTTCGTGCTCGGGTTCCTGCTCGCCTCGGTCGTGGCGACGATCTACGTCAGCTCCGTCGGGGCGGATGCCGCCGCACCGGACATCGCGATCCTCAAGTCTCTGAGCACGGTGTTCTTCATCGTCGCGTTCGTGTCGATCGGGCTGGAGTTCAACGTGACGGCGGTCCGGGAGGCCGGGTGGAAGCCGGTCGTGGTGTTCGGGTCGGCCGCGGTGTTCAACCTCGTCGTGGGGCTCGCGCTCGCGAGCGTCCTGTTCGCGAACCTGGAGGTCTGAGCCGAGGCGCGCTCTGCCGCTCGTGCCGCTGCTGCGGCTGCTGCGGCTGCTGCCGCTGGCGAAAGGCCCGTCGCGACGTCCGCGGCGGGCCTTTACCAACTTGTGATTTTCGAAGTATCAGATACTTGCTTTCTTTCCTCTTGTGGCCGTTGCTAGCGTCGACGGTGATTTATCTGATACTCGGAGTTGCATCAAGGTGATGGGCACTCCGGAGTCAGACCGGCAACGACGCCGGCCACGAGAGGACCCTCGCACATGACGAACCACGCCTTCCCGCGCCCTTCGCGCGCGCACTCAGCCCTGACCATCGGCGCCCTTGTCGTGCTGGCGCTCGCCGTCGTCGCGCTCGTCGCCTACCTGCTGATCTTCAACGGCAAGGTGGCCGACGGCGCCACGCGCCTCGACGACGGAGCCACCCGCCTCGAAGCGGGCGCGGCCGAGCTCGCCGACGGCGCCGAACGCGCCGAGGAGGGCGCAGGCAAGCTCGCCGACGGCTCGAAGGACCTCGAGGACGGGGCCAAGAAGCTCTCGACCGGGGCCACCCAGGCCTCCAGCGGGGCGACCCAGCTCGCGGACGGCAGCGTGACCGCGCTCGACGGTGCCGCACAGCTCGCGGCCGGGGCCGACGAGCTCAACGCCGGAGCGGCCAAGCTCGCGCCGGGGGCCGCGGACGCCTCGGCCGGTGCGAACAAGCTGGCCGCAGGCGCGAGCGACCTGCGGGCCGGCACCGCAGAGCTCGCGCCCGGGGCCGCCGCGGCGGCGGAAGGCTCCGCACAGCTCGCGGCGGGCTCCGCCGAGCTCAAGAACGGGGCAGCTTCCCTCGCCGACGGCGCATCACGGGCCGCCGCCGGCGCCGAGGCCATCCACTCCGCGTCGGGCGGTCTGGTCGCCGGGTCGGGTGAGCTCAGGGCGGGGGCCAAGCAGAAGCTCGGCGACGCCGTCACGGGTCTGCGTGGCGGCGTCGCCCAGCTCGACGTCGGTGCAGACCGCATCACGACGGGACTGTCGAACGCGGGGGCCGGCGCAGGTTCCCTGGCGGCCAACGCCGCGACACTTCGCGACGGGGCCACAGCCTCCAAGGCGCAGGCGGGCACGGCCGCCGCCACGCTGGGCGCTCTCGCCGCGTCGGCACAGGCCTCCGCGGACGCGACGACGGACCCGGTGGCCAAGAAGGCGTTCCAGGACCTGGCCACCGAGCTCACGTCCCTCAAGGGCGGCACGCCGGAGCAACCCGGCGTACTGGGACTGGCCGGAGCGTTCGACGCGCTGGCAACGGGGGCGACCAGGCTCGAGACGGGCGCCGCCGGACTCCAGTTCGCCCTGGGGACCGGGACAGAGGACAAGCCCCAGCTCCTCGCGGGCGCTCAAGCCCTCAAGGGTGGGATCGGCAAGCTGGGTGCGGGAGTCGACTCCCTCTCGGCCGGAGTCACGACGCTCGACGGCGAGATCGGGAAGGTCCAGGCCGGGGCCGCCCAGCTCCAGACGAAGCTCGGCGAGCTCAGCACCGGGACGCGGAGCGCCGCGACCGGCGCGACCCAGCTGTCCGCAGGGGCGGCGAAGGCCAACGGTGGAGCGCTCGCGCTCGCGGAGGGCACCACCCGGCTCGCGGAGGGCGCGACCGCGCTCGACGCCGGCGCAGGCAAGCTGCAGTCGGGTGCCAAGGACCTCGCCGCGGGCAACGCGAAGCTCGCCACGGGCGCGCGCGACCTGTTCGCGGGCACCACGAAGCTCGAGAACGGGTCGCTCAGCCTCCACACGGGCATCAACGCCCTGTCGAGCGGCGCGACGACGCTCGCGGCGGGCAACACCGCGCTCGCCGAGGGGGCGGGCACCCTGCACGCGGGCACCACGACGCTCGCGGACGGCGCGGGCGAGCTCGCGAAGGGCAGCTCGACGCTGGCCGACGGTGCGGGCACGCTCGCCGACGGCACGGTCGAGATCTCGGACGGCACGACCAAGATGAAGTCGGACGTCGAGAACAGCCCGGCCGGAAAGCTCTCGCTCGGCATGTCGGCGATCGCGGGCGGGAGCCTGCTCGCCGGTGTCGTCGGGATCGGACTGGGGTTGCGCCGCCGGCTCACCATCTGACCGGCTGACCTGCGCGATCCCGCGCGGCGCCTCACAGTCGACGGTGACGCCGCGCTTCTCGAGGGTGGCGGGGCCGCGTCCACGACCTGGACGCGGCTCCCGCCGCCCTCGCTCTGCGTCCGGGACTCGGCCCCGCAAGGATGTCCGCCTGGCACTTACTTGCCAAGCAGGAAAGTAGATGCTTCGATGGACAGATGAGCAACGACGCACTCTCCCCCACCGCCCCGACTCCGCAGGACGCCGCCGCCGCGCTCGACCTCGCGAACCGGAGCGCCGCGGCTACAGCGGGCATCGGGCACCGCTGGCTCCAGAGCCTGCTCCTCGCCTGGGCCGCCATGACCATCGCCGTGGTGCTGCTCGTCGGCCTCGGGGGCGTTCCCGGCATCGTCGTCGGCTCCCTGATCGGCCCCCTCTTCGCCGGCACGGTCGCGATCTGGGCCGCCCGCCAGGGCATCCGGGCCCGCAGCCTGAACGGTCGCTACCTGCTCGCCGTCCTCCTCTGGGCCGTCCTCTACGGCGCGGCGCTCACCCTCGGCCTGCCGGGGCAGGCCGGCAACCTGGGCTACTGGCTCCCCGCCGCACTGGCCACCGCCCTCCCGATGCTCGTCGCCGCCCTGTGGCCCCGCCGCGAGGAGCTGGAGGCATGACCGAGACGCACCCCCGCCACCGGCTCGACGACGTCATCCACTCCCCCGTCCGGCTCTCGGTCGTCGCGGCGCTCGCCGGGGTCGAGAAGGCCGACTTCAGGTCGTTGCGCGACGCGATCGAGGTGTCCGACTCGGCGCTCTCCAAGCAGCTCACGGTGCTCGAGGACGCGGGCTACGTCGCGATCACCAAGGACCGCGTGGGCCGCCGCCCGCGGACGTGGGCCGCCCTCACGCCTGCCGGGCGGGCCGCTCTCGCCGCGCACCTCCAGGCGTTGCGCGCGATCGCCGAGCAGCAGCTCCCGGCGGTCACCGACGCCTGATCCACAGGGCCTGTGGATCAGGCCGTCCACAGACGCCTGGACGCGCGCGGTCCCCACAGGGCGACCGCGCCGCACACCACGCGTGGGTGCCGTGCGGAAGAGTGGGCGCC
Source organism: Oerskovia paurometabola (assembly GCF_016907365.1). Lineage (NCBI taxonomy): Bacteria > Bacillati > Actinomycetota > Actinomycetes > Micrococcales > Cellulomonadaceae > Oerskovia > Oerskovia paurometabola. Next base: position 294,569 of record NZ_JAFBBV010000001.1, on the reverse strand, counting down.
ATGCCCACGACCGAGGCCACCGGCCAGCACGTCCCCGAACCCACGGCACCGCTCGCCGCACCGGCCGACTCGCCCGTCTCTCCCCCCGCGGGCGCCCGCTGCTTCGGCGACGGCGACGCGCTCTACGAGGAGTACCACGACACCGAGTGGGGGGTCCCCGTCCACGGGGACGAGGCGCTGTTCGAGCGGCTGGCGCTCGAGGCCTTCCAGTCGGGCCTCGCGTGGATCACCGTGCTGCGCAAGCGCCCCGCGTTCCGCGAGGCGTTCGCGGGCTTCGACCCGGAGGTCGTCGCACAGTTCTCCGAGGAGGACGTCGAGCGCCTGCTCCAGGACGCCTCGATCATCCGCAACCGGATGAAGATCGAGGCCACGATCTCCAACGCGCGCGCCCTGCTCGCGCTGCACGAGCAGGGTCGGACCCTCGACGAGCTCGTCTGGTCGTTCGCCCCGGGGGGTTCGCGCGCGCCCGACGGCGGCACTCCCGTCGACCGTCCGCGTCCCGCGACCTTTGCGGACCTCGCGGCCAGCACCCCCGAGTCGGTCGCCCTGGCCAAGGCGCTCAAGAAGGAGGGCTTCCGCTTCATCGGCCCGACGACGGCCTACGCGGCGATGCAGGCGTGCGGGCTCGTGGACGACCACCTGGCAACGTGCCCGGTCGTGACCGGCGAGTCTTTGCTATAGCAGAACGGTTCCATCTTCTGAGACAGGATGCGATCATGAGGACCATGTCCTCGTACGTCAGCGTCCTCGACCTCTTCTCGGTCGGCATCGGACCCTCGAGCTCGCACACCGTCGGCCCCATGCGCGCAGGCACCACCTTCGCGCGCGCTCTCGACGAGCAAGGGGCCCTCGACCAGGTCACGGCGGTCAAGGTCGTGCTGTGCGGCTCGCTCGGCGCGACGGGGATCGGCCACGGGACACCGGACGCGGTCGTCGCGGGCCTGCGCGGGCTCGACCCGGAGACGTGCGACCCCGACGACGTCCCGGGGAGCTGGGAGCGCCTGGGCGAGGGGCACGAGGTCCGGCTGCTCGGCCGCAGGGTCGTGACCATGGCGACCGCGGACGTCCGCCTCGCACCGCTCACCCGGTTGCCCGGCCACCCCAACGGGATGCGCTTCACGGCCCTCGACGCAGCCGGCGACGTGGTCGCCGAGCAGGTGTACTACTCGGTCGGTGGGGGCTTCGTCCTCACCGAGCAGGAGCTCGAGGCCGCCGCGGCGAACGAGGAGGCCCAGCACGCGGCCGAGCTCGCGGGCGCACCGATCGACCCCGCGACCGAGCCCTCGGACGTCCCGCACCCGTTCGCCAACGCCGCCGAGCTCCTCGCGTCCTGCACGCTCGAAGGGCGCAGCATCGCCGAGACCGCGTGGGAGAACGAGGTGTCGCTGCGCCCCGCCGCGGAGGTCGGCTCGGGGCTCGACCGGATCTGGCGCACCATGAGCGAGTGCGTGGACGCGGGGCTCGACCGCCACGGCATGCTTCCGGGGAGGCTCAAGGTCCGCCGTCGGGCGCGGGCGCAGCGCGAGAAGCTCGAGGCCGCGGAGGCCGACGGCGCCTCCGACCTGTCGATCGAGTGGCTCCAGGCCTACGCCATGGCGGTCAACGAGGAGAACGCCGACGCGCGCCGCGTCGTCACGGCGCCCACCAACGGCGCGGCCGGGATCATCCCGGCCGTCGGACGCCACTTCCTGCGCATCCACCCGGACCTCGCGGCCGACGAGAAGGCCACGCGCCAGGCCATGCGCACCTACCTGCTCACCGCTGGAGCGATCGGCGCCCTCTACAAGCGCAACGCCTCGATCTCCGGTGCGGAGGCCGGGTGCCAGGGCGAGGTCGGCTCGGCCTGCTCCATGGCGGCGGGAGCCATCTGCGCGGTGCTCGGCGGCACCCCGGCGCAGGTCGAGAACGCTGCGGAGATCGCGATGGAGCACAACCTCGGCCTCACGTGCGACCCGGTCGGCGGTCTGGTCCAGGTCCCGTGCATCGAGCGCAACGCGATCGCGGCGTGCACAGCGGTCTCGGCCGCCAAGCTCGCCCTGCAGGGCGACGGCGCGCACGTCGTCTCGCTCGACACCGTGATCGAGACCATGCGACAGACGGGCCTCGACATGTCGACCAAGTACAAGGAGACGTCGACGGGCGGCCTCGCGGTCAACGTCATCGAGTGCTGAAAGCGGTCCGGGTCATCGAGTGCTGAAAGCGGTCCGGGTCATCGAGTGCCGAGAGCGGTCCGTCTCGCCGCGACCAGACACAGCCGGCCGGGCCTGGTCCCCAGGAGCGGCGCGGACCCACGGCTGACATGATGTCGAGATGTCCGGCTCGTCCCCCGAGGCAGCGAGTGGCGCATCGAGACCACGTGTGTCGCTGCGCTCTCTCGTCGCGCCCCTGAGGTCGGGGGCCACGGTCAGGGCGGGAGTGTTCCTGGTCGTCGGTGGGCTCGTCGCCGGAGCGTACGGGCTGCTGATCGAGGGGTTCGTGCAGATGTTCGCAGACCCGCAGACCGCGACTCCTACGACGGCAGCGCTCGCCGTCGTGGCGACGACGCTCGCCGCGGCGCCACCCTTCCTCGCCCCGGTCCGGACCGTCGAGGTGCTCGCGGCGCGCACCCTGCTCGACGTCGACGTCCAGACCCCGTCGGACCGGCCGAGCCCCACCGCTCGGTGGCGGGGCGCGGCGTGGTTCACGCTCCACCTCGTGCTCGGTCTGGTCGTGGTCGTCTCGCTGCTGGTCGTCGTCCCGCTCGTGCTCGACCTTCTGCTCTCGCTGTTCGGGACGCGCCCCTTCCTCGAGCCTGGTTGGCTGCCGGCCTGGCTGGCGCACCCGCCCCTGCGTCTCCTGCTCGCGCTCCTCGTCCTCGTCGCCCTGCCCTACGTCGTGGTCGGGGCGCGGGCGGTGCTGCGGTCGGCGGCGCCGGTGCTGCTGGGCCCGGACCAGAGCGAGCGGATCGCCGAGCTCGAGGCGCAGACCGCACGACTGGTCGCGCGCAACCGCCTCGCGCAGGACGTGCACGACGGCGTCGGTCACGCCCTGACGATCACCGTGCTGCAGGCTGCGGCTGCGGCGCGGACCCTGGAGTCCGACCCTGCGGCGGCTCGCCGTTCGCTGGCAGCCATCGAGGAGACGGGACGCCATGCCATGGCCGAGCTGGACGACCTGCTGCGGCGCTTGCGCAACCCCGGGTCGGCCCCTGCGCCGGGGCGCGAGAGGTCGCTCGAGCACGACGACCTCACGACCCTCGTCGAACGCGCCCGCCAGGCGGGGGCGGACGTCACGCTGGTCCTCGTGGGGGACGTGGGACGGGCGCCGGACGAGGTGGGCCGCGAGGTCTACCGGGTCGCCCAGGAGTCCCTCACCAACGCGCTGCGGCACGCTCCGGGGGCGCCGGTCGCGGTCCGGGTCGTGCGCGCCACCGACCTCGGCATCGAGGTCCGCAACCCGTGGTCGCCCGGGCGTGGGGCGCCGGAGGAACGGCGTGGCCACGGCCTGGCGGGCATGCGCGAGCGTGTGACGGCGCTCGGCGGCACGCTCGTCGCGGGGCCCGACGGCGGAGCGTGGGTCGTGCGCGCGTCGTGGCCCGTCGTGGAGGACGAGCCGGAGAGCCGGGTGGCGACCTCGTGAGGCAGGGCGACCGTCCCCCCGCCGGAGGGCTCGACGTGGTGCGTGTCCTGGTCGTCGACGACGAGCCGCTCGTGCGGGCCGGGTTGCGCGTGATCCTCGACGCCGAGCCCGACATCGAGGTGGTCGGGGAGGCGGCGGACGGTGTCGAGGTACCGGGAGCCGTCACGGCGACCCGACCCGACGTCGTCCTCCTCGACGTCCGCATGCCGCAGGTCGACGGGATCGCTGCGACCCGCGCGATCGTGGCCCGCGACCCGGCTCCTCGGGTGCTCGTCATGACGACGTTCGAGCACGACGACCACGTCCTCGACGCGCTGCGCGCCGGCGCTCACGGCTTCCTGCTCAAACGGGCGCGCCCGCAGGACCTGGCCCAGGCGGTGCGCGTCGTGGCGCTCGGGGAGTCGCTGCTCTTCCCTGACGCGGTGCGCCGGCTGGCGACCGCTCATCCTGCTCGCGGGGACGCCTTGCGCTCGGCCCGGCTCTCCGAGCGCGAGGGCGAGGTCCTGCGCCTCATGGCCACCGGAAGGTCCAACCTGGAGATCGCGAGCGAGCTGTTCCTCGGGGTGGAGACGGTCCGCACCCACGTGGGGAACCTGCTGGGCAAGCTCGGGGTCCGCGACCGCACGCAAGCCGTGGTCGCGGCCTACGAGTCGGGCTTCGTCCGCCCCGCCCTCTAGCGAGCGGGTTCCCCCGCACGGGGGACCCCGTTCCCCGTCGCGGGTGATCCGAGCCCGGCCGTCACCGACGAGCCTGAAGGGACAGCTCGCCGGGCACAGCCGGCGACACTCCCCGAGGAGCGACCGTGGAAGACATCGACACGACCGGCATCGCGACGACCACCGCCCGACCCGGCACGGATCGGCGTGGCGACCCTCGACCGGGTGGCACCGGGGCCGCACCTCCCCTGCCGGGAACGCGCCGGCCGACGGCCCCCCGCTGGCCGCGCTGGGTCCCTCCCGTGACGATCGCGTGGTGGCTCGCCGGGGCCCTCACCGCCCTCGTCGCCGTCCTCACGGGGCGGAACCTGCCCGTCGGGGCGTCGACGCCGGACGCGGCGGGGACGATCGTCGAGTCCGTCCCGAGCAGCAGCCTGACCGCGGCTCTCGCGATCCTGGGACTGGTCGGGGCGGCGCACGCCGCCTGGATGACGTCACGGTCCGACCGACCGACGACCGGCCGGGTGCGCGCCGTGGCGGTCTCGGTCTCCGTGCTCGCCGCATCCGCCGGCGTCCTGTTCGCCGACACCAGCCTTCTGGCCCGCATGGGGTATCTCCCCGTCGTCCTCGTCCGGGCCCCGTTCGACCCGGAGCTCGCGCAGGCCTTCGACCAGTACGTCGCACCGGCGTTCCTGCTCCAGCTCGGTGTGCTCGTCGCCCTGGTCCTCCTCGCGGTCACGACTACGCTCTTCGTCCGGCGCACCAGCGGGGCGTGCGAGGTCTGCGGACGCCTGGACCCTCCGGCTGACCACCACGCACCGGCACCGGCCGGTCAGGACTCCGCGCGACCGTCGGGCATCGTGGCCTGGGGTCGACCCGCCGTGTTCGTCGCAGCGATCATCCCGTGCCTGTATGCCGTCACCCGGCTGATCTGGGTCCTGGGATATCCGCTCGGGCTCGACCCCGAGATGTACGAGCAGGACGCGGGCGAGCTGGTCGCCCCCGCAGTGGGGCTCTCGCTCTTCGCCCTGGTGGGTGCCGTGCTGACGCTCGGCCTCGTGCAACGGTGGGGTGAGGTCTTCCCTCGCTGGATCCCGGGCCTCGCGGGACGACGGGTCCCGGTCGCGCTCGCGGTCGTTCCCGCCTCGGTCGTCACGGTCGCGATCCTTCCGGCCGGCCTCTCCATGATCAAGGGTCTGCTGGAGATGTCCCCGTCAGAGGTCCTGGTCAACTGGGCTGCATTCGGTCCTGGCGTGCTCTGGCCCCTGTGGAGCGTGGCCCTCGGGGTCGCGACCTGGGCCTACGCGACCCGGCGCCGCGGCACGTGCCGCGTCTGCGGCCGCCGCACCTCCTGACCAGCGGGTTCTTCCCGGTTCAGCCGATGAAGCCGGCGTCCTTGTGCCAAGGTGGGAGACCAGCACCTTCGACGAGCGGATCCCATGCACCAGACGCACCTCCCCTCCCCGACTCCCCCGGTGGAGCGGCTGCACCTCTCGGCACGCCTCGAGGACCGCATCCGTGCGGCCGCGGTCAAGTTCCTGCGGGCCCGGGGCTGGACCCCGCGCATCGAGGCGTACGTCGGCTACGGCAACGAGGGCTCGGTGCGCGTGCTGGCGCGGGTGCTGCTGAGCCGCCCGCACCGCCGGACGGACCTGGTGTGGAACCGGCGCGGCTGGCGCAACTACCTCACGGTCTCCGCGCCGGGCGAGGTGGTCCGTGCGTCGGTCACGCGGACCGACGGGTCGGGCCAGGAGGAACGACTGGTGACGGACCTGCCCGCCGACCGCGACGGGTACGTGGACGGGATGCTGGACGTCGCGCTCTCCCCGGGGTGGCACGACGTCCAGCTCGCCACGGCGAGCGGTGCCGTCGCGACGGCGCGGGTCTTCGTGGTCGGGCCGGGGCGGCGACTGGGCGTCATCAGCGACATCGACGACACGGTCATGATCACCATGGTCCCCAGCCTGCTGCGCGCGGTGTGGAACACGTTCGGTATGCACGCGAGCGAGCGGCGCCCGGTGCCCGGCATGGCCGACCTGTACCAGGGCATCGCCTCTGTCCACCCGGATGCCCCCTTCGTGTACCTGTCCAACGGCGCGTGGAACTCCGCGGGGAACCTGGAACGCTTCCTCGACCGCAACGGCTTCCCGCCCGGGGCCCTCCTGCTGACCGACTGGGGTCCCACCGCGACAGGATGGTTCCGCAGCGGGCAGGAGCACAAGGGCAACGCGATCGACCGGCTCGTGCGCGAGCTACCCGACGTCGGCTGGCTCCTGCTCGGCGACGACGGCCAGCACGACCCGGAGATCTACGACGCGGCCGCGACGCGCCACCCGACGCACGTGGCCGCGATCGGCATCCGCCAGCTCAGCCCCGCGCAGAAGATCCTCGCCCACGAGCCTCCCGCGCCGTCGTCGGGCCGCAGCGGCGGCGCCTTCCTCGGGACGGTCGCCGCGCCGGGATCGCGCCGCCCCCGGCGCCCGGCGCACGGCGTCCCCACGGCTGGCGGGCCCGACGGCGGAGCGCTCGCCCGGGCGCTCGGACGCGCCCTGCGCTGAGCACGGCCCGTGCCCGCGACGCGCGAGACGTCCCGGATGCCCCGTGCGTCACGAGATGTTTCGCTGGAGGCATGACCGACGACGAGGAGCGACCAGGCCCAGCAGGCGAGCAGGGCCCCACCGAACCGATCAGGCCCGCCTTCCCGGCGCCGGGCGGCATCACCGGCGGCAGCGTCCCACCCGCCGAACCCATCCCGAACGCCCCGGACCCGTTCTCCGCCACGGGAGCCTCGACGCCGCCCGGGGGACCCGGCGAGCCGCCTCCCGGCGGACCGGCCGAACCGCCGGGCAACCGCGCGTGGTGGTGGGCGCTGGGCGGGCTCGTGCTCCTCGCGATCGTGGCGGTCGGCATCTGGCTCGCGACCCGCGGTGACGCGGACGGAGACGCCGCCGCCTCTCCCGCCCCGACGCCGCCGGCCACCGTGGGCTCGCAGGCCCCCTCCGACGAACCGACCCCGGAGACCACGACCACCACGACCTCGCCCACCACGGGCTGCGCCGCGACCGGGACCGGCGTGCCCGCGGGCGCGGACACGCACCAGACCGTCGACGTCGACGGCGACGGCCGCCCCGACACCGCCTGGCTCACCGGCGGCGCCGACAGGACGTTCGGCATCACGACGGCCTCAGGGGCGACGTTCTCCGCCCCCGTCACGTCCGCGAGCCCCGTCCCGGCGAGCGCGATCGTCAACCTCGTCGCGGCCGGCGGCGGCGAGGCGCCGATCGCGCTCGTCGACGTGGGTCGCGAGGTGCTGCTGCTCTCGGTGGCGGACTGCGCCGTGACGGTCACGCAGAACGCGCAGGGCCAGCCGTACACGTTCGACAAGGGGTTCAGCGGGTTCGGGACCGGCGTCGGCTGCACGGCCGTGGACGGCGTGCTGCACCTGGCCGGGCTGGACGCGACCTCGTCCGACGGTTCGACGTACACCGTGGAACGCACGTTCATCGACCTCGACGCGGCAGCGCGGACCGCGACGAACGGCCAGGCAGAGACCGTCGCCGAGGGGGCTGCGGCGACCGACCCCGTCGTCGTCACGGCGCAGGAGACGAGCTGTGGCGACCTCGTCGCGGGCGGCACGGACCCGGGCGGACCGGTCGAGCCGCAGGGCTGAGGACGGGCGGCTCGCGTTGCTCAGGCCTGCGGGGCCAGGGCCGCGATCATCGGGTCGTCCTTCTCGATCATGCCCATCTTCGCCGCACCACCCGGCGACCCCAGGTCGTCGAAGAACTCCACGTTCGCCCGGTAGTAGTCGCTCCACTCCGAGGGCACGTCGTCCTCGTAGTAGATCGCCTCCACCGGACACACCGGCTCGCACGCACCACAGTCCACGCACTCGTCCGGATGGATGTACAACGACCGCTTGCCCTCGTAGATGCAGTCCACCGGACACTCCTCGATGCACGCCTTGTCCTTCACGTCCACACAAGGCTGAGCGATCACATAGGTCACGGCGGACCACCTTTCTGGAGGGTTCTGGCTGCCCGCAGGAAGGCCCCGGCAGCGTCGCGCAAGGTGCGCGCCGCAGTGCCGGGGCCTTTCCCGTTCACGCGGGTCTCGTCGTGCCGGGCGCTCGACGCCCGGCACCGGTCACGAGGGTCAGGCGGGGATGATGAGGCCTTCGCCCTGGGTGCGGGCGCGGGCGAGGCGTGCGTCGGCGTCGGCCCAGTTGACGAGGTTCCACCAGGCGGTGACGTAGTCGGCGCGCACGTTCTGGTAGTCGAGGTAGTAGGCGTGCTCCCAGACGTCGAGCAGGACGATCGGGACCAGGCCCAGGGCGATGTTGCCCTGCTGGTCGTAGAGCTGGACGATGATGAGCTTCTTGCCGAGGGTGTCCCAGGCCAGGATGGCCCAGCCCGAGCCCTGGACGCCTGCGGCGACGGCGGCGAAGTGCTTCTTGAACTTCTCGAACGAGCCGAAGTCCTCGGCGATGGCTGCGGCGATGTCGCCGGTGGGCTCGCCGCCGCCCTCGGGGGAGAGGTTGGTCCAGAACGCGGAGTGGTTGACGTGTCCGCCGAGGTTGAACGCGAGGTTCTTCTCGTGGAGGTTGACCGCGGCGAGGTCGCCGGAGTCGCGGGCCTCGGCGAGCTTCTCGAGTGCCGTGTTGGCGCCGGTCACGTAGGCCTGGTGGTGCTTGGAGTGGTGCAGCTCCATGATGCGGCCGGAGATGTGGGGCTCGAGTGCGCCGTAGTCGTACGACAGCTCGGGAAGGGTGTAGACAGCCATGGTGAGTCCTCTCTATCGGTGTCGGCCACGCTAGGACCTCAACCGTGGTTGAGGTCAAGTCGGACGCCCTCGGGGCGCGGCGGCGGCGGGCGGACCCGCCGGGCGCGATCCCTGGGACACGTGGCCCTCCCCCGAGCACATCACGGCGGGACGGGTCTTGCACGTCCTTCTCAGGAACGGGCGTGTCCCGGCCGACCTGCGACCGGTGTCGGGCGAGAGGCGAGGATCAGCTCGCGCGCTGCTGGCCGCTCATCGCGTGGATCGAGTCCATGACCTGCTCCGTGAGCTCGCGGCGGGCCTGCGCGGGCTTGCCCGACGTGATCTGGCGTGCGGGCTCGATGGGCGCCCCGAACTGGACGGTCACGCGGTGGATGCGCGGGAGGCGCGAGCCGACGGGCTGGACCTTGTCGGTGCCCTGGATCGCGACGGGCACGATCGGCGCGTGGCCTGCGAGCGCGAGCCAGGCGACGCCGGTGTGCCCCTTGTGCAGCTTGCCGTCGCGTGACCGCGTGCCCTCGGGGTAGATCCCGAACGCGCCGCCACGGTTGAGCACCTCGAGCGCGTCCTCGAGCGAGCGCTGCCCGGCGCGCGGGTCGTCGCGCTGCACGGGGATGTGGCCGAGGGTCGTGAAGAACCAGCGGGAGACGCGTCCCTTGAGCCCGGTGCCCGTGAAGTACTCGGCCTTGGCGAGGAACGTGACGTGGCGCGGGGCGACGATGGGGATGAGGAGCGAGTCCACGAACGACAGGTGGTTGCTCGCCAGGATGACGGGTCCGCGCCGCGGGATGTTGTTGAGGCCGGTCACCCGTGGCCTCAGCAGCGTGAAGGCCAGGAGCGACAGGATCAGCTTCAGCACCCGGTACGTCATCCGTACATTGTGCACCGACGTGCAGCCAGGCCCGACGGCGGGGCCCCCGCCCGGGTGCGGAGCGGTGGGACGAGGCCCGGGGTGCCAGGGAGAACGCCCGGCGGTGCACGAATTTTCAGGGGGCGTGGTTCGTTGCGCACGGGCAGGGCGCTCTGTCCGACGCCCTCGCGATCGCTATCGCGTCAGCCGAGACCCGCGACCCTCCCGTCTGCCGCGCTGACGAGCTTCCCCCCGACGGCCATGAACGCGTAGGCCTCGCCCGGGATGGTCGTGGTCCACCGCCCGCTGCCGTCGGCCAGGTCGATCGAGGTCCACCGCGTCCCCTCGACCGGCTCGACGTCGACGACGACCGTCAGTGCACCGCGGCCGGCGAAGGCCGCGGTCACGTCGCTGGTCGACGATCCCCCGCTCTCGGAGGCGTTCCACGTCCAGACCTCCTCTCCTGTCGCGTTGTCGATCGCCACCGCACCGGGGTAGGACGCCACGACCGTCAGGTCCTTCGTCACGAGGAGGACCCGGGTGGCGTAGCGGGGGAAGGACCAGAGCTCGCGCCCTCCCGCGTCGATCGCGGTGAACCCCGAGCCACCCTGCGTGAACAGGAGGGGTGGCGCGGTGCCGTCCGTCGCGAGCGGCTCGGTGACGACGTCCCCCGTGGACCAGAGCAGCGTGCCCTCCTTGTCCAGGACGTCCGTCTCCCTGCCGTCCCGTGAGGTACGGGCGAGCCGCCCGTCACGCAGGAGCCGGGTGAATCCCTGGTCGGCGCCGCTCAGGATCTCTCCCTGCTCCGTGAGCGACGCGTCCACGCCGCACCCCACGACCGAGATGACACCGGCCAGGCTGAGGAAGTACAAGGACTCCCGGTCCTCGACCGTCGACCCGTCCTCCTGCGTGAGCTCGCAGGGCCCGGGGCCCTCACCGGGCTCGACCTGGGGGACCGTCCTCGTCCACCGGGCCTCGCCGGTCCGCGCGTCCTCGACCGTCATGACGAGGTCGGCGCCGTTTCGGACCGCCCGGACCAGGTCGCCGTCGGGCAGGACCTCGGAGGCTCCGCGCGACGGATCCAGGTCGCGTCGGGCGAGCACCTCGCCGTCGGAGCCCACGACGGCGACCGTCGTGGACGGTTCGCGGGGGAAGACGTCGACCGGTCCGCCGCCGCCCAGGCACGTGATGAACGAGGTCCTGGAGGGGAGCCCTGCGGCCGGGCCCATCGTGCCGCAACGGAACCCTGCGAGCTCCTCCCGGCGCCACGACAGCTTGCCCGTGGACAGGTCGTGGGCGACGAGGGCGTCCTCGAGACCCAGCAGGAGGAGGTCGTCGACGAACGCGGGCCACGTCTCCCCGGTGTCCACGCTCCAGACCTCCTCGGGCGGCTGCGTCAGCCCGACGACCCCGCCCGGCGCCGTCCGCAGCAACGCGTCGGCCTGCCGTGCACGGACCACGTCCAGCGCGGTGAGCCCGCCGAGGACGAGCACGAGGGCCCCGGCCACGCCGGTGACGACGAGGCGTCGGCGGCGGTGCGCCCTCGGGTCGCGCGGAGCCGGGACGATGCCGTCCTCGCCACCGCTCGCGCCGGCGCCGTCGGCCGCGACGGGCGCGGCGCCGTCGGGCGGGGTGTCAGGCCGGCCGGAGGGCGCTCCGGGACGCGAGGGCCGCGGCGCGAGCAGGTCGTCGCCGTCGTCCAGGTCGTCGACCGCCTCGAAGGCGATCTGGCGGGGTTGCTCTCGTCGTCGAAAGGGCACGCCCGGAGCCTAGCGGCCGGGCGTGCCCTTTCGGGGCGGAGGGTCAGCGCGTGGCGACCGACACGAGGTAGTCGTCGGCGTCGTCGTCCCAGCGCAGGTCGATCGCGCCCGCGGTCTGCGCGGCCTTGCAGAACTGGAGGAAGCTGCGGTAGCCGAGCGCCTTCTCGCTGAAGTCGGGGCGCTTCTTGCGGAGCTGGTTCTTGAGGCCCGACAGCGGCACCGAGTCGCCCTGCTCGCCCACGACGGTGCGCAGCAGCGCGAAGTCGTCGCCCGCGTGCCCGCGCTCGGGCAGCGAGACCTCGGGGTCGCCCGTGGCGGGGCCCGCGCTGAGCTGCACGACGCCGCGCTCCTCGAGGTAGCGAAGGAACTCGCCGAAGTTGCGGAAGCCGTAGTCGGCCTCGCTGAACGTGGGGTCCTTGCGCAGCAGCGTGCGCTTGAGCGTCGAGGCGACGACGGCTCCGCTCGACGAGCTCGACAGGTCCGCGAGGGTCTGCGCGACGAGGACCGCGAGGTCCTCGTCCTCCGAGGCGGAGGACGCCCCGTGCCCGACGGCGGACTCGAGCTCGGCCTCGACGTCCAGCGGGACGGGGGTCGGCTCGGGAGCACTCTCGGCGACCGGCGGCACGTCGGCGGCGGGCGTCGTCGCGGCCTCGGGAGCGGGGGCGGCCGCGGCCTTGCTCGACGAGCCGGCGCCCGAGCCCGAGCCCGACGAGCGGCTCGACGACTTGCGGGCAGCGCTGCGGTTCGAGCTGTTCGAGGACCGCTTGCGCTCGACGGGCTCGTCGGGGATCTCGACGCCCTCGAGGCGGTCGTAGAAGAGGAACTCGTCGCACGCCGGGGGCAGCAGCTTGGACGTCGAGTTCTCGACGCCGATCCCGATCACGCGCTTGTTGAGCTCGCGCAGCTTGTGCACGAGGGGAGAGAAGTCGCTGTCCCCTGTACACATCACGAAGGTCGAGATGTACTCACGCTCGAAGGCCATCTCGATCGCGTCGACGACCATCTTGATGTCGGCCGCGTTCTTGCGCGAGGCCCCCATGCGCTGGGGCATCTCGATGAGCTCGACCTGGTGGCGGGTCAGGGAGCGGCGGTCCTCGTCGAAGTACGACCAGTCGGCATAGGCGCGGCGGACGACGACGCGACCACGCGCGGCGAGCGCGTCGGCGATCGGCTTGAAGTCGAAGGTCATCCCGCCCAGGTGGTCGCGCGCGCCCAGCGCGAGGTTGTCGTAGTCGAGGAAGACGGCCAGACGTTCTTCGGTGTCCATGTCCGCCAGGGTATGGCCCGCGGGGACCGAACGCCCATCCGCCACGGCGACTCACACGCTTGACACGTCTCGGCATGCGGACTTAGTTTGTGGCTAAAGATAGTCCCGAACAAAGGAGTTCTCCGGTGCCGACCACCACCGCTCGAAGCGACCACGGCGCCGCCGCGACGCTCGCGCTCCTCGGAACGCGAGGCCCCAGGAGCCGTGCGGCCATCGCCCGCGAGCTCGGTGTCAGCCCCGCGACGGTCACCCAGATCACCAAGGACCTCGTCGAGCGAGGCCTCCTGGTCGAGCTCGAGACCGTACCGAGCCAGGGCGGGCGCCCCGCCCGCCTCCTCGGGCTGAGCAGCGCACCCGCCCCCCGCGCGATCGGGGCCAAGGTCACGGCCGACCACGTCGCGATCGTGTCGGTCGGTTTCGACGGCGAGGCGCTCTCGCAGTCGTCGCACCCGTTCGACCCCCGCCGCCCCGATGCGCTCGACGCCCTCGGACATCTCCTGCGCGACGTCCTCGCGGCCGAGGACGGCCCGGTCCTCGGCGTCGGGATCGGCATCCCCGGCTCGGTCGACGCCCAGGCCTCCGGGGTCGTGACCGCCCCGACGCTCGGCTGGACCGCGGTCCCCGTCGGCGCCTCGCTGCGCCACACGCTGGGCGTGCCCGTCCTCGTCGAGAACGACGTCAACACCCTGGCCGTCGCCGAGCACCTGTACGGCACCGGGCGCGAGCACGCGTCGTTCCTCGTCCTGACGATCGGGCGCGGCATCGGCTCGGGGCTCGTGGTCGACAGCACCATCCGCCGCGGCGCCGCGGGCGGGGCCGGCGAGATCGGCCACTTCCCCGTGACCGAGGACGGACCGCTGTGCGAGTGCGGCAACCACGGGTGCCTCGAGGCGTACATCGGCGACGACGCCCTGCGTACCCGCGCGATCGCCGCGGGCATCATCGGGCCCGACGGGACGGTCGCCGACCTCGTGGCCCGCGCCGACGCGGGCGACCAGGCCGCGCAGGACCTCTACCACGAGGCAGGACGCCTGCTCGGCCGCACGCTCGCGGGCGTCGTCCACATCCTCGACCCCGAGCTCGTCGTCCTCCTCGGCGAGGGCATCGCCGCCTGGCCCCACTGGCAGAGCGGTTTCGAGAAGACGTTCCGGGCACACCTCCTGCCCTCCCGCCGGGCCATCCCGTTCGTCGTCGAGCCCTGGGCCGACGACAAGTGGGCCCTGGGCGCCGCCGCCCTCGTCCTGGCCACCCCGTTCGACGCCGCGGGCGCGTCGGGCGAGCAGGGGCGGCTCGTCGTCGCCCGCATGCAGACCGACGCCGGCAGCTCGCCGGCCCTCACCCCCACGAGGAGACAGTGATGTCCGTCCCCGCCACGGCGCCGCCACGGGCGGCAGCGCCGAAGCGCCCGACCCGGCAGCGACAGAGCACATCCTCACGGTCGCGGTGGCGCAACCGGGGGTGGGTCCTGTTCTTCCTGCTCCCCAGCGCCGTCCCGCTCGTCGTGTTCACGCTCGCCCCCATGGTGAACTCGCTCTGGGTGAGCCTGCACGACTGGAACCTCGTCTCGCCCATGAAGTGGGTCGGCCTCGACAACTACGCCGACCTGCTGACCTCGGGCGACACCTGGCGGGTCCTCGGGAACACCCTGTTCTACATCCTGGGCTACCTGCCCCTCGTCTACGTGGGCGGCCTGGGCCTGGCCATGCTGCTCAACCGCGCGCTCAAGGGCCGCACGTTCTTCCGCGCGGCCTACTTCCTGCCCGTCATCACGAGCTGGGTCGTCGTGGCCCTCGTGTGGCAGTGGCTCCTCAACCCGTCCAACGGCCTCGTCAACCAGCTCGTCCAGCCGGTGCTCGACGGGATCAACGGGCTCTTCGGGACCGACATGACGGCCCCCGGGTGGTGGACCGACCCGCAGTGGGCGATGCCCTCGGTCATCCTCGCCTCGGCGTGGAAGGACCTCGGCTTCGTGATGGTCATCCTGCTCGCAGGTCTCCAGGCGATCCCCGGTGACGTGCTCGAAGCCGCCCGGGTCGACGGCGCGGGCGCGTGGAAGCGCTTCTGGCACATCACGTTCCCGCTGCTGTCCCCCTCCACGTTCTTCGTGCTCGTCATCTCGCTCATCAACGGGTTCCAGGTCTTCGACCAGGTGTACGTGATGACGGGGGGCGGACCGTCCGGCGCGAGCCAGGTCGTGGTCGGTCAGATCTACGACCTCACGTTCCGCTACGGCCGGGCCGGAGACGCGTCCGCCCTGTCCTGGATCCTCTTCGTCCTGATCCTCATCGTCACCGCGCTCCAGATGCGCGGTCAGCGCAGGTGGGTGAACCATGCCTGAGACCCTCGTCCCGACCGCCCCCGTCACACCGACCACGGCCCCCGCCTCCCTGCGGCGCCCCCGGCGCTCCGCCGGTCAGATCCTCGGACGCATCGCCCTGTACGCGTCCGTCGTCGTCGGCGCGGTCATCATGCTCTTCCCGTTCCTGTGGACGGTCATCACGTCGATCACGCCGAGCGGCTCGCTCTCGGGCGGCCCGTCGCTGATCGTCGAGGACCCGACGCTCGACGCCTACCGGACCCTCATGGAGTCCATGCCGGTCTGGCGGATCATCGCGAACTCGTTCGGGGTCGCGGTCGTCGCGACCCTGCTGCAGATGATCACGGGCTCCATGGCGGCCTACGGATTCAGCCGCCTGCGCTTCAAGGGCAAGAACGTCGTGTTCGCGGCCTACCTGGCGACGCTCATGATCCCGCTCCAGGTCCTCGTCGTGCCGCTGTTCATCCAGATGACGCGGCTCAACCTCAACGACACGTACTTCGCGCTGCTCGCGCCGTCGATCGCGTCGGCCTTCGGCATCTTCCTCCTGCGCCAGGCCGTCGACGGCGTGCCCCGCGAGCTCGACGAGGCCGCGACGCTCGACGGGGCCGGTCACCTGCGGATCTTCGGCCTCATCGTCCTGCCCCTGGTCAAGCCCGCCCTCGCGACGCTCGCCGTCTTCGCCTTCATGGGCTCCTGGAACAGCTTCCTGTGGCCCCTCGTCGTCATCCGCTCCCCCGAGCTCATGACGCTCCCCCTGGGCCTGTCCACGCTCCAGGGCCAGTTCACGACCCAGTGGGACGTCGTCATGGCGGGCTCGGTCGTGTCGATCCTGCCGATCGCGATCGTCTACATGTTCGCGCAGCGCCACATCATCGCCGGCATGTCCCACACCGGCCTCAAGTAGGAGTACGCACCCCCACCGAAAGGAGAGGTCTCATGACCTCACGCTTCAACGGGCGCACCGCTGCGCTCGTCCCGCTCGCGCTCGTCGGCGTCACCGTGCTCGCGGGCTGTGCCCAGGGTTCGGCGACCACGACCACGGGCGCGGACGGCAAGACGGTCGTCCGCTACATGAACTTCACCTCGAACGACGGGCACGAGAAGGACCTCGACACCATCGTCGCGGCCTACGAGAAGGAGAACCCGGACGTCGACGTCCAGGTCGAGACGATCCCGTACGCGGACTACTTCACCAAGCTGCAGACCGCGTTCGCCGGGAAGACCGTCGCGGACGTCGTGGACCTCAACTACGAGAACTTCGTGTCCTACGCCGAGTCCGGTGCCCTGGCCCCGCTCGAGGACGTGGACGCCGCCCCCTACAAGGACACGCTCCTGGAGTCCTTCACGCACGACGGCGCCCAGTACGGGCTCCCGTCGTCGTACTCCAACGTCGTCCTCTACTACAACAAGGCGCTCTTCGACGCCGCCGGGCTCGAGCACCCCACGGCCGACTGGACATGGGCGGAGGAGCAGGCCGCGGCGACCGCGCTGACCGACACCGCCGCAGGCGTGTACGGCGACTTCCAGCCCGTGACGTTCCACGAGTTCTACAAGGTGCTGGACCAGGCGGGGGGCCAGTTCTTCACCGAGGACGGCTCGGCGTCGGCTTTCGACAGCCCCGAGGGCGTCAAGGCGGCCACCTGGCTCGTCACCAAGCCAGGGACGGTCATGCCCACCGAGGCCGACGGGTCGAGCACCCCCGACTTCGACAAGGACCTCTTCTCGGCCGGCAAGCTCGGCATGTGGCACTCGGGCATCTGGATGTTCGACGCCCTGTCCCAGGTCGAGGGACTCGACTGGGACATCGTCGTCGAGCCGGGTGACGCCACGAAGGCCTCGGCCCTGTTCACCAACGGGGTGGCCGTGACGGCCGCGTCGAAGGAGAAGGAGGCCGCGCAGGACTTCGCAGAGTTCCTCACGGTCTCGCCCACCGCGGTCGACACCCGGCTCGCGAGCTCGTGGGAGCTCCCGCCCGTCGCCGACGAGGAGGCCCTCGCCCCGTACCTCGAGCAGACGCCGCCCGCGAACCGTCAGGCCGTGATCGACGCGCTCGACACCGTCGCCCTCCCGCCCGTGCTCGCCGCGCAGCAGGAGATGCAGGACGCGATCAACGAGGAGCTGTCCAACGCGGCCGCAGGCCGCAAGACCGTCGAGCAGGCCCTCACCGACGCCGCCGCGCGCGTCGACCAGCTCCTCGGCTGAGCCCGCTCGCACAGCACCCGTCCGGCCGGTCGTGGTGCGTGGTCCCGGACCACGCGACCACGCACCACGACCCGCCCCACGCCGGACGTCCACCCCTAGCACCAGGACGAATTCCATGAGCCTCGCCCTCCCCACGACACAAGACCTCGACCGCCTGCGTGACCTGGCGCGCACCTCTGCGGAGGTGATCGCACAGCACCAGGACGGCGGCGGCGCCTACCCGGCCTCGCCCACGTTCAGCGCCTACCAGGGCTACGCCTGGTTCCGCGACGGGTCGTTCGTCGCCGAGGGGATGTCCCGCTACGGCGCCGTCGAGTCCGTCGACCGGTTCCACCGGTGGGCAGCAGGCGTCCTGACCTCGCGCGGCGAGCACGTCGCCGACCTGCTCGCGCGGGCCGACCACGGCGAGCAGCTCCCCCTGACCGACATGCTCCCCACGCGCTTCCTGCTCGACGGCGCCGACGGCCAGGACCCCTGGTGGGACTTCCAGACCGACGGCTACGGCATGTGGCTGTGGCAGCTCGTGACCCACGCGGAGCGCCACGGCCGCCCGCTCGACCCGTACCGCGAGGCCGTCGCCATCGCGGTCGACTACCTGCTCGCGACGTGGCAGCTCCCCTGCTACGACTGGTGGGAGGAGCACGTCGAGGAACGCCACCCCTCGACGCTGGCCCCGGTCCGCGCGGGCCTCCTGGCCGTCGCGGGCGCCCGGTGCGCCGACGGCTCCCCGCTGCTCGACGACGCCCGCGCGGCCCGGGCCCGCGAGGTCGCCGACGCGATCAGCGCGCTCGTCCGGGCGGACGGCATGACGTCGGGCCGCGCGAGCGACCCCGACGGCCAGCACCTCGCGAAGTGGTTCGGCTCGGGCGCGGTCGACGCGTCGCTCGCCGCGTGCGTCGTGCCGTTCGGCCTCGTGGAGCCCGGTTCGCCGGTGGCCGAGGCCACGCTCGACGCGGTCGCGCGCGACCTCGACGTCGACGGCGGCGTGCACCGCTTCCGCGCGGACGTCTTCTACGGCGGCGGCCAGTGGCTGCTGCTGTCCGCGCTCCTCGGCTGGAACCACGCCCGCGCGGGCCGGACCGACGAGGCGTGGCGCCACCTGCGGTGGATCGCCTCGCACGCCGGACCCGACGGGCAGATGCCCGAGCAGGTCCCCGACCACCTGATGCACCCCGGCTCCCGCGACGAGTGGATCGAGCGCTGGGGTCCCGTGGCCCGGCCCCTGCTGTGGTCCCACGGCATGTACCTGATCCTGGCCGACGAGCTCGGCCTCCTGACGACCGACCCGAACACGGAGCAGCACCCATGACCACCCTGATCCACCGCCCGGCCGGCATCGGCCACCCCTACGCCGCGTCGGCCGACCAGCGCCTGCCCGTGCACCCCGGGGCCGGGTCCTCCGTGAGCCTCGGCGTCGTCGTCGAGGACGCCCCCGCCGACGTCGCCGTCGCGTGCGAGTGGGACGACGGCTCGCAGGTCACGACGTTCGCCGCCGCGCCCGGGTCCGTGTCCCCCGCGGACGCGGCCGCGCTCGCGGGCGGCGACGGGCACCTCGCCGCGGCCCAGGCGGGCCAGCTCACGGCCGACGGCGCCTGGCACGCCACGAGCCCGACCCTCGAGGCGGGCCGCCGCTACCGCTACCGCTTCACGACGGCCGACGCCGCCACCGAGTGGTTCGACGTCAGCGCGGGGACGTGGACCTCGACCGCCCCGGCCGGGGCCCGCGGGGTGACCGTGGGCGGCGTGCCCGCCGACGAGCACCCGCTCGTCGTCCCCGGCTCGGTCGAGTGGTGGACCGACGAGGACGGCGCCCGGCGCGTGCGGTTCGCGTTCCGCCTCGACGCGTCCGAGCACGTGGTCGGGTTCGGCGAGCGGTTCGACGCCGTCGACCAGCGCGGCAGGAGCCTCGACGCCGTCGTGTTCGAGCAGTACAAGTCGCAGGGCGCGACGGGACGCACGTACATGCCGATGCCGTTCGCGCACGTCGTGGGCGGCTCCGGCTGGGGCTTCCACGTCCGCACGTCGCGGCGCACCTGGTACGACGTCGCCGCGTCCTCGCCCGACCTGCTCGTCGTCGAGGCCGCGCTGGGCGACGACGCCGCGCTCGACGTCGGCGTCTACGAGGGCAGCCCCACCGAGGTCCTCAAGGCGTTCGGCGACGAGGTCGGCCGCGCCGAGGAGCTCCCGTCGTGGGTCCTCGGACTGTGGGCGTCGGGCAACGAGTGGAACACCCAGCAGCTCGTCATGGACCAGATGGACGCGCACCGCGACCTCGACGTCCCCGTGAGCGTCGTCGTGATCGAGGCGTGGAGCGACGAGGAGGGCATCACGATCTTCCGCGACGCCCGCTACGAGACCAACGCCGACGGCGCCCCGCACGCCGCCTCGGACTTCACGTACCCGGCCGACGGCGCCTGGCCGGACCCGAAGGGCATGATCGACGAGCTGCACTCCCGGGGCATCAAGGTCGTCCTGTGGCAGATCCCCCTGCTCAAGACCGAGCACGACCTCGGCCCCGACGTGCCCCACGAGGCACAGGTCCTCGCCGAGGGCAGGGCCATGGTCGCGGCCGGGCACGCGGTCCGCGAGGCCGACGGCAGCGCCTATCACAACCGCGGCTGGTGGTTCCCGCAGTCCCTCATGGCCGACCTGTCGACCCCCGAGGGCCGCGAGTGGTGGACCGCGCGCCGCCAATACCTCGTCGCCGAGCTCGACGTCGACGGCTTCAAGACCGACGGCGGCGAGCACGCCTGGGGCGACGACCTCCAGTACGGCGACGGCCGCAAGGGCGACGAGGGCAACAACCTCTACCCCGTGCACTACGCCCGCGCGTTCGGCGACCTGCTGCGCGCGAACGGCAAGGCTCCCGTGACGTTCTCCCGCGCCGGGTTCACCGGGTCGCAGGCCCACGGCCTGCACTGGGCCGGGGACGAGAACTCCACGTGGGAGGCGTTCCGCTGGTCCATGAACGCGGGCATCACGGCCTCTGCGTGCGGCATCGTCTACTGGGGTTGGGACCTCGCCGGCTTCTCCGGGCCCGTGCCCGGCTCGGAGCTCTACCTGCGCGGGGTCGCGGCCGCGACGTTCAGCCCGGTCATGCAGTACCACTCGGAGTTCAACCACCACCAGCGCCCCCTGCGGGACCGCACCCCCTGGTACGTGGCCGAGACCAACGACGACCCCGAGGTCGTCGACGTGTTCCGCGCCTACGCCCAGCTCCGCGAGCGCCTCGTGCCCTACCTCGCAGAGCAGGCGCGGCACTCGATCGAGACAGGTGCCCCGCTCATGCGCGGGCTGTTCGTCGACCACGCGCACGACGAGAAGGTCTGGGAGCACGCCGACGAGTACCAGCTCGGCGACGACCTGCTCGTCCACCCCGTGACCGAGGAGGGCGCGACCACCTGGACCACGTACCTCCCGGCGGGCGAGTGGGTCTACGCCTGGACCGGGCAGCCGGCCCAGGGCGAGGCCCACGGTTCCGGGGTGCTCGTGACCCGCGACGTGCCGCGCGACGTCATCCCGGTGTACGTGCGCGCCTCCGCGTGGGAGGGGCTGGCGCCGGTCTTCGCGCGGTAGCGGCGTCCCGGTCCGGCGACGGAGGACGCCGGACCGACAACGCCGCCGAGGCGGCGATCAGGGCCCCACCCGTCACGACGACGGGTGGGGCCCTGCGGCGTTCCACGGGGACCGGCGCGCCTGGACCGGCTCGGCCCCGCGGCGCCGGTGGCGCGCCCGATCGTCCGCCTCGCCCACCACGGGCGCTACTCTTCCGCCATGGTGACTTCCGCACCCGAGATCGACGAGACCCTGACCGAGGCGATGGTCACATGACTCGCCGCGAGGAGTCACCGGCGCCGGATCGCCCTGCCGCGTCCGCCATGCCCAGCGGCCCGGACGACGCGGAGCCGTGGGCGGAGGTCGACGCCGCGCACCGGGCGCTGTGGGACGCGCGGAGGGCTTTTGCGGAGCAGTCTCGGGCACGGGTCGGGCTGCTCTCGCGCGCGCTGCGCGCCGGAGACGCGACGGACGAGGCGGCCGCCGCGCTGGGGCTCCTCCTCGAACGCCCCGACCACGCGCCCGACCTGTTCGACGAGCTGGTCGACCTGGCGACACACGGCGCCCGGACTGTCGAGGCACGACGCGTGATCAGCCTCGGTGCGAACTACTACCCTGCGTCGATGCGAGAGGTCGCCCTCGGGCGGCTCGAGACGGCGGACGCCCCCGTGGCGCGGACCATCACCACCCTGTTCTCCTTCTCCGTGGGAGCGACCCGGGGCGATGCCGACCGGCGAGAGGCCGACCGCGGGTCCGGGTGGACCCCTGAGGACGAGGGCCTCTGGGCTGCGGTCGTCACTGCCCACACCGGCCTGGACCGCGCTCGGGCGACGTACTTCCACCGGGCGGCCTCACGCGTCGAGCGGGCCCGGGAGGTGCTGCGGACCTCGACGAAAGGGGGCGGCATCACCACTCTCGGGTTCCTCGAGACCTGGCCCGACGACGTACCGGACCTGGTCGACGAGGTCGTCGGCCGGGCGTTGATCATCACCGAGGCGCTCCACGCCCGGCGCGTGCTGGCCCGCCGCCGGGACGTCATCGTCCCGGCGGTCCGCGAGAGCGTCCTGCGCCGTCTCGACGGGGCCGACGACTTCGACGTCCGGCGGCTCGCCGAGCTGCTCGACCACCTCGCCGACGAGGAAGGGCTCCGCGCGCTCGTCGCGATCGCGCGACAGAGCGACGATCCCGACATCCTGGAGGCCGTGGACGACTACGACCCGGACCGGTCGTGACGACGATCTCGACGGCGTCGCACCCCTTGGACGGAGACGACATGACGAGTACCGAAGGCACCGCCTCCCCCTCGACGTCCAGCGACGCCCCGGCGCAGGGAGCGCAGAACGCCGACGCCTCGGGAGCCACGGACGACGACGCGCTCTGGGCGGACGTCGTGGCGGCGACGCGAGAGCTGGCGCGGGTGGGCCACGAGTTCAGACAGCACGCGCAGGATCGCCCGGGCGTGCTCTCCCGAGCACTGCGCGCGCGCAGCTGGGACACGGTCGCGGCCCTCGGCTTCCTCGACAACCTGGGGGACGACGTGCCTCGACTGCTCGACGACCTCATCGAGGTGACCTTGGACGACGGCTTCGGGCTCAAGGCTCGATGCGTCATCGACGAATGGAGCTACACGGTCGGTCGACAGGTGCGCGAGAAGGTCCTGAGCCGCCTCGAAGCGGCAGGTTCGCTCGACGTCCAGCGGCTCGCCGAGCTGCTCCTCCACCTCCGAGACGTGGAAGGCCTCCGGCTGCTCGTCGCGCGAGCGCGACAGAGCGACGATCCCTCCGTCCGAGAGGTCGCCGACGACTACGATCCGGACCGGTCGTGATGCCCCCGGCAACGCCGACACCACGGGAGCGAAGGACGCCGCCGCGCGCGGGTCGGGTACGGCGTGGCCATGTCGCCCTCCCCCACGCCGTCAGCCGAACGCCGTGACCTGGGCTTCGTCGATCCTCAGCAGCCGACCTCCCCCAGCGGCCAGCTCGTACGGGTTCCCGGTGTGCTCCTGGGTCCATCGCACGTCGCCCGTCGCCAGGTCGAGTGCGGTGACCGAGCTCGTGCCGGGCGCGGTGGGGACGACGAGGAGCGCGGAGAAACCGTCGGTGAACGTGCCGGTCACGCGGTACGACACCGCACCGGACGCGGGGTCGGCCGCCCGCCGCCACCGTTCCTCACCCGTCGTGGCGTCCAGGGCGACCGTCTCCCGGTCGACCGTCTGCACCATCACGACGTCCGCGCCGCGGACGAGCACCTGACGCGCGGCGACCGGTGCGGTCCAGGCGGTCGTGCCGTCCCTGTGGACGGCGAGGAGCGCCTCCCCCTGGTCGAGCAGGACGAGGTGAGGCGCCAGGAGGTCGCGGGCACCTTCCCCGAGCACGAGCCCCTCGTTCGTCCAGAGCACCGTGCCGTCGGCCGAGACGGCTTCGACAGGTCCCGCGACGGCCGTCCCCGACGAGCGGAGGTAGGACCCGTTGCCCAGGGCGATGACCTGCACCATCCCCGGTGGTTCGTCGACGACCTGCCCCCCAGGCGTCAGGTAGGACAGGACGCCACATCCGTGGACCGCCACCGTCCCCGACCGGTAGACCGCACGGACGGCATCACCTTCCGTCGCGCACAGGGGGTCCTGCGCGTCCTCCCTCACGGTCAGCCGTCGCTCCCACGCCGCCGTGCCCGTCCGGACGTCGACGGACCGGACCACGACCCCCGTCTCGTCTCTGGCGGCCTGGAGCACCGTCCCGCCGGGACCGGCGACCGCCTCGCCCCGGCGTGGGTCCATCTCTACCTCGGCCACCACCGCACCGTCGACGCTCACGAGTCGGGCCGCGGTGGCCTCCTTCCCCTGGCCCAGGCACACGAAGGCCGACACCTCCGCCGTTCCCTCGACGCGCACCTGGTCGGCGGCGCAGACCTGCCGGGTCAGGTCGTCCAGCCGCCAGCGCTCGTCGCCCGACCCGAGGTCGTACCCGACGGTCCCGGAGCGCCCCGGGATCACCAGCAGGTCCCCCACGGTGAACGGCTCGCCCTCGTCGCGGTCGACGCTCCACTCGGCATGCGGCGCGTAGGTGAGGTCGAAGATCCTGTCCTCGGACGAGCGGAGCGTCTGGAGCGCGTCGTCCTGGGCCGCCCCGTCGCGCGTCACGACGACCGCGGCCGCCACCCCGAGCGTTCCGAGACCGACGGCGAGGCCGACCAGACGGGCGGCGCGACGCCGTCGTGCCGTACGGGTGAGGGGGCGTCGCGTCCGCTCCCGACGAGTCGGCTCCGGGACGCCCGAGCCCGGGTCGACACCCTCGGACGAGTCGTCGAGCACGAACGAGACCTGCTGCTGGCTGCGTCGGCGAGGCACGCCCGGAGCATAGCGGCGACGTCGGGGAGGATCGCCCGGCGGTCCGGGCGGGCGCCGACAGGCGTACGTTGGAAGGGCGACCGCAGGGACCGACGAAGGGATCTGCGACCGCGTGGACGGACGCCGGAGCGGGGCCGAGGAACCACTCCGGACCCCTCCGTCTCACGCTTCGAGCAGATATTGGCTCAGATCATGGATTCCCCCTACGATCGTCAACACCATCCAGAGCGGTCGAGAGTCCTGGCTCGTTGACACCGCAGCAACCCCCCAACGGAAGCCTCTCGCGGGTACGGGTGCTACAGCCAGGTTCGATGGAGCGATTCATGACCGAGGCATCTTTCCGCGCACCCCTGCACCGCACCGGGGTCCCCCGCGCCAGCCGTCCGGCCGCCCTGGCCACCACCAGCACGACCCTCCTGACGGCCGCCCGATGAGCATCGTCGACCTGGGGCACTTCGGGCACGAGGCACCGCGGCCCACGGTGTCGTTCGAGCTCATGCCCCCGCGCCGCCCCGACGCCGCGCCCAAGTTCTGGGAGACGGCCCGCCGCCTCGTCGCGACCTCGCCCGACTTCGTGTCGGTCACCTACGGCGCGGCCGGCACGGACCGCGAGACCTCGCGCCGCGTCATCAGCCAGCTCCTGCACGGCACGCCCGTGCTGCCCATCGCGCACCTGACCTGCGTGGGCGCCTCGCGCGAGGACGTCGAGGACGTCATCACGGACTTCCTCGACGCGGGCGTGCGCAGCTTCCTCGCCCTGCGCGGGGACCCTCCGCGCGACCAGCCCGACTGGCGCCCCGCCGAGGACGGCGTGCGGTCGAGCACCGAGCTCGTGGCCCTGCTGCGCGAGGTCGAGGCCGCACGCTGCGCCGCGAGCCCGAGCGTCGCGCTGCGCGGCGCGGCCCGCCCCCTGACCATCGCGGTCGCGACGTTCCCCGACGGCAACCTCGCCGCGGGCACGAGCCGCACCCAGGAGGTGCGCCGCCTCTGGCAGAAGCAGCAGGCCGGAGCGGACTTCGCGATCACGCAGCTCTTCTACGAGGCGTCCTCCTACATCGACTTCGTGGCCGAGGCGCGCGCCGCGGGCGTGACCATCCCGATCCTCGCGGGCCTCCTGCCCATGACGGACCCGGCCCGCCTCGCGCGTGTCGAGGAGCTCACGGGCGTCCCCGCGCCGCGCCGCGTCGTCGAGGCCCTCGAGGCGGAGCCGGACCCGGACGCGCGCCACGCGCTGGGCATCCGGCACTCGGTCGAGCTCGCGCGCCAGGTCCTCGCGGCCGGCGCGCCCGGCCTCCACATCTACACCTTCAACAAGCACCAAGCCGCTCTAGACCTGCTCGAGGGAGTCGACCTCGGCGGTGGGGCAGCGGGGGACGCCAGCGGCGTCTCGTCCCGCACCCCCGACCTGGCCAGCGGGCCGTGGGTCTCCGGCACTCCCCTTCCCTCCGCCGAGCCTGCCCTGGGCAGCTCCTCGGTCTGACCAGTTCAGAGGTATTCACCATGAGTGCACCCACGTTCCCCTCCGGTTCCGTCCTCGGCTACCCCCGCATCGGCCCGCGCCGCGAGCTCAAGAAGGCCGTCGAGTCCTTCTGGGCCGGCAGGACCACGGCCGACGAGCTCGAGGCCACGGCCTCGGCGCTGCGCGTCGCGGCCGCCCAGCGTCTCGTCGACCTGGGCCTCGACGCCTCGTCGGGCGCCGTGCCCGGCTCGTTCTCCTACTACGACCAGGTGCTCGACGTCGTCGCTCTCCTCGGGGCGGTCCCGTCGCGCTTCGCGTCGCTCACCGACGAGAAGGGCGCGCTGGACCTCGCGGGCTACTTCACGGTCGCGCGCGGCGCCGGCGAGGACGCCCCGCTCGAGATGACCAAGTGGTTCGACACGAACTACCACTACCTGGTCCCCGAGGTCAGCGAGTCCACGCCGTTCCGCTTCGCGGACGACCGCGTCGTGCGCCAGTTCGTCGAGGCCAAGGACGCGGGCGTCGTGACCCGGCCCGTCGTCGTCGGGCCCGTGACGTTCCTCGCGCTGTCCAAGGCCGCCGACGACAGCGCGCCCGGCTTCAGCCCGCTCTCGCGCCTCGCGGACGTCCTGCCCGTGTACGTCGAGCTGCTGCGCGCCCTGGCC
This sequence comes from Oerskovia paurometabola, assembly GCF_016907365.1. Taxonomy (NCBI): domain Bacteria; kingdom Bacillati; phylum Actinomycetota; class Actinomycetes; order Micrococcales; family Cellulomonadaceae; genus Oerskovia; species Oerskovia paurometabola. The sequence goes on along the minus strand of NZ_JAFBBV010000001.1, from coordinate 268,092 downwards.
GCGGCCGGTGCACCGTGGGTGCAGCTCGACGAGCCGGCGCTCGTGTCCGACTCGATCGACGTGCCGGCCGCCGAGGTCCACGCCGCGGTCACCGAGGCGTACCGCGTGCTCGCGACCGAGCTCGCGGTGGGCACCGAGCGCCCCGCGATCCTCGTGGGCGCGCCGTTCGGCGGGCTCCAGGGTGAGCACGACGGCCTCGCGCTCCTGGCCGCGACCGACGTCGAGGCGATCTCCCTCGACCTCGTCAAGGGAGCGGTCCCGGCGAGCCCCATCGCGGGCCTCGCGGACAAGACCCTCGTCGCGGGCGTGATCGACGGCCACAACATCTGGCGCGCCGACCTCGCGGCGAAGCTCGCGCTCGTCGACGACCTGTCCGGCCTGGGCGCCGGCGCCGTCACGGTCGGCACGTCGACCTCGCTCCTGCACGTCCCGCACGACGTCGAGGACGAGAACTGGACGAACGGCTCGATCGACGCCCGCCTGCGTGACTGGCTCGCGTTCGCGGACCAGAAGGTCGGCGAGGTCGCGATCCTCGCCCGGGCGCTGACCGAGGGTCGTGACGCGGTCGCCGAGCAGATCGAGGCGGCCCGCGCCGCGGTGGCCTCGCGCGCGGTGGCGAGCGGCGTCGTCGTGCCTGCGGTGCGCGAGCGCGCCGCAGCCCTGACCGAGGGCGACTTCTCGCGCGGCGACTACGCCGAGCGCGCAGCCGCCCAGCAGGCCAAGCTGAACCTCCCGCTGCTGCCGACCACGACGATCGGGTCGTTCCCGCAGACCCCGGAGATCCGCCGGGCGCGTGCGCTCAACGTCAAGGGCGAGCTGTCCGACGCGGACTACACGGCCGCGATGCAGGACGAGATCCGTCGCGTCGTCGAGCTCCAGGAGCAGATCGGCCTGGACGTCCTGGTGCACGGCGAGCCCGAGCGCAACGACATGGTCCAGTACTTCGCGGAGAACCTCGACGGGTTCGCGGTCACGGCGAACGGCTGGGTCCAGTCCTACGGCTCGCGCTGCGTGCGCCCGCCGGTCCTGTGGGGCGACGTCACGCGTCCGGCGCCGATCACGGTCGACTGGTCGACGTTCACGGCCTCGCTCACCGAGAAGCCGGTCAAGGGCATGCTGACCGGTCCGGTCACGATCCTCGCGTGGTCGTTCGTGCGCGACGACCAGCCGCTCGGCGACACCGCGAACCAGGTGGGCCTGGCCCTGCGCGACGAGATCGCGGACCTCGAGGCGGCCGGGATCGGGATCATCCAGGTCGACGAGCCCGCGCTGCGCGAGCTCCTGCCGCTGCGCAAGGCCGACCAGGCCGCGTACCTCGACTGGTCGGTGAGCTCGTTCCGCCTCGCGACCGCGGGCGTCGAGGCCGAGACGCAGATCCACACGCACCTGTGCTACTCGGAGTTCGGCGAGGTGATCGGCGCGATCGACGGCCTCGACGCCGACGTGACCTCGGTCGAGGCCGCGCGCTCGCGCATGGAGATCGTGCCCGAGCTCGCCGAGGCCGGCTACGGGCGCGGGATCGGCCCGGGCGTGTACGACATCCACTCGCCGCGCGTCCCGTCGACCGAGGAGGTCACCGACCTGCTCGAGCTCGCGGTGAAGTCGATCGACTCGCGCCTGGTGTGGGTCAACCCTGACTGCGGCCTCAAGACGCGTCGCTACGAGGAGACCGTGGCCTCGCTCGAGAACCTCGTCGCCGCGACGAACGCGGTGCGCGCCCAGCTCGGCTGATGCGCGAGACACCCCGGGGGCGGTGGGCTCAGGTCCGCCGCCCCCCGGGGTAGTTCTCCCCGTTCCCCCGACGAAGATCTACCAGTAGCATCGGCGCGCACGTCGTCGCTCCACCATGGGGCGAGACAACCGTCCCGATGGGGGAACCATGCACGCCGCAGCACCCGCTCCGACCACGACCGACCTGCCGCTCTGGGTGGACGGGCGCAAGAAGATGCGCCTGACCGCCGCCGTCTCCCCGTTCCTGGCCGCGGTGCTGCTCACGGTCATCGCGTTCCTGCGGTTCGGCGACGAGGAGAGCTTCGTGCTGTTCCTCGTCATCGCGCTCGTCGCGGTGCTCGCGATCATCCTGCCGTTCCTCGTCTACTGGGTGCGCGAGGCCAAGCCCGTCGCGGTCGACCTCGCGGCCCGGACGCTGCGCATCGGCGACGGTCCGGCGCGTCCCTTCGCGGACGTCACGTACGCGTACACGCGGATCGAGCAGGGCTCCCTCACGCTGCGCTTCGGGTTCTCGGAGACCGACCGCACCGCGATCCTGCGCAACCTCACGCAGGTCGTGAGCTTCCGCCTGCCCGAGGCCGACGCGCGCGCCCTCATGGAGGTCTTCGCGGGCTCGAGCCTGCCCGAGGAGAGCGTGGCCACGAAGGCGTTCATGGCGCAGAAGGTCCTGCTCGGCAAGGCCGACGCGATCGAGGTCGTGGCGGCGCTCGCACAGCTCCCCCGCATCGCCTGACGGCCGCAAGCCACCGATGACGAGAGGGGCCCCGCACCGTGCGGTGCGGGGCCCCTCTCGTCGTGCGCCGGCCGTGCGGCCGGGCGTCGTCAGCGGTCGCGGCCCGCCATCGGGATGAAGCAGCCGAGGGTGACCATGAGGAGACCGGCGGAGAAGATCAGCGCGTGGTTGGACTCGACCGTGAAGGCCCACCCGAAGGCGACCATCCCGCCCACGAACAGGACCATCGCCACGAGGAAGCGGGCGACGGCCCCGGCTCGCTCGGTGGCCTCGTTGCGCTGCGTCGTCTGGCTGCTCATGCTCTTCGCTCCGTACTGGTCGTGTCGTGGGGTCACGCGTGGTTCCCGCGGGCCGCGGGAGAGGTCTGCCCGACGACGGCACGCACGCGAGGCGTCAGGCCGTCAGTCCAGGTAGTGCTCCACCGTACCGGCATCCCGGATCGACGCGGCATCCGGATCGCTGCCGAACTCGCGGGCGGCGTCGCGCTGGCGCAGCAGGTCCCAGCACTGGTCGAGCTCGGTCTCGATCGCGCGCAGGCGCGTGTGCTCCTCCGACGCCGCGATCTCCCCGTCGGCGAGCTCGGCACGCAGCCTGCGCTCCTCCGCCACCAGGTCGCCGATGTACTGCCGGATGCCTCGGTCCTCAGCCATTCCTCCACGGTACGGCCGGGCGCGTGAGCGCGCGATGCCACCGCTCGGTGGCTCTCGCAAGCGGAAGGCCGCGAAAAGTGACGTGTCCGACGTTCGGGGCCTTTCGGCGTGCGAGCGGCCGGAGCCGGTGTCAAGGTAGGGACTCACCGGCCAATAAGGCACATACGGGACAAAAGGAGAATGACATGGGTTTCCTCGCATTCATCGTTCTGGGACTGCTCGCCGGACTCATCGCTCGCGCCATCCTCCCGGGCAAGCAGACCGGGTCGATCCTGATGACGATCCTCCTCGGGATCCTCGGCGCGCTGCTCGGTGGCTGGCTCGGGAGCGTCCTGTTCTCGGCTCCCCTCGAGGAGTTCTTCTCGATCCAGACGTGGCTGCTCGCGATCGTGGGCTCCGTCATCGTGCTGGGCATCTACGGCGCGGTCCGCGGCCGCAACGGTCGCACCGCCTGATCGCACAGCTCACCCAGGCCGTCACCGCGCGTCCGTCGCGCCCCGTCCGGCCGCGGTGACCAGGGCGGAGGCCCGCCTCCTCGTCACGAGGAGGCGGGCCTTTCGTCGTTCCGGACGCCTCGTCGCGTCCCGCAGCGCAGGCCCGCCCGACGCCGGAGCGTGGCCAGGAGGTCGGGAACCGGTCAGGAGCGGACCAGCCGGGCGATCGCGTCGCTCGCTTCCTTGATCTTGAGCGCCCCGGCGTCCTCACCCATCTTGGCCGCGTCGACGACGCAGTGCTTGAGGTGGTCGTCGAGCAGCGCCAGGGCGACGACCTCCAGGGCGCTCGTGAGGGCGCTGATCTGCGTCAGGATGTCGATGCAGTACTTCTCGTCGTCGATCATCTTGGAGATTCCGCGGGCCTGGCCCTCGATACGGCCCATGCGCTTGAGGTAGTTCTCCTTGTCGCTCATGTACCCGTGATGCTGCGTCGAGGGCTCGTGAGAGTTTTCCATCGTGCATTCCTTACGTTCCGGCGGTGCGAGGATGTCGAGATCGGTGGCGACCAACGCTCGGGCCTTTGACACAATATCAGCCGGCATCAATCACCTCTTTTCCTCAGGGCGCACGACCGGCGCATTTCTGCGCCTCCGACCGAGAAGCCGAATCCGGCCGTCGTCCCGGTCGTCCCGGACGCGCAGGCGCGCCACTGTCGCGACCAGGCACAACCCGACGATCACGGTGGCGAGCACGGTCATCGCCCCCGCGAGCGAGACGAGCGGGACAAGAAGCCCGGCAATGATCGACGGCACCCCGAAGGCAAGATAGGAGATGGTGTACATGACGGCCATGACCGCCGCCCTCTCGCTCGGCGCGACCCGGGGCATCAATGTCCGCAGAACTCCCATGAATGCCGTGCCGAATCCCGCGCCGAGAATGACGGCGCCGACGACGTAGACCGGAAAGGAATGCACGGCGAGCGCCGACGCGCTGAGCGCGGTGCCCGCACCGAGGGCGGACGTGCCGAAGACGCTGACGACCCGGGCCGACCGTCGCCGGAGCGCGACGGACGCCACGATCCCCGAGAGCGCGAACACGCAGATGCTGATGCTCTGCCGGACGTGCGTCGTCGCACCGAGCTCGCTCGCGACGACCGACGACCCGAGCGCGAGGAAGAGCCCGTTCGTCGCCCAGCTCGCGATGATCGCGGGGGTCGCCACCGCCAGCCGCCGACGCACGTGCGGGGGCACGGCGAGCCGCGGGACGGCCCGCCGCGCCCGTCCGGCGGGGACTCGCACGACGTCCGGGGTCGACCAGACGAGGACGGCGACACCGAGGAAGCTCACGGCGAGCGCGCCGAACACGACGTCGGCGGGCTCGCTCGCGTGGTCGAGCGCGAGCGCCGCCGCGAGCGCCCCCGTCCCCAGCCCGGTCATGGGCGCGACCGTGTTCCACAGCGCCGCTGCCCCCGGACGCCGCGGAGAGACGAGGTCGACCACCATGGCGGACAACGCCGGGAGCAGCAGACCGGCCGCGGCACCCTGGAGCGACCTGGCCAGGAGGAGCGCGGCCAGGCTGTCCGCCTCCCGGAACAGCACGAGGCTGGCGACGAGCACCAGGGAGCCCGCGGTGACGACGGGACGGCGTCCCACCACGTCGGAGACACCACCTGCGACGAGAAGCGCACCGAGCATCGTGAACGCGTAGACGGCGAAGACCGACGTCGTCGCGACCGGGACGAGCCCGAGCCGGTCGGTCAGCTCCGGGTAGAAGGGAGAGGGCGCGCTCGCCGCGACCATGAGCAGGAACGTCGCGACGATCGCCAGACGAGAGCCCCGGCGCCGTGCCCCGGTGGTGAAGGACTGCATCTAGGCGCGCGCCTCGTGGAGGCGGCTGCCCCACCCGTAGATCTCGCCCACGGCTTCGATTCCGCTGACCCCGACGACCGTGCCGTCCTGGTCGTGCAGGACCACGAGCTCGTCGCTCTGCGCGACGGGCGTCCCCGGACGCCCCGTGTACCCGACCCCCGAGATCATGCGCCCGTGGATCATGGCCAGGTACGTGCTGCGGGGCCGGTACGGTCCCGGGTCCTCGCCACGGTCGAGGTCGTGCAGCGCGGTCCGCACGGCGTGCACCCCCTGCGCGGCGCTGTCCTCCCAGTGGTCGATGCGCCACGTCCCGAGATGGTCGTCGTGATGCACGGCGACACCGCCGGCCGCGTACACGGCCCCGGGACCGGACACACGGAGCCGGTCGTCGACCGCGACCCCGTCACGCCACGGGGAGGGTGCGACGGGGGTCGTGCCGAGCGCGACCACGAGGAGGTCGACCTCGAGGTCGGTCCCGTCGTCGAGGGTCACGACCGTCGACCTCGGCGTCGTGAGGACGCGACGAACGGTGTGACCGAAGTACGTGGTCACCCGGGACGCGTGGTCGGCGGCGACGCGCTCGGCGACCGGCCGCCCGAAGGCGGCCACCCCAGGGACCCGGCTGCGGGCGACGAGGCTGACCCGGTGCCCCTGCGACCAGAGCGTCGAGGCGGTCTCGGACGCGATCAGCCCGCCGCCGTAGATCGCGACGCGCGCGGGCTCCCCGTGGGCCGCGATCGCCTCCCGGACACGAACGGCGTCGTCGAGCGAGTGCAGGGTGAGCAGGCGCCGCTCCCGGACGGCGCGCTCCACGCCCGCGACGTCGGGGTCGAGGCCTCGCGGCCGGCTCCCGGTCGCGACGAGGAGCACGTCGTAGGTGATCGTGGTCCCCGAGGCCAGGTGGACCTCGTGGGTCGCGGGGTCGACGCGCTCGGCGGTGTCGGTGACGAGCTCGCCGTGCGGCGTGGGCAACCGGGTCAGCTCGGGGGCGGCCTGGCCGTAGGCGACGTTCTTGACGAGCATCCGCGAGTACGGGATCTCGTCGGTCCGTCCGACGACGGTCGTCCGGACGTCGCCCTGACCGGCGAGGGTTCGGGCGGCGGCCGTACCGGCCGAGCCTGCCCCGAGGATCACGGCGTGGGGTGCGGTCATGGGGTGCGTTCTCCAGGTTCGGGTGAGGGCTCCACGCATGCGGGGGCGTGCGTCGTCGGACGAGCGGCGAGGTGCGAGTGTCCGGTGGCGAGCGCGACGAGCGGGGTCCGCGGCGCCTGAGGGCGGGCCGCGGACCCCGTGTCCACGTCGCTACGCCATGTTCGCGGCGTACTTCGCGGGGTCCGAGTCGAAGGCCGGACCGCATCCGGCGCAGCAGAAGTAGTACCGCTCGCCCTCGTGGTCCCGGTACAGGCCGGTCGCCTCGGCCGCCTTCTTGCTGACGGGGCTGCCGACCATGACCGGGCAGGTGGTCATGTCGTCGCTCGCGGCCCCGAGCAGGTTCTCGGTGCCGTCACCCGCTCCCGCGGGGGTGGACGCACCGGTGCTGCAACAGCCGGCCTGAGATTCGTTCGCCATCGTGAGTGGTTCCCTTCGTGCTTCCTGTGGGTGGTGGTGTGGGTTCGGGGAGGTCACGACCTGGCGACGCTCCGGAACCCGCGCAGGCGCAGGCTGTTGCCCACGACGAAGACGCTCGACAGCGCCATCGCGGCCCCTGCGAGCATGGGGTTGAGCATGCCGAGCGCCGCGACGGGGATGGCCGCGACGTTGTAGGCGAAGGCCCAGAACAGGTTGGTCTTGATCGTTCCGAGCGTCTTGCGGGACAGACGGATGGCGTCCACCGCGCTGCGCAGGTCACCGCGCACCAGGGTGATGTCGGACGCCTCGATCGCGACGTCGGCACCGGTGCCCATGGCGAGACCCAGGTCCGCCTGGGCGAGGGCCGGGGCGTCGTTGACGCCGTCGCCGATCATCGCGACGACCTTTCCCTCGCCCTGCAGACGGGTGACGACGTCGACCTTGTCCTGGGGGAGGACCTCGGCGATGACCTCGTCGATGCCCACCTCCGCGGCGATCTGCCGGGCCACGGCCTCGTTGTCACCGGTGAGGAGCACAGGGGTCAGGCCGATCGACTTGAGCTGGGCGATCGCCTCGGCGCTCGTCGGCTTGACCGTGTCGGCCACGACGAGGACGCCTCGCGCCCGACCGTCCCAGCCCACGGCGACGACCGTCTTGCCCTCGCCCTCGGCGCGCGCCTTGGTGGCCGCGAGCGCCGGGCTCAGCTCCTGGGACCACTCGGCGAGCAACGACTCGCGGCCCACCAGGACGGCGTGGCCGTCGACGACGCCCTGCACGCCCTTGCCCTCGATGTTCGCGAAGTCCTCGGGAGCGAGGAGCGTGCCGACCTCCTGCGTCGCACCCTTGGCGATCGCCTGCGCGATCGGGTGCTCGGAGGCGTCCTCGAGCGCGCCGGCCAGGCGGAGCAGCTCGGTGCGGTCCGTGCCGGGCTCGACGACCACGTCGACCAGCGTCATCTTGCCGGTCGTGACCGTGCCGGTCTTGTCCAGCACGACGGTGTCGATCTTGCGGGTGGACTCGAGCACCTCCGGGCCCTTGATGAGCACGCCCATCTGCGCGCCGCGCCCGGTGCCGACCAGGAGCGCCGTCGGGGTAGCCAGCCCGAGCGCGCAGGGGCAGGCGATCACGAGGACCGCGACCGCCGCGGTGAAGGCCGCGCTCACGGGGAACCCTGCACCCAGCCAGCCCCCGAGGGCGGCGGCCGCGATCACGATCACGATCGGCACGAACACGCCCGAGATCCTGTCGGCCAGGCGCTGTACCTCGGCCTTGCCGGTCTGGGCGTCCTCGACGAGCCTGGCCATCTGCGCGAGCTGCGTGTCCGACCCGATCCGGGTCGCACGGACCACGAGCCGCCCGCCCGCGTTCGTCGTGGCGCCCGTGACGGTGTCTCCTGCGGAGACCTCGACCGGCACGGACTCCCCCGTGAGCATGGACTCGTCGACGGCGGACGTGCCCGTGACCACCACGCCGTCGGTGGCGATCTTCTCGCCCGGGCGGACGACGAACTCGTCACCGACCTGCAGGTCCTCGACGGGGATCTTCGTCTCGACGGCTCCGCGCAGGACAGAGACCTCCTTCGCGCCGAGCTCGAGCAGCGCGCGCAGCGCCGCACCGGCCTGCTTCTTGGAGCGCTTCTCGAAGTACCGGCCGGCAAGGATGAACATCGTGACCCCGGCACCCACCTCGAGGTAGATGTTCGCCGCGCCGTCGGAGGGCGCCAGCGCGAGCTCGAACGGGTGCGTCATGCCCGGGGTGCCCGCCGTACCGAGGAACAGCGCGTACAGCGACCACAGGAACGCCGCGGACGTGCCCATCGAGATGAGCGTGTCCATCGTCGCGGTGCCGTGCTTGAGGTTCGCCCACGCCGCCTTGTGGAACGGCCACGCCGCCCACACGATCACGGGAGCGGCCAGCGCGAGCGAGGCCCACTGCCAGTAGGTGAACTGCCACGCCGGGACCATGGCCATCGCGATGACCGGCACGGTCAGCACGATCGCGCCGACCAGCCGGTTGCGCAGCGAGGTCAGCTCGGGGTCCTCGCCCTCTCCCCCGCCGGAGGACGCACCGTCCTTCTTCGCGCCCCGGGGCACGGGCAGCGCGGCGGTGTACCCGGTCTTCTCGACCTCGGCGATCAGCAGCGCCGGGTCGTACCCGTCCGGGACCGTCACCTTGGCCTTCTCGGTCGCGTAGTTCACGGTCGCGACCACGCCGTCGAGCTTGTTCAGCTTCTTCTCGATCCGCATGGCGCAGGAGGCGCAGGTCATGCCGCCGATCTCCAGCTCGACGCCTGTGATCACGCCCGGAGGCGCTGATGTGCTCATGTGCAGTTCCTTCTCTCGGCTGGTGGGAAAGGGCCCGACCTCTCGGTCAGTGCCCCTCCGGGTGCGATCCGCCCTCGGGGTCCGTGGGGTCGGCGCCAGGAGCGGCGTCGAGCACGAGCTCGGCGGTGTGGACCTGGCCGTCGACCTGGAAGTCCAGGTACAGCAGGTAGCGGCCCGCGGTCGGGGCCTCGGCGGCGAAGGCGATGTCCGGCCCGGTCGTCTGCCCGGCCTCCGGGTCCGCGCCCTCGGCGTGGACGTGCAGGTAGGCGAGGTCGCCGTCTCGCAGGGCGACGAGGTGGCCGAACGCTCCCAGGTACGGCTCCAGGACCGTGACGAGCTCGCCGTCGCGGGTGACCGTGAAGGTGAGGTCGCTCGAGGTGCCTGCCACCAGCTCGCCGTCGACGGTCACGGTGTAGCCGCCGACCTGGGCGGTCCGGGTCGGCTGCTGCTCGACGGGCACGAGGTCCCCGGCCACCTGGACCGTGCGGGTCACCGTGCGGGCGGACTCGTCCGCGCCCGTCGGCGTGAAGTCGGCGAAGACGCGATAGCTGCCGGCCGCCGCCCACTCCCACGGCGTCGACCAGGTGCCCGATGCCTCGTCCAGGACGGGGTGGACGTGCCGGAACTGGCTGCCGTCCGACCGGACGACGATCAGGTGCAGGTCCTTCTCGTGCGCGGTCGTGTACTCCGTCACCGGGGTGCCTGCGTGGTCCTGGACCTGGAACCTCAGCTCCCCGGGATCGCCGACCCCGGCGGGCGCGTCGACGGTCGACAGCGCGTATCCGTCGACGTCGAGCGCGAGTCCCTTCACCCCGCTCGCGGCACCGCCCGCCGCTCCGGTGCTCGCCGCACCGTGCTCTTCCCCGTGCTCGTTCATCTCGCTCCCTTCGGTCCAGCCGACGACGGCGCTCTCGGGCACGACGGCCCCGGCGACGCCGTACGCACCCCCGAAGGCCACCACGAGCCCGAGGCCGTAGAGGGTCAGTCGTGCGCCCGTCCTCATGCGGACCGCACCGCCGAGTAGCCGGCCTCCTCGACGGCGGCCAGGACCTGCGCGTCGTCGACGGGGCCCGTCACCACGAGCCGTCCCGTCTGCGCGCTGACCTGGATGTCCTCGACCCCGGCGACCTGTCCGACCTCCTCGCGGATCGACAGCTCGCAGTGCCCGCACGTCATGCCCGTCACCTGGTACTCGTTCGTGGCCATGGCGGAGCCTTCCTCTCGTGAGATCGGATACCCCTACCGGGTATCTCTCTCTCGAACATATACCCCGAGGGGGTATCCCGCAAGCACGGGTCCCCGGTCGGGGCGAGGGGTCGGGCGAAGCGCGCGGAGTGTCGGCCAGGCGTGACGGCGAATACCCCTACGGGGTACTAGTCCGCAGCACGCCCCACGGCGCGCCAACGACATCGGGGAGTGTTGACACCCATACCCCCCATGGGTATACCTTTTGCCGACGCCGGGCCTGCCGGCCGTCCCTCAGGAGGAGATCTCATGTCTACCCATCCACCACTGTCGCCGGCGAAGCGGTGGCTCGGCCTCGCGCTCATCGCCACGGCGCAGTTCGTCGTCATCATGGACACGTCGATCATCGGCGTCGCCCTGCCCGACATTCAGCGCGACCTCGGCTTCACGCCCGAGTCCCTGTCCTGGGTGTTCAACGCCTACGTGGTCGCCTTCGGCGGCCTGCTCCTGCTGGGAGGTCGCCTCGCCGACGTCTTCGGTGCACGCAAGATCTTCGTGCTCGGCTGGCTCGTGCTGATCGTCGGGTCGGTCCTCGCGGGAGCCGCGAGCACCATCGGGCTCGAGATCGCCGGCCGTGCGATCCAAGGGGCGGGATCGGCGATGATCGCGCCCGCCGCACTGACCCTGCTGATGATGCTCTTCGGCGGCACGCGCGACCTGCCGAAGGCCTTCGCCGTCTACGGCGCGGCCGCACCCGTCGGAGGCAGCGCGGGAGTCTTCCTCGGCGGAGTCCTCACCGAGTACGCGAGCTGGCCCTGGGTCTTCTACGTCACCGTCCCGATCGCGCTCCTCGTGCTCGCATTCACCTCGTCGACGCTCCCGCGCACCGAGAAGAAGGCGTCGGGGTCGATCGACGTCGCGGGTGCACTCACCGTGACGGCCGGGCTCGCGGCCGTCGTCTACGCGGTCGTCAACGCCCCGGAGGTCGGTTGGCTCACGCTGCCCACCCTCGGCGCCCTGTCCGCCGGCGTCGTCCTGCTCGTGCTCTTCTTCGTCATCCAGGCACGCAGCCGCAACCCTCTGCTCCGCCTCGGTCTGCTGCGCGCGCCGCTGCTCGGCGCCGCGAACGGTGCCCAGCTCCTGCTCGGTGCCGCGTGGGTCTCGATGTGGTTCTTCCTGAACCTGTACCTGCAGCAGGTCCTCGGGGCGAGCGCCTTCGCCGCCGGCGCCGCGCTCCTGCCGATGACCGGGCTCGTCGTCCTCGTCATGCTCGCCCTGGCTCCCCGGCTCCAGGAGAGGTTCGGCGCGAAGTCCCTCATCGTGTCGGGCCTCCTGCTGCTCGCGGCCGGGCTCGTCTGGCTCTCGTTCGTCCGCCCTGACGGCAGCTACGCCGTCGACGTCCTGCCCGCCTCGCTCCTGGCCGCGCTCGGCATGTCCCTCGCGTTCGTCCCCTCGCTCGGCACGGCCATCAACGCCGCACCGGCGGCCGAGACGGGCGTGGCGTCGGGTCTCGTGAGCACGAGCTACCAGATCGGGTCCGCGCTCGGGCTCGCGGCGCTCACGGCCATCGTCTACGTCGTGTCCGGCACCGGCCCCTCGCGGGTCGAGCTCACGCAGGGCTACTCGGCCGCGTTCGTCGGGGCGGGGATCCTCGCCCTGGTCGGAGCGATCGTGACCGCCGTCGCGATGTCGAGGCCCCGGGTCCCCGCCGCCGCGACGGACGCGTCGATCGGCCGCTAGCCGCACGCAACCCGGTCCGACCAGGCCCCTCACCACCACCCGAAGGGAAACACCATGCCCACCCCCCGCCTGCTCATCGCCTACGACGGGTCGCCCAACGCGCACAGCGCGATGCAGACCGTCGCCGAGCTCTTCCCCGGCGCCACCGCGGTGCTGCTCTACGCCCGCCAGCCCATGGAGGGCTTCGCGGCCCATCTCGAGGGCCACCCGGCGCTCGAGCAGCTCCAAGGTCTCGACGCCGCAGCCCTCGACGTGTCGGAGCGGATCGCCTCCGACGGCGCACAGGTCGCCCGAGACCTCGGGCTGGTCGCCGAGCCCCACGTGTCCTCGACGATGGCCACGGCTGCCGAGGCCATCGTCGAGGCCGCCGAGGAGCTCGACGTCGACCTGATCGTGCTCGGCTCCCGCGGCCGGCGCGGCCTCAGGGCGACCCTGCTCGGCAGCACCTCGGCCAGCGTCCTGCACCACGCCACCCGCCCGACGCTGGTCATCCCCTCGGACGCGGTAGCGCTGGCTCGCCGCAGCAGCCGGGTCCCGTCGGACGGCCGGGCCGCGTCGGACGCCGGCTGACAGCTCCTCGGCGACGGGGCCGGGTCCGCCGGGCAGGAGTGCCCGACGGACCCGGCCCGGCTCCGCCCCCGTTCCTACGTCAAGGAGAACGCTGTGCCCCGACTTTCCCGCCTGACCCCGGAGACCGCCGTGGGCGCCTCGAAGGACCTGCTCGCCGAGCTCGTGGACCGCCACGGCAGCGTGGGCGACATGGTCTCGACGATGGCGCACTCCCCCGCCGTGCTCGGGGGATACCTGCAGCTCAGCCGCGCCATGAGGCGTGCCAAGCTCGACCGCAGGACCAGCGAGCTCGTCTCGATCGCCGTGCAGGCGCAGCAGGGCTGCGCCCTGTGCCTCGCGTCGCACGTCGGGGCTGCTCGTGCCCTCGGAGCCGGCGAGGACGAGATCGCGCTGGCCCACGACGGGTGGTCCGCCGACCCCGCACTGGCCGCGATCGTCGCCTTCGGTGTCCAGGTGTACCGCGAGCCGACGTCGATCACCGACGAGCAGGTCGACGGCCTCCGGCGCCACGGCTTCAGCGACCGCGAGATAGCCGACGTCGTCGGCGTCGTCGCGCTCAACGTCCTCACCGGGGCGTTCAACCTCGTCGCCGGGCTCACGCCCGGAGCACCGTCCGCCAGGCGCAGGGCCTGATCCCTCTCGGGGACGTCCCGGGCCGCACCCGTGCAGGGTGCGCGCCCGGGTCTCACGACCGGTCGAGCAGCCCGGTCACCGCCGTCCCGGGACGTCCCCGGACCAGCCCGCCGCCTGCCGGGTCCGGCCCGCGACGAACGCGACCGTGAGCCCGACGACGAGCGCGGTCGTGTGCCCGACCGCGGTGAAGTTCCGTGCGACGAAGCCCGGCCCCACCCAGTAGACGACGACGAACGCGACCCACCACCAGCGCCAGCGTCTGGGCACGACGACGGTCAGGAACCCCATGACGGTCGCCATGACGTAGCTGACCCCGACGTCGTCGACGGTCGCCACGCTCGGGTTCACGAAGCCGTGGAAGATCCCGGTCGTCAGGACCATGGCGGTGAACACGGTCGCGCCGACGTGACCCATGAACCCGACCGCGAGCGACGCGAGACGCCCGACGAATCGCTGCGCGTAGGCCAGGACCACGAGGAGCTGGAGCACCAGGAGCACCTCGCTCGGCGAGGAGATGACGAACGCGCTCGCGAGCAGCACCGAGATCGGGCGGTCGCGCAGGTTCGCGAGGTTGGTGCTCGTGTCCTCGTAGACCTGGTCCCGCGTGCCCTCGGGCAGGAACCACAGGACGACGGCGACGAGCAGCACCACGGAGCAGTAGACGACCGCGAGGTCCGCCCGCCGGACCGTGCGCCACAGGTCGTTCCACGCGTGACGCAGGAGGTGAGCGGGGGTCGCGCCGCCCGCGGGGCCGTCCGTCATGCCGTCACGCTACGCCGGGACTCGCCCGCGAGCGCCCGGAAGCGCGCCCCGTCCGTGGGAGGATCCTGGCCGCCGCCCGGCCAGTAGGGTGTGCGGCGCGGCCCCCACCGACGATGTCTCCTTTCCTGAGGAAGTGACGCGATGTTCGACCCGCACAGCCCTGCCCCGTTCGTGCTCGGAGCACTGCCTTTCGGCTCCCTGGTGGACCGCGCGACCTCGTACGCGCTGCTGGACCGGTTCAGGGAGGCCGGCGGCCGGCACCTGGACACGGCGAACAACTACGTCCAGTGGGAGGAGGGGGCCACGGGCGACGAGAGCGAGTCGTTCCTGGCCGAGTGGTTCCGGGACCGGCCCGGGGCTCGCGACGAGATGGTGGTGGCGACCAAGATCGGTGCGCGCAGCGATCCTGCACGACGCGGCGGGTTCCCCGCCGACATGGAGGGGCTGTCGCGCCCGGCGATCCGGACCGCGATCGAGGGCAGCCTGCGCAGGCTCGGCACGGAGCGGGTCGACCTCCTGTACGCGCACGTGATGGATCCCGTGACCCCTCTCGACGAGACGGTCGCCGCCCTGGCCGAGCTGGTGGACGAGGGTCGGGTCGGCGCACTGGGCTGCAGCAACCACGACCTGCAGACCCTGAGCGCGGCGCACCGGATCGCCGGCGACCTCGGGGTGCCGGGCTACTCGGCGGTGCAGCAGCGCTTCACCTACCTGCGGCCGGCTCCCGGCACCGACTTCGGGGTGCAGCAGGTCGCCGACCCCGAGCTGTTGGGCTATCTCGGAGACCGGCCGGGCTGCACCGCGCTGGGCTACTCGCCCCTGCTGTCCGGCGCCTACGCCCGCCGGGACCGGATACCGTCCGCCTATCGGAGCGCCGACTCCGAGGCACGGCTGCGCGCGGTGGACCAGGTGGCGTCCGAGCACGGGGTGTCGGCGGTGCAGGTGGTGCTGGCGTGGATGCTCGAGCGGGAACAGCCGGTGGTCCCCGTGCTGGGCGTCAGCAGGATCGAGCAGCTCGACGAGTGCCTGGCTGCAGCGGCGCTCCGGCTGGACGCGGAGCAGCTGACCATGCTCGACCGCGCAGGCGTGGCCCTCGCGGACGCCTAGCTCTGCGTCCACCACCCCTTCTCGTCACCTCCGGTCGCGGTTCCTCGGCGCGTCCCGACGCCGGACTGGACTTCCTGTGGGTCTTGGCTATGGTGGCCGGTTCACCTGCAGGCTGGAAGGAGGTGAGCCACATGGCCAAGAACGACAAGAAGCAGCCGTCGCTTTCCCTGAAGGACAAGCGCGCACAGAAGCGCGAGAAGGCAGCCGAGACCACCGCGAAGGTCCGCAAGCGATAGACCGTGCGCAGCGGGCGGGTCGTCGTCACGTGCATGGGCGGCGACCCGCCTCCGCAGCACCTCCCCAGAATTCTCGTGAGCGGAACAGGTGCCCGGGCGTACCATCGACGGAGAGCTGAGCCGCGGGACGAGCCCCGGCCACCGATCTTGGAGCGCATCTCTCATGCAGCGAGGAAGCGGGGCGGCCGTCCTGGCCTGCTCGGGCGCGGGCCGGACGCCCGCCCAGCACGCCTGACGCCCTACGGCGCCACCCGCCGGCGAACCTTCGCGGTTCCCCGGGACGATCGGCGTACCTCGGCGGGCCCTCGCCGGTGAGTCCTCGAGACCGCCGGCGGACCCCGACCCTGCCGTCCACCGCTCCCGCCCGACCTGTCGGCCCGGGCACCGCGGGCGAGACGGCCCCTCCTGCACGAGAGCCGTAGAACCATGAACCCCCTGACCGAGAAGCAGATCCGCGCGTCCTTCGTGAACGCCTCACGCCGCGAGTCGTCCCAGCTCACCCTCCCGTCCGACCTCGCGGACCTCCGCTGGGACCGTCTCGACTACCTGGGCTGGGTCGACCGCAAGGCGCCGCTGCGCGCCTACGTGGTCCTGCCCGTCGACGACACCCTGGTGGGCCTCGCGCTGCGCGCCCCCGAGGGCACGGCGTCGCGTCGCCGCGCGGTGTGCGCGTGGTGCGAGGACGTCATCGCGACCGACGACGTGTCCCTGTACGTCGTGCGCCGGGCCGGTGCGGCCGGGCGCAACGGCGACACGATCGGCACCCTGATCTGCACGACGTTCGAGTGCTCGAAGAACGTCCGCCGCAAGCCGACCGTCGTCGAGGCCGGCCAGGACCCCGCGGGCCTGGTCGAGCGCCGCATCGAGGGTCTGCGCGAGCGGTCCGCGAAGTTCGCGCGCGAGGTCCTGCGCGAGGTCTGATCCACCTCTCCCACGGATCGGGCGCGCTTGCGTAGCGGTGCCGGGCCGTCCGGCACCGCTACGCTCCAGGTCATGCTGAGCCTCGAGAACGCGACCTACCTCGTGCACGACCTGGACGACGCCATCGAGTTCTTCACCGATGCGCTCGGCTTCACGCTGCGTCAGGACGAGACGTTCGAGGGTGGGTGGCGGCGCGTCGTCGTGAGCCCCGGCGCGGGCGAGGCCCCGGGGCTCGTCCTGGCCCTCGCGACGTCCGACGACGCGCGCGCCCGCGTGGGCCGGCCGGCGGGCGACGAGGTCGCCTTCTTCCTGCGGACCGACGACTTCGCGGCCCAGCACGCCCGCATGCTCGCGCGCGGGGTGACGTTCCGGGAGGAGCCGCGCCACGAGCCGTACGGGACGGTCGCGGTCTTCGAGGACCTGTACGGCACGCCGTGGGACCTGATCCAGCCGCCGAGCGCCTGACCCCGGGCGCACCGACCCGCGGCGGACCCACGGTGCGCTGCGGAGGGGCGGGCGCGGCAGTAGCGTCGGACGCGTGACCACCCCGCCGCGCCTCCGCCCGTTCTCACAGGTCGACGTCTTCACGACGACCCCCTACCGGGGCAACCCGGTCGCGGTGGTGCGCGACGCCGTCGGGCTGGAGGACGCTCAGATGGCCGCCTTCGCCCGCTGGACCAACCTGTCCGAGACCACTTTCCTCCTCCCGCCCTCCCCCGAGGGCGCGGCCGCGGGGGCCGACTACCGCCTGCGCATCTTCACGCCCGCGGGCGAGCTGCCGTTCGCCGGGCACCCGACGCTCGGCTCGTGCCACGCATGGCTCGCCGCGGGCGGCACGCCGCGCGAGCCGGGCGTCGTGGTCCAGGAGTGCGGGATCGGCCTGGTCCCGCTGCGCCGCTCCCCCTCGACGGACCTGACCGACCTGCCCGACGGCGGAGCCTCCCCGGGCGGTCGGCTCGCCTTCGCCGCTCCCGACCTCCTCACGGACGAGCCCGTCGACCTCTCGACCCTCACCGCGATCACGCGCGCGCTCGGGCTCGAGGCTCGCGACGTCGTCGACCACCGGTTCCTCGACAACGGACCGGGCTGGCGCGTGCTCCTGCTCGGCTCGGCCGAGAAGGTCCTGGCCCTCGACCCCGACTTCACGGGGCTGGGCGACCTGGCGATCGGCGTCGTCGGGCCGTACACCGCCCTCGGGGACGGACGCTACGACGGCCCGGACGGGGCCGCGGTCGAGGTGCGCGGGTACGCGCTCGACATGGGCATCCCCGAGGACCCCGTGACGGGCAGCCTCAACGCGGTCGTCGCGCAGTGGCTCCAGCCCGACGGCCTGCTGCCCGCCGAGTACGTCGCGAGCCAGGGCACTGCGCTCGGGCGGGCCGGGCGCGTCCACGTGAGCCGCGAGGCGGGCTCCGGTGACGACGGCCAAGACGTCGACACCGTGTGGGTCGGCGGCGACGCCGTGACCTGCATCGACGGCACGGTGCTGCTCTGACCCGCGCGCAGGACGGGCCGGGCGAGGCACCGCTGCCGGACCGGCCCGTCCCGCCCACAGAAACACCGTGAGAACGCGGCCGCACGCGGCATAGAGTTCACTGAATGTCAGGAAACCTTGCAGTCGATCGCGCCCGCTGGTCGTTGATGGCGCTCTTCGCGCTCTTCGGCATCGTCGGCACGAGCTGGATGACGCGGCTGCCCTCGATCCGCGAGGCGCTCGGGGTCTCCTCGGCACAGCTCGGCCTGATCCTCATCGTCGGCGCGGTCGGTGCGCTGTTCGCCGTCATGTCCACGGGTGCGGTCGTCGCCCGGTTCGGGAGCCGCCGGACCCTCGTCGCGGCCACCGTCGTCAACCTCGTCGCGCTGCTGCTCGTCGCGTGGGGCACGGCGACCGGGAGCGTCGGCGTCTTCGCGGTCGGCGCGTTCACCAACGGCATCAGCGGCGCCCTGATGAACGTGCCGATCAACCTCAACGGGGCCATGGTCGAGCAGCGCGTCGGCCGCGCGATCCTCCCCCACTTCCACGCGGCCTTCTCGATCGGCGCGGGCGCGGGCGCGCTCGTCGGGGCCGCGTTCTCCGCGGCGCAGATCCACATCGCGGTCCAGCTCGTGATCATCACGACCCTCGTCGCGATCGCCCGCGCCTTCCTCATCGGACCGGCGACCGTGTTCGCCCCCGAGCGCCAGGCCGCGACGCGCGCGGAGGACGACCGCTCGGCCGTCGCAGCGCCGTCGACCCGCGGGACGAGCGACGCGACGGACGAGGTGGCCGCCGAGGTGGCCGACGCTCCGGCCGGATCCGCGGCGGAACCCGCCGCGGCGCACGGCGTCACGGACGAGGCGACCCCGCGCCCGACCAGGCGTCGTGGTGCCGGGCTGCGCAACGCCCTGTCCGCGTGGCGCGAGCCGCGCACCCTGCTCATCGGGCTCGTCCTGCTCGCCGCGTCCCTGTCCGAGGGGTCGGCCGGCAACTGGCTCTCGATCTCGATGGTCGACGGCTTCGCGGTGCGCGAGGCCGTCGGGGCCATGGCCTACGGCACGTTCGTCGCCGCCATGACGGTCTTCCGCTTCGCCGGGACGGGGCTCATCGACCGGTTCGGCCGCGTCACGATCCTGCGGGCCTCCGGGATCTCCGCCCTCGTCGGGCTGCTCCTGTTCGGCCTCGCGCCCGGGCTGCCCCTCGCCTGGTTCGGCATCGTGCTGTGGGGCTGCGGGGCCGCGCTCGCCAACCCGATCGCGATCGCTGCCGCGTCGGACGACCCGCTGCGGGCCCCGGGGCGCGTCTCGGTCGTGACGTCGTTCATCTCGTTCGGCCAGCTCACGGCACCGCCGCTCCTGGGCCTGCTCGCGGACTCGATCGGCGGGCGGCACGCGCTGCTCACCATCACGGTCGCCACCGTCCTGAGCATCGTGCTCGCGGGCTGGGTCAAGCCGCTGCCGCAGCCGAGCAGGACGTTGGTGGCCGACCGGGTGTGACCTTGGTCCTCCGGTCCCGAGCCTGGGTCGACGAGGTGCCCGAAACCCCCGTTTCGCGCCGATCTCGGCCCGGCTTTGCTTGGTATCTTGGGGGAGCACCCGGGCGGCGTCCGGGGTCGAGGTGAAAGAGGTCCGCCAGCATGATCCGCATCGGCGTAGTCGACGACGAGTCCGCCAGCAGAGACGTCGTGCTCGGTCACCTCGACCGCTTCCAGGTCGAGAACCGGGTGACGTTCGACGTCCGCACCTTCACGGACGGGCGCGAGCTCGTCACGGGCTACCGACCCGACTTCGACATCCTCTTCCTCGACGTCCAGATGGACGACCTCGACGGCCTGGACACGGCCCGGCAGATCCGCACGCTCGACTCCCGGGTCGTCATCGTGTTCGTGACCAACATGGCGCAGTACGCGATCCACGGGTACGAGGTCGACGCGCTGAGCTACCTCCTCAAGCCCGTCCCCTGGTTCGCGTTCTCCCAGGAGCTGCGCCGGAGCATCGACCGCGTGCGACGCAGCGGGACGGACTCGCTCATGCTGACCGTGAACGGCGCCCTCGCCCGGGTGGACCTCCTCGACGTCGTCTACATCGAGAGCATCAAGCACCGGGTCGTCGTCCACGCGGTCGACCGGACCTACGCGTTCACGGGCACCCTCAAGGCCTTCGAGACCGACCTCGCCGACAAGGGCTTCTTCCGCAGCAACAGCTGCTACCTGGTGAACATGCGCCACGTCCTGGCGGTCGACCAGAGCACGTGCGTCATGCTCGGCGGCGACGAGCTCCAGATCAGCCGACCGCGCAAGCGCGCCTTCCTCGACGCGCTCGCCGACCACGTCGGTGGACGCGTCGCGTGATCCAGGACGTCCTGCCGGCCATCGCGGAGGTCCCCACCGACATCCCCCGCGGATTCACGGCTTTCGCGGAATGGTCCGCGTGCCTCGTGTACATCCTGCTGCTGCGCAAGAGGTTCACGCCGCCCGTCCTCGCCCTCCTGCTCGGGCTGGGGCTCGGTCTCCTGTGGGCCGTCCAGTCCTTCGCGGGCGAGCTGCCGATCCCGCTGTGGACGTTCGGCATGGCCATGGCGGTCGCCGCGATGTACAGCGTGGTCATGCTCTGCGCCGACGTGTCGACGAGAGAGGCCGGGTACTTCACGGCGCGCGCCTTCGTGCTCGCCGAGCTCGTCGCATCGCTCCACTGGCAGCTCTACAGCTATGCCGTCGACCAGGGGTTCACGGGCGTGGCGGTCCGGGCGGGGCTGCTGGTCCTGGTGTACGGCGCGGCCTTCACCGCGGCCTACTTCATCGAGAGACGACACTTCCCGCCGGACCAGCAGCTCGAGGTCGACCGGCGCGGCCTGCTCAGCGCGGCCTCGATCGCCGCCGTCACGTTCCTCATGAGCAACGTGAGCTTCGTGAGCTCCAACACGCCGTTCAGCGCGCAGTTCGGTCCCGAGATCTTCTACATCCGCACGCTCGTGGACCTCGCCGGGTACGTCGCTCTCTACGCCCAGCAGGGACAGCGCCTCGAGCTCCAGCGCGCGGTCGAGGTCGAGGCCATGAACCGGATGCTGCGCTCGCAGCACGAGCAGTACCTGCAGTCCAAGCGGAACATCGACATCGTCCACCGCAAGTATCACGACCTCAAGCACTTCGTCACCGCGATCAGGACGGAGAACGACCCCGCCGCCAAGGCGTCCTACCTCGATCAGCTCGAGGAGAGCATCCAGGGCTACGGCGTCCAGGTCGAGACGGGCAACCCCGTGCTCGACACCATCCTGACGTCGAAGACGTCCCAGTGCGCCGAGCTCGGGATCACGCTGACGTGCGTGGTCGACGGCGCAGCCCTGTCGTTCATGGACGCCATGGGGCTGAGCGCGCTCTTCGGCAACGCGCTCGACAACGCGATCGAGAGCACCGCGGCCCTGCCGGACCCCGAGAACCGGCTCGTGCGCGTCGCGGTCTACACGCAGAGCTCGCTCGTCATGGTCCGCTTCGAGAACTACCACGTGGGCGACCTCGACTTCGACGACGGCATCCCCCGGACCACCAAGCGCGACACGCTCAACCACGGGTACGGCCTGCGCAACATGCGCCAGGTCGTCGAGGGGTACGGCGGGTCGCTCACGGTGCGCACCGAGTCCGACTGGTTCGTCGTGCGGGCCCTCATCCCTGTCCCCGAGGGGCGCAGGTCGCGGCCCCAGAGCCGACGGCTGGAGGTCCTGGGCCCGCCGGACGCGTCGGGGCACTGAGGCCACACCGGGCACCACCGGGCACCACCGGGGTAGAACGTGCTGCGCGAGGTAGAACGTGCTGCGCGGGGTAGGACGCGGTGCGTACTACCTCGGCACACCACGTTCTACCTCGTGCCCACCAGGCTCAGTTGAAGCCGATGACGCGTTGGGCGGCTTTGTAGGCCAGGACGGACAGGTGGCGTCCGGGTCTGCCGGGCAGGTTGGAGATCTGGTGCAGGGTGGTGCGGCGTAGTCGGCGGTACAGGGCGGGGTCGTAGGCGCGCACGTGGGCCCAGAACTCGTCCTTCTTGCGTAGTGACTCGCGGGTGCCGGCGCGGACCAGGAGCATCGAGGAGACCAGGGACACGATGTCGAGGTAGTGCAGCATGTAGCGCTTGAGGGCGCGGGGCGTGGTGGGGTTCGCGCGGGCTGCGGACAGGTGTTCCATCATGGTGCGGTTGATGCGTAGCTGTTGGTCCACGCGCGAGATCATCACGGTCTCGTTGACGGACTGGTCCGCGCGCCCGATGTAGTACCGGTACAGGTCGACGTTCAGGTAGTACAGGCGTCGGACCGCGGGCAGGGGTGCGTAGGCGTAGAGGTTGTCGACGTAGAAGGTGTGCTCGGGCAGGACCAGGCCGGCCTCGCGCAGCAGGTCGGTGCGGTAGATCAGGGAGTGCATGAGGATGTACTGGTTCTTGCGCAGGCGCCCGACCTGGTCCCAGCCCAGGACCCGGTCCTGGGGTAGGGCGTTGGTGTAGCGCACGGCGGTCTTGTTGCGCTTGTCGACCTTCTCGTACACGAAGTTGCTGACCAGCATGTCGATGCCGGTGTCCTGGGTGACGAAGGAGTCCAGCAGGTCCAGGACCTTGGCGTAGGCGTCGGCCTCGAGCCAGTCGTCGGAGTCCACGATCTTGATGAACCGCCCGCGCGCGTGGGCCAGGCCCGTGTTGATCGCGGCCCCGTGACCCCCGTTGGGCTGATGGATCACGCGCACCACCCCCGGGTGGGCGGCGGCGTACCGGTCCGCGATCTGGGCCGTGGCGTCCCACGACCCGTCGTCCACGATCAAGACCTCCACCCGCTGGCCCCCGGCCAGCAGCGAGTCGATGCTGCGGTGCATGTACGCCGCAGAGTTGTAGCACGGCACCACGATCGTCAACAGCTTGGACATCAGCGCACTCTTCAGACTTCCTGGCCCGCACGGGCCGACGACGAGGACTCCCCCGCACCCCCGGCCACCGGCACACCCGCCACCTGAGCAGGGCCAGCCACCTCGCCCGGCTCTGGCGCCTGGTCCTCGGGGTCACGCTTGAAGATGATCTTGAAGATCGGGAAGAACACCCAGAACGATAGGGCACTGTTGATGATCATCGTGACCATGTCGGCCGCGGTCTCACCCGTCTTGCCCAACCCCCACGTGTCGATCAACAGCTCGTAGATCGGCGCCTTGTACAGGCCCTGCAACGCCGCCGCCGCGAACGTGATCACCACGTACGCCACCACGTACCAGAACGCCGCCCGCCAGATCGAGGTGTTCGACTTGAACGTCACGTTGCGCTGAGCGAAGAAGTTGATCACCTGCGCGATCAACAACGTCACCTGCACCGCCAAGAAGTACGCCAACCCACCCCCACCCTCAGGCAACGCCCCCGCCGCATAGTCGAACACGAAGAACGACGACCCATCCGGATTCGACCCCACCGGCAACACCTGAAACCCCGTGTCCACCAACCCCGTCGCCCCGAACACCGCCTTGAACGCCGGCATCAACGCCAGCTGCAGCACCGTCACCCCATTGCTCAACAAGAAGAACAACAAGAACTGCGCCGCCCCCGGACGCCGCTCAGCAAACCCCGACCACGCCTGACCAATCCGACCGAACATCACACACTCACTCTCACGAAGGGGTACCGCGCAGCACGGCGGGGCGCCGGGGCGTGGGGGGACGGGAACGTCTCGATCGTCATCGGCCTCCTTGCCGTTCGGGTGCTCCGTCGTGCTCCTCGGTGACGGGGCGCACGGACGACGTGTCGCCCGTGCGCCCGATCCGGACGCCGCCCCGCACGTGCGGGCGGCCGTCCTCGTCATGGGGGTCGTGAGTACTGCGGCGCCGCCTCCCCGTCCGGGAGTGGCGTCGTCGGAAGTCAAGCACCCCCCGGCGGCCCACCGCCCCGCTGTGCACAACCTGTCGATCAGGACGCATGATCTGTCGTCCGAGGCGCCAGCGGCCGGCGCCCGCCCCGGCCCCGACGCCGTCGTGGGAGCCTCCCGGCGGTGCGCTCAGCAGGGCGCTATATGCTGCAGTCCTTCGAGCTCGTCGGCGCCCGTGACCTCGATCCCGAGACTCCCGGTGAGGTTCCCGGGCCGCACGGGCGCCCCTCGACGCAGGTGCGCCGAGCGACGTGACGGCCGGTTCAGCTGGGAGCATGATGACGGATCTCGTGGTGGTGGGAGCAGGCTTCTTCGGCCTGACCGTGGCGGAGCGCCTCGCGACGCAGCGCGGGCTCAAGGTCCTCGTGATCGACCGCCGGTCGCACATCGGGGGGAACGCGTACAGCGCGACCGAGCCGGAGACCGGCATCGAGGTGCACCAGTACGGGGCACACCTCTTCCACACCTCGAACGAGCGGGTGTGGGAGTACGTCAACCGGTTCACGCGGTTCACGTCGTACGTGCACCGCGTCTACAGCACGCACCGCGGCGAGGTGTACCCCCTGCCGATCAACCTGGGGACCATCAACCAGTTCTTCCGCAGCGCCCTGGGGCCCGACGCGGCGCGCGCCCTGATCCGCGAGCAGGCGGCCGAGCTCGGCGGGAGGACCCCGCAGAACCTGGACGAGCAGGGCGTGAGCCTCATCGGCCGCCCGCTCTACGAGGCGTTCGTCCGTGACTACACGGCCAAGCAGTGGCAGACGGACCCTCGGGACCTCCCGGCGTCGGTCATCTCCCGCCTCCCGGTCCGGTACACGTACGACAACCGCTACTTCGCCGACACCCACGAGGGCCTTCCCGTCGACGGGTACACGGCGTGGCTCGAGCGCATGGCCGACCACCCGAACATCACCGTGCAGCTCGACACCGACTTCTTCGACGCCTCGCAGCCCGTGAACAAGCAGGCGGTCGTCGGCCACGTCCCGGTCGTGTACACCGGGCCTGTGGACCGCTACTTCGACCACGCCGAGGGTGAGCTCTCGTGGCGGACGCTCGACTTCGAGCAGGAGGTCCTGCCCGTGGGCGACTTCCAGGGCACCTCCGTCATGAACTACCCGGACGCCGACGTCCCCTACACCCGGATCCACGAGTTCCGGCACTTCCACCCGGAGCGCGACTACCCGACCGACAGGACCGTCATCATGCGGGAGTTCTCCCGCTTCGCCGAGCGGACCGACGAGCCCTACTACCCGGTCAGCACCGCCGTCGACCGCGAGCGGCTCGCGGCCTACCGCCGCCTCGCGGAGGGCGAGCCCGAAGTCTTCTTCGGCGGTCGCCTGGGCACCTACCAGTACCTCGACATGCACATGGCGATCGGGTCGGCGCTCTCGACCGTCGACAACCGGCTCGACCCGCTGTTCTCCTGACCCCGGCCAGGTGGCCGGGGCACGTCAGTCGGCCGACGCACGTCAGGTGGCCGGGGCACGTCAGGCGACGGGCTGGTCGTCGCGCTCCTTGAGGGCCTGGGCCACGGCCTCGGCGACCTTGCGCTCGTCACGGACGCGGCGCCGTCGGGCAGCGCGACGCCACAGGACGACGGCCGCCACGAGCAGGACCAGCAGCGCGAGGGCGGCCCACGGCACCGCGAGCGTCGACGCCGAGGCCGACGCGGGGGCCACGACCGGGGCCTCGCCGTCGGCCGCGCCGATCGCCGTGACGACCTCAGCGGTCACCCGCACGTCCGCCGAGACCCGGCCGAGCGGCCACACGCCGTCGACCGTCACGGTGCGCGTCACGGACGTCCCGGGGAGCAGCTCGGGGAGCTCGACGCGCGGGGTGCTCTGCGCGCCGGCGCCCCACGGCCCCGCGACCCGCACGACCTGACCGGCGGCCAGGCGCGTGTTGCCGTCGTTCGTGACAGTGAACGTCACGGTCGCGTCGCCCGCCGCGAAGGGGTTGAGCGTGCCGTCGTAGGTGACCGAGACGTCGTCGAGCACGACGGCGGGGACCAGGTCGCCCGCGACGCGCAGGTGCATGCGCGATCCCAGCCGGCGGTCGACGCTCACGCCCTCGGCGTTCTCGACCAGCAGCGAGGACACGACGCCCGCCGCGTAGTCGCCGGGCGTCGCGTCGGTCGGGACGGTCAGGGTGAACGGGACGACCACGCTGTCGCCGCCCTCGACCGTGACCTCCTCCCCCGCGAAGGACACCCACGCACCGAGAGCGGAGGACTCCTGGCCCGCGGGCAGCAGGTCGAGCTCGCCCGCCTCGGTCATGAACCCGTCGGCCGCGTAGACGCGGAACGTCAGGGGCCCCTGCGTGTAGTTGGAGACGATGATCCCGTCGTCCAGGCTCGCGCCCGGCTCGAGGGCGTAGGCGTAGTTGGGGCGCTCGGTACCGTGCACGGTGTCGGCGGGGCGCACGCCCCAGGTCACGGGCGCCGCAGCGGGCGCGGCGCCGTCGGTCGCCGCAGGATCCTCCGGCCCGACGGCGGCGCTCACCACGTGCGGGAGCGCGGCGGACCGCGAGGACAGCGCGAGGGCGGACGCGCCCGGGGCCACCAGCGAGACGAGCAGGCCCACGACGAGCGTCACCGCGAGGACCGCGAGGATCCACAGGGCGTGGCTGTGGCCGTTCACCCGCTGGTGCGCGCGCACGTTGGTCAGCGCGGACCGCCCGTCGGTGTCCCGCTCGGGCCGGAGGAAGAGCTGCTGCATGGCCATGGTCGTGCCTGCTTTCGTGATGCCCGGCCGGGACGGCCAGGTCGTTCGCCCCGTCCGGCGGCTGTCCGGGCCGGTGGGACGGGCTGTCGAGCGGTGGTGCCGGCCGGCCTGTGGAGGAACGGGCCGGCCGGCACCACGGTCACGGCGTGACTAGCTGAGCGCGGTCAGCGTCATCGTCGCGTTGTAGGTCCCCTCGTTCACCGAGAGCGGGAGCTTGAGGTCCAGCTCCGCCCCGATGACCGCGGAGCCGCGGGCGTGCCCGGCCTCCGCGCTGCCCAGGGTGCGGGCGACGGACAGGCCGTCACCCTCGACGAAGCCCGAGGCGACGGCCGCACCCGCGACCGCTCCGCCGTCGTTCTCCAGGAGCTCGGGCGTCCACCCGAGGTACTTGCCGGACACCGTCTCGCCGCCCGCGACGAAGTCGCTGACCTGCGCCGAGACCGACCAGGCCGGGGCGTTGATGCGGGTGTCCGTGACGCGGACCGGCACCAGGTCGCCCGAGGCCGCGAAGTGGTCGCCCTGCTCCTCGGCCACACCCAGGTCGACGAGACCCGTCGAGCCTTCGAGGCTCCACGTGAGCTCGCCCGGCCGGGGCTCGGGGATCACGACCGCGACCGACTGGTCGCCCGCCGCGAGCGCGCCGGGGGCCGTGCCGGTGAGGTCGCCCTCGACCGAGCCCGCGGTGTTGCCCGGACCGAAGTTCGCCGCCGGGGTGTTGTCCGCGAGGCGCACGGCCCCGTGGACCGTGGTGCCCGCGACCTGGAGGTTCGCGGTGTTGCCGGTCAGGACGAGGTCCCCACCCACCGTGTTGCCCCACTGGTCGGCGGTCCCGTCGGCGTTCGCGCCGATCAGCGCGTCGCGCGAGGTGCCCGTCACGGACAGGCTGCCCCCCACGACCGCGCCCCCGAGGCTGACGCCGAAGTCGCTGTCGCCGAGCGTCGCGTCGCCGCCCACGCTCGTGCGCAGCACGTCGACGTAGGTCGCGGCCTGCGTCGTGAGGTTGCCTGTGATCTTGGTGTCCGAGATCTCGACGTCGACCCCGCCCGTCGCGACGCTGCCACCCACGCGCAGGTCGTACAGGTAGAGGAACCCGGTGCGGGACCCCGCGGTGTACGAGCTGATGTCGCCGCCCACGCTCGCGCCGTCGATCAGGACGCCGTACGCGTCGGTCGCGACGACGTCGCCCTCGATGACCGCCTCGGTCGCGTCGAGCCATGCGTCGTCACCGACCGTGATCGAACCCTGGACCGTCGTGCCACCGAGGACACAGGTCGCCCCCGCGGGGACCACCAGGTCGCCCGCGACGACCGTGTCGTCGAGCTCGGTCGTGCAGTTCGTGACCGCGGCGTGCGCCGACGGTGCGGCGACCGCGAGCAGCGCGAACGCTGTGGCAGCGGCTGCTGAAACCTTCCACTTCATGTCGATTCTCCTGTGATCTCGGTGGGTCAGCCGCGAAGGCCGTAGATGGAGGTGTAGCTGCGTCGTGCGTTGCCCAGCGAGTTCAAGGGGTTCGGCGGCTCGGCGACCGAGCTCGCGTTGTCCTGCTCGTACAGGCCGAAGTGCTGGCCGCGCGTGCGGAGCTGTGAGAGGAAGGACTGGTAGTCGATGCTGCCGGCGCCGAACTCGATGATGTCGTAGCCGTTGGCGCTGCTCGGGTTGGCCTTGCCGTCCTTGAGGTGCAGCATCGGGAAGCGCCGCGGGTCGCGCTTGATGTACTCGATGGGCTCGAACCCGGGGTACTTGTACTGGCCGACGTGCGCCCAGTAGACGTCCATCTCGAAGAAGACGAGCGACGGGTCGAACTCGTCCCACAGCAGGTCGTACACGCGACGGCTCGGGTCGTCGGACGTGAAGCGGAACTCGCCGTCGTGGTTGTGCGCGTAGAGCTTGAGGCCCGCCGCCTTGGCCTTCTCCCCCATGGCGTTCCACGTCTGCGCCGCGGCCGTCCACGCCGCGACCGTGTTGGTGCCGTTGATCGGGCCGCCCTGGCCGAGGTGCGGCATGCCGAGGATCAGCGCCTTCTCGATCTCGGCGTCGATGTTGTTCGGGTTGAGGTTGACGTGCGACCCCACGGCCCGCAGGCCGTTGTCGTCGAGGATCTGGCGGATCTCCGCGGGGGTGATCGCACCGACCTGCCCCTGCGTGTACCCGGCGAACTCGATCTCGGAGTAGCCGATGTCGGCGAGCTCCTCGAGCACGGCCCGGAAGCCGAGCTGGCTGACCTTGTCACGGACGGTGTACAGCTGGATGCCGATGCGGTTGACCGGGACCAGGCGGTTGCGTCCGCTGCTGGGAGCCGCGGCCACGCTGCCGAGCGCGGACGCCGCCGTCGGGCCCAGGGCCGCGCCGACGCCCACGGCGACCGTCGACGCAGCGAGGGCCTTGAGCAGGTTCCGCCGGCTCATCGGCCGAGCCGGGATGGACTCGTGGTAGTGCTCGTGTGAACTCATGTCTCTCCTTCGAGGTGAGGTTCGGTGGCCCGGGGCGCGAGCCCCGGGCCACCACGTGCCTAGTTGCGGACGGTGAGGTTGAGCGACGTCGCGCTCTTGGTGACGCCGGTCGAGCCCTGGTAGGCGATCTCGACCTTGTAGGTGCCCACCTCGGGGAGCTTCGGGAGCGTCACGACGACGTTGCCCTCGGCGTCGAGCGTCCCGGTGCGGGTAGCGACCGTGGCGTTGTTGCGCTTGACCGTCACCGTGACGTCGCCCGTGGCGACGACGCCCGTCGAGCTCTCGACCGAGATGTTCGCCTTGGCGGCGATCGAGGGCTTGACCGGGTTGGGCGAGACCGAGCCCGAGACGGTCGACGAGGCCGCGGCCACCGTGAGGCGCACGGTCGACGAGGACTTCTTGAAGACCTGGTCGGCCTGGTAGCTCGCCTTGAGGGTGTGCGTCCCGACGGCGAGCGACGGGTCGAGCGCGATCGTCGCGACGCCCTCGACGAGGGTCCCGCGACCGACCTCGGTGTCGCCCGAGGTGAGGACGACGTCGCCCGTGGGCGTACCGCCCTCGCCCGTGACGGTGACCGTGGCCTCGCCCGGAGCCCCGTAGGAGACGCGGGCCGAGGACACGGCGACCTTGGTGACCGACGAGACCGTGGGCTCGTTCGGTGCGGCGAGGTCGATCGTGAAGGAGACCGAGCCGACCGTCGAGACGTTGCCGCCCGTGTCGGTCGCGCGGTACTGGAGGGTGCGCGCACCGTTGGTCGTGAAGCTCACGCCGTACGCGCCGCCGGCCGCAGCCACGTTCGTCCAGGTCTGACCGTTGTTGGTCGAGTACTGCACGCTCGCGAGCGCGCCGTCGTCCTTGACGTCGAGGTTCATGCGCACGGCCTTGTTGTAGACGCCGCCCACGCCCGTGGGCGCCGCCGGGTCGAGCGAGTGCGTGATGGTCGGCGCCTTGACGTCGCCGACGCCCACGCCCTGGAAGTCGAACGAGTCGACGGCCAGCTCGTTGGCCGAGGTCACGAAGAGCGTGCCCGAACCCTGCGGGGCGTTCGTGAACGGCACCGTGACCTCCTTCCAGCCTGCGCCGGAGGGGATCTGCGCGGTCGCGAACGGTGCCGCGTCGGCCGCACCCCAGCGGAGCTGGAGCTGACCGCCACCGTTGGCGACGACCTTGACGCCCGTGATCCCGGCGAAGTTCACCGGGCTGTAGGACAGGTGGTCACCGGTGCCGAGCCCGCGGATCGCCTGACCGGCACCCGCCGTCTCGTCCTCGTAGGCCACGACGCCCTTGCTCTTGGCGTGCTCGGCCTGCTGGACGAACGGGTTGAGCTGGACGGTCGCCTCGCCGGGAGCGGCGGGCAGGCCGTTGTGCCCGTTGTCGGTGTAGGACACGACGACGGCGCCGTAGATGTGCGCGCCCTCACCGTGCTGCGGCGAGTCGGGGGACGTCTTCCACGCCCCCGTGCAGCCCGTGCCCGAGACCTCGGGGTGGGCGTGCTCGTCGTGGCCCAGGCCGTAGGTCCACGCCACGCGGTTGCACGCGGTCGCGGTCCCGTCCTCGGCGTCGTTCGTCGAGACCTTGAACGGCACGGCCTGGCCCCAGCTGAAGAACGAGCCGTCGCCGGGGTAGTCGACCGTGACCGTCGGTGCCTGGTTGCCGACCGAGATGACCTTGGAGGTCAGCGTGAACTTGCCCTTGGCGTCGGTCACGCGCAGGCGGGCGTTGTACTGGCCGAGCGTCGTGTAGGTGTGGCTCGCCGTGACGCCCGTGGCGTCGAACGATCCGTTGCCGTCGAAGTCCCACTGGTAGGTGAGGGCGTCGCCGTCGGGGTCGCTCGAGGTGCCCGCGTCGAAGGCCACCGTGAGCGGCGCCTCGGAGGACGAGGTCGGGTTCGCGGTGAACCGCGCCTGCGGCGCCTTGTTCCCCTCGGCGTAGGACACCTTGTACAGGCCGGCGTCCGGGTTGGCGCGGAAGAATCCGTCGCCGTAGTCGAGCACGTAGAGCGAGCCGTCGGGGCCGAACTCCATGTCGATCATGTTGTCGTTCAGCGGCTGCGCGTTCTTCGCGAGCTGCGCGTTGGGCGTGAAGTCCTCGATGTGCGTGACCTCGTAGGAGTCCCAGTCGACCGTGAAGGCCGCCAGGTAGTCCTGCGAGAACTCACCGAAGAACGCCTTGTTGTCCCAGTACTCCGGGAGCTTGGACGTCGAGGGGTTCTCGGCGTCGTAGTGGTAGACGGGGGCTCCCATGGGCGCCTGGCCGCTGCCTGCCCCGAAGTTCACGAGCTCGTCCCACGGCTGGTCGCCGGGGCGGTCGCCGTAGTAGAGCGTCGCCTCACGGGCCGGCGGCAGGTCGACGAGGCCCGTGTTCCAGCGCGAGTTGTTCTTGAGCGCGGCCGGGTCGAAGAAGGCCCCGGGCGTGCTCGTCGCGAAGTTCCACTCGTTGTAGGCCGCGTTGGGCCCGTGCACGTAGGGCCAGCCCGCGTTGTGCGGGTCGTCGAGGCTCACGGTGTTCCACTCGACGTAGCCCATGGGGCCACGGTTCGGGTCGGCGTTGGCCGCGTCCGGTCCGTAGTCGCCCCACGAGAGGCTGTTCGTCTCGGGGTCGACGTCGATGCGGAACGGGTTGCGGACACCCATCACGAAGATCTCGGGCCGGGTCTTCTCGGTGCCGACCGGGAAGAGGTTGCCCTCGGGGATCGTGTAGGTGCCGTCCGGCTGGACCGTGATGCGCAGGATCTTGCCGCGCAGGTCGTTGGTGTTGCCGGCGCCGCGACGCGAGTCCAGACCGGGGTTCATCCCGGGAGCGTCGTTGTTGGGGGCGAAGCCGTTGGCTCCGGGCGCGCTGGCGGGGGTGTTGTCACCGGTCGACAGGTAGAGGTTGCCGTCGCCGTCCCAGTCGATGTCGGCGCCGACGTGGCAGCACTGACCGCGCTGGACCTCGACGTCGAGGATCTTCTGCTCAGAGGCCAGGTCGAGCCCGGTGCCGGTCCACTGGAAGCGGGAGAGGCGGTTGACGCCCTTCCACTGGTCCCAGTAGCTCGCGTCGGCGCCGGCGGGCAGCGTGTTGGGGGCCGAGCCCGCGGGGGTGCCGCTGAGCGGGGCGTAGACGAGGTAGACCCAGTTGTTCTCGGCGAAGTTCGGGTCGACGGCGATGCCCTGCAGGCCGTCCTCGGAGTTCGCGTAGACGGGGATCTTGTTGGTGACCGACGTGACGCCGGTCTGGGGGTCCGTGAGCCGGACGTCCCCGTTGCGTGCGGTGTGCAGGATCTTGCCGTCGGGCAGGATCGCGAGGTCGATCGGCTCGCCGACGTCCTTGGTCAGCAGGATCTTCTCGTAGTTGGACCAGTCGAGCGCGGCCTCCGCGCCGGGCTCGCTGCCGTGGTCGACGCCGTCGTGCGCGATGGCCGGGGCCGTCGCGGCCGCGAGGCCGGTCAGGGCCAGGACGCCGGCGAGCGAGGCGGCGACCACCCTTGATCTCACGGTCCTTCGTTCAGGAATAGACTTCACAGTGATGCAGCTCCTCATCGGGGTTCATCGCCGGGCCGAGCCACCGCTCGCTGCTGGAACAGCGGGAACACGGGTGGCTCGGTCTTTATGTCTGTACGGGGGCGGCGTCCGGGGCTGCGTGCCCGCGCCGCTGCTGCTGTCCTCCCCTCGCCGTCGAGTGGTGGTGGGACCCGTGGGTCGCACCGGCTGAGCACACCGGGGTCTCCCCCGTCGGGACGAGCGATCTGCCGCGGAGGCAAGATGCTCGGTATGTCATGGATCAGGGTGGATCTACCTGCGAGAACGGCAGTCTTCCTCGACCACCTGGTAGGAATCTAGGGGGACTTCTATCGCCTGTCAATCAAAAGTCGAAACCTGCCGCTCACTAGTAGGGCACAGATGCCGAACACGCGCGCGCGGGGGGACGGCCTCGTCGAGTGCGCGGTTCGGGTCGTCCCGGGCTCGCGCAGCACCACCCGACGTGCCCGCTCGGCAACATCGCGACATCGCGACGAAGCGACCCGATCACGGTCCGTGACGACGAGTGTCGGCGTGTCGTGCCGCTCGGAGTCTCGACGACGGAACCTGGTGATTGGCTGAAGTCATGATGCTCAACATCCTCGGCGCGGTCCTGCTGATCGTCGGCTTCTACGCCGCGTGGCGACTCGCGCCGAAGCGCCCCGACGCCCCTGCCGCAGGCTGGTTCCCCGACCCCGCCTCGAAGTCCCCGCGCAGCCGCCTCTGGGACGGCCAGGCCTGGACGGCACGAGTCACGGGCGGCGCCGAGCGGGCGAACCGCGGCCACCACTTCCGAGGCCGGTTCTGGGGCCGGTGGGTCTGGAGCCTCGCCGCCGCGCTGGTCGTCCTCGGGATCGGGATCGCCGCCTACCAGGCGACCGAGAACGTGCACGTCATGGCCGTCACGAGCTTCTTGGCCATGGCCCTCGTGTGCTGGGCGTTCTACGGCTTCGTCGACCGTCAGCTCTCGCTGCGCGACGTGATCGGCCTCCGCCAGGTCGCGGCCGTCGCGGTCGCCTCGGCCGGCGCCACGTTCCTCGTCGCCCTGAACCTCAACGACCTCACCGGTTCGATCGGCGGCATCTCGCTCGCGACGGCCCTCGTCGGGTTCACCGAGGAGACCGCCAAGCTGCTCGTCCCCATCGCGCTGTTC
Organism: Oerskovia paurometabola; assembly: GCF_016907365.1. Taxonomy (NCBI): domain Bacteria; kingdom Bacillati; phylum Actinomycetota; class Actinomycetes; order Micrococcales; family Cellulomonadaceae; genus Oerskovia; species Oerskovia paurometabola. The sequence goes on along the minus strand of NZ_JAFBBV010000001.1, from coordinate 234,446 downwards.
CTGCTCGGTACCTACCGCAACCCGCGTGCAGGTGTCGCGATCGGGCTCGCGTCCGGGTTCGGCTTCGCGATCGCGGAGACCACGCTGTACGCCTACCAGACGGCCGCGGCCTCAGGTCCCGCCTTCTGCGGTGGCGAGACCCCTGCGGTCACCACCGGATCGGTGATCGCCGCCCAGGTCGCCCGTATCTTCGGCGTCTCGCCGTTCCACTGGCTCTTCACGGGCATCGCGGTCGCGATCGCGTGGCGCGCATGGCACCTCTACGGCCGCAAGGGGATGCCTGCCGCGATCGGCGGGATCGTGCTCGTCATGGTCGTCCACTCGCTCAACGACACCAGCGCGACCCTGGGATGCGGCGAGCCCACGGTCCAGTCGCTCCTGGCCATGGTCCGCTACGTCCTGGTGATCGTCATGTACCTGGTCTTCAAGGCGTGGACCCGCAAGCACACGCCGCCGACGATGATCGGCTCGGTCAGCAAGGGGTGGACCCCGAAGCACCTCGGGGAGCAGCAGGTCTCGGCCGACGAGGCTCCCGCGCAGGGCGACCCCGCGCGCGAGCCCGCCGACGGCTGACCCGCACACGAACAAGCCCGACCGCGGTCTCGACGACGCCCCCGCTCCCCTCGACGGGGAGCGGGGGCGTCGGTCGTTCCGTGCGGGCGCGTCGGTCACGCGCGGAAGTACCGCCGGGACGCCCCGTTCCAGAGCAGCGCGAGCACCAGGAGGGCGACGACGATCGTCAGCACAGCCCCCGTCAGGTGGTGCGGACCGAAGCGCAGCAGCGAGTAGACGCCGACGCCGACCCGGAGCAGCATGACGACCGTGATCGCCATGAGCGCCCACCTCCCCCTGGTCTGGACGCCGAGCGCGACGAGCACGACGAGCACCCCGACGACGAGGCTCAGGAGCGCGAAGAACTGGATCTCGGCGCGGGTCGCGGCGATCGCCCCGGTCACTGCGGCGTCGCCCGCGAGCAGGAACAGCGCGACGCTGCCCACGACGTCGGTCACGGCCGCGATCCACGTGAGCGCGACCGCGACGGTGACGCTCACGGGTCGTGCCGGGGGGCCCAGTCCGGTGAGGTCGCTCATGCGGGGCACCTCTCTCTGCGTGGGGACGCCGTGCGTGCACGAGGCCCGGTCGGGCGGTCGGAGGTAGGTGCGATGCCCGGTCCGACTACCCCGCGCGCCGCGATCTGCGTCCCTCCGTGATACCAGCGCCGGGACGTGACCGCGCGGCGAAGCCCGGCCGCAGAGCGGCGGTCGTCACCGGCCCGTCGGGTAGTGTCCCCGGGTGCTCACCCTCCTCGGCCCCGTGGACGACGTCGTCGCACACCTCGGGCACAGCCCTCGCCGCGTCGTCGTGGCCGGGGTCTCGGGGTCGGGGAAGACGACCCTCGCGCGGCGGGTCGCCGCACGGCTCGACCTGCCGCACACCGAGATCGACGCGCTCTTCCACGGCCCGGGATGGACTCCCCGGGCGACGTTCCTCGACGACGTGCGCGACGTCGTCGGGCAGGAGGGTTTCGTCGTCGAGTGGCAGTACCGCGCGGCGCGACAGCTTCTCCTGGACGAGGCCGACCTCGTCGTGTGGCTCGACCTGCCGGTGGCGACGACGATGCGCCAGGTCGTGGCACGCACGCTGCGGCGCGCGTGGCGGCACGAGGTGCTGTGGAACGGCAACGTCGAGCCACCGCTGCGGACGGTCCTCCGGGACCCGGGCCACGTCGTCCGGTGGGCGTGGTCCACGCGGCACTCGTTGCGCGACCTCCCGGCAACGGTCGCACGCCAGGACCCGCCGCCGGTTCTCGTGCGCCTGCGCAGCAGGCGTCAGGTCGAGACCTGGGTCAGACGGCTTCCTGCGCCACCCAGTCGCTGAGCGCGTCGACGATCCGGACGTCGCCGTCCAGCCAGTCGACGCTCCCCCACTCGCCGGTCGGCAACCAGGACAGCTCGTCATGCTCGACGAGCGGCTCGGGCTCCCCCGCCACGATGCGGGCGAGCCACAGACGCATGACGTGCCGGTCCGTGATGTTCCAGCCGCCTTCGTCAGGCCCGGCGAGCTCGTCACCGAGCTCGACCTGCACGCCCAGCTCCTCGCGGAGCTCACGGTGCAGCCCGTCGACGGGTGTCTCCCCCGGATCGACCTTGCCCCCCGGGAACTCCCAGCGCCCCGCGAGCTCGACCGGCCGAGAACGGCGGGCGGCGAGCAGCAGGCGAGGGTTCGTGAGGTCGTCGACGACGGCGGCGGCCACCACGAGACGGCGGGAGATCATGTGCGCAGTGTTTCATGCCGACCATGACGGGACCTGGCTCGACCGTGGCCTCGGCACGCGTGCCCGCGTGCGCCAGGCCCCCTGTCGACGACCACGGACGTGCTCCGCGCCCCGTGCTTCCCGCCCGCGAAACGGGCGGGGTCTCCCCCGAGAGCCGGTGTCAGCGGATACCTGCGTCCTTGGCCCACTGGACGGCCTCGGCGCGCGTCGAGACACCGAGCTTGCGGTAGAGGCTGCGCACCTGCGACTTCACGGTGTTGCGGGTGACGAACAGCTTGGTGGCGATCTGCTCCAGGGTGATGTCCTCGGAAAGGTTCGACAGCACGACCTGCTCACGGCGGGTGAGTGGTGCTGCGAGCTGGACGGCCGGCGACTCTGTCCGGGCCAGTTCGATGATGCTCATGCTTCCTCCATGTGCTGACCGGTCTTCCCATCGCGTCATGGGTCGATCCGGTGAGGTGCTGCTACTGGGAGAGATGGGCGAACCTGCGATTCATGACGCGGTTCTTCACCCTCAATCTCAGAGGTCTTTCACGACGGGGTCCCCAGCGGCGTGATGCACAGTATCCACGCAGGTCAGATGCCGAAAATCCGGACTCTGGCAACAACGGCCGATATCTCCGATGTGTCGCGGATCACCCGTCGTTCGTTGCGACAAGAAATGTGATCCGCCTCACAGTCTTGCTCCCCAGCATGCTGAGTGACAACCGGAAACGCCCGAGGGCCGCCCCTGCGACAGTGTCGCGGAGCGGCCCTCGGGCGATTCCGGGGGGCGGGCGGTCAGCCGCCCACGAGCGCGCTGTACTCGTCGGCCGTGAGCACCGGTCCGGTCTCGGTCACGTCGACCTTGATCAGCCAGCCGCCGGCGAACGGCTCGGCGTTGACGAGGGACGGGTCGTCGATCGCGGCCTGGTTGACCTCTGCCACGGTCCCGGTGACCGGCGAGTACAGCTCGGAGACCGACTTGGTCGACTCGACCTCACCGATCACCGAGCCTGCCGTGACGGTCGCGCCGACCTCGGGCAGCTCGAGGTAGACGATGTCACCGAGGGCCTCGGCGGCCGTGCTCGTGATGCCGACGACGGCGGGGGTCGAGGCGTCGAGCCACTCGTGCTCGGCGGTGTACTGCAGGTCGGCGGGGAAGTCTGCCATGAGGTGCTCCTGGTCTGCTGGTGGAGATCGGGGGGTACGGGGGACGGGGATCGAGCCGTGGGGCCCGGGTCAGGACGCCTGGGGACGACGGTAGAACGGCATGGGCACGATCACCACCGGCTCCTCACGGCCCCGGACGTCGACCGCGAGCTCGGTGCCCTCGGCGCTGAACTCGGGCGTCACGTAGGCCATGGCGACCGGATACCCGAGGGTCGGCGAGGGGGCGCCCGAGGTCACGAAGCCGATCTGCACGTCGGGGTCCTTGCCCGGGATCACGACCGGGTATCCCGCGCGAGCCGGCCTCTTTCCCAGGCCACGGAGGCCCACGAGCACGCGCGCAGGCTGAGCGCCCTTGCGGGACGCCAGGGCCGCGCGGCCCACGAAGTCGAGAGGGTTGCCCTCGGCGTCGACCTTGTCGAGCTTCACGACGCGGCCCAGGCCCGCCTCGAACGGCGTCGTGGTCGTGTCGAGCTCGTGGCCGTAGAGCGGCATGCCGGCTTCGAGGCGCAACGAGTCGCGCGCCGAGAGCCCGGCGGGGACCAGGCCGTGAGGCTCCCCTGCGACAAGCACCTTCTGCCACAGCTCGCGGGCCGCTCCGGCGGGCACGAAGAGCTCGAACCCGTCCTCCCCCGTGTACCCGGTGCGGGCCACGAGGGCGTCGATCCCCGCGACCCGGAGCTCTACCGAGGCGTAGTACTTCAGGTCCTTGATGACTTGTACATCGCCGGGCGCCACGAGCGAGCCGACGATCTCCTCGGCACGCGGCCCCTGGACCGCGACGAGCGCGGTGTCCGCGGCCTGGTCGGTGACGGTCGCGTCGAAGCCCTTCGAGCGACGGACCAGCTCGTCGGTCACGAGCGGCGCGTTCCCGGCGTTGGCCACGACGAGGAACCGCTCCTCGCCCAGACGGTAGACGACCAGGTCGTCGAGCACCGAGCCGTCCTCGGCGCAGATCATCGTGTAGCGCGCACGGCCCACGGCGACCGCCGTGAGGTTGCCCACGAGGGCGTGGTCCAGGGCTGCGGCCGCCTGGGGTCCGCTGACCTCGATCTCGCCCATGTGCGAGAGGTCGAACAGGCCTGCGGCCTCGCGCACCCCGCGGTGCTCGGCCAGGTCGCTCGTGTAGCGCAGCGGCATCTGCCACCCGCCGAAGCTCGTGAGCGAGGCCCCCAGGGCGACGTGCTCGGCGTGGAGCGGGCTGAGGCGGTCAGCGACCGGGGTGGTGTCCTGCACGGACTCCGTCATGGTGATCCTCTCTGCGGTGCCAGGACGAGGGTGACCTCTACGTCACCCACGCCCTGACGGTCCTGGGGTGGGTCCGAGGTGTCAGAACCAGCGTGGCCTCGTGGTCACGCTGGTTCTGACACCTCAGGAGTACGACTCGATCGGGGGGCAGGAGCACACGAGGTTGCGGTCGCCACGCGCCCCGTCGATGCGGCGCACGGGCGGCCAGTACTTGCCCGACCGCAGCGTAGCGAGCGGGTAGGCCGCGACCTCGCGCGAGTAGGGCTTGTCCCAGGCGTCCGAGACGACCGCGGCGGCAGTGTGAGGCGCCCCGCGCAGCGGCGACTCCTCGATGCCCCACGTACCGGCCGCGACCTCGTCGATCTCGGCCTTGATCGCGACCATCGCCGCCACGAAGCGCTCGAGCTCGGCGAGGTCCTCGCTCTCGGTCGGCTCGACCATGAGCGTGCCCGCGACCGGGAAGGACAGCGTGGGCGCGTGGAACCCGTAGTCCATGAGGCGCTTGGCCACGTCCTCGGCCGTGACGCCGGTCTGCGCGGTGATCGGGCGCAGGTCGAGGATGCATTCGTGCGCGACCAGGCCCGCCTCGCCGGTGTAGAGCACGGGGAAGTGCTCGGTCAGGCGGCTGGCCAGGTAGTTGGCGGCGAGCACGGCGGTCTTGGTCGCGGCCTCCAGGCCGTCGGGCCCCATGAGGGCGACGTACGCGTAGGAGATCGGGAGGATGCCGGCCGAGCCGAAGGGAGCGGCCGAGACCGGTGCCGCCCCCTCGCCCGTGAGGGGGTTCCCGGGGAGGAACGGGACCAGGTGCTCGGCGACGGCGACGGGTCCGACCCCGGGGCCGCCACCGCCGTGCGGGATGCAGAACGTCTTGTGCAGGTTCAGGTGCGAGACGTCGCCCCCGAACTCGCCGGGCCGGGCGAGCCCGACGAGCGCGTTGAGGTTCGCGCCATCGATGTACACCTGGCCCCCAACCGCATGTACAAGATCGCAGACCTCGCGCACGTGCTCCTCGTAGACGCCGTGGGTCGAGGGGTAGGTGATCATGATCGCCGCGACCTGGGGGCCGTGCTGCTCGAGCTTGGCGCGCAGGTCGTCGAGCTGGACCTCGCCCTTCTCGGACGTCGCCACGACCACGACGCGCATGCCCGCCAGCGCCGCCGACGCCGCGTTGGTGCCGTGCGCCGAGGCTGGGATGAGGCACACGTCGCGCCCCTCCTCGCCGCGCGAGCGGTGGTAGTCGCGGATCGCGAGCAGGCCCGCGAACTCGCCCTGCGACCCCGCGTTGGGCTGCACCGAGACGCCCGCGTAGCCCGTGATCTCGGTGAGCTGGGCCTGGAGGCCGTCGATCAGCTCGGCGTATCCGAGGGCCTGGTCGGCGGGCACGAAGGGATGCAGGTCCGCGAACCCGGGCCAGGAGATGGCCTCCATCTCGGCGGTCGCGTTGAGCTTCATGGTGCACGAGCCGAGCGGGATCATGGTGCGGTCGAGCGCGAGGTCCTTGTCGGAGAGCGAGCGCAGGTAGCGCAGCATCGCGGTCTCCGAGCGGTGGCGGTGGAACACCGGGTGGGTCAGGTAGTCCGTCGTGCGCAGCAGTTCCGGGGTCAGCACGCTGCCGCCGCCGACGAACCCGAGGTCATGGCCGGCCGCGAAGACCTCGACGAGCGCGAGCACGTCGTCGGGGGTCGTCGTCTCGTCGCACGCAATCTGTACATGATCAGAATCCGGGTTGTACACATTGATCCCGGCGTCCGCCGCGGCAGCGACCAGGGCTGCCGCGCGACCCGGCACCACGGCCGCCACGGTGTCGAAGAAGACCTCGTGGCGAACCTCGACGCCCGCGGCCCGCAGACCGTTCGCGAGCGCCACGGCCCGCGAGTGCACGCGCTCCGCGATCTCCTTGAGCCCTGCGGGCCCGTGGTAGACCGCGTACATCGACGCGACGATCGCGAGCAGCGCCTGGGCCGTGCAGATGTTGCTCGTCGCCTTCTCGCGGCGGATGTGCTGCTCGCGGGTCTGCAGGGCCAGGCGGTAGGCCTGGTCGCCGTCGGCGTCGACCGACACCCCGACAAGCCGGCCCGGGAGCGACCGCTCGAGGCCCTTGCGGACCGCCATGAACGCGGCGTGCGGGCCGCCGTAGAACAGCGGCACGCCGAAGCGCTGGGCGGAGCCCACCGCGACGTCCGCACCGAGCTCGCCGGGGGAGACGAGCAGGGTGAGGGCCAGCAGGTCGGCGGCGATCGTCACCAGAGCGCCCTGCTCCTTGGTCTCGGCGACGAGGGGGCGCAGGTCCCGGACCACGCCCGAGGTGCCGCTCTGCTGCAGCACCACGCCGATGAGCTTCTGGTCCGCCACCCCGGCGGCGACGAGGCCCGCCGTCACGCCCTCGGACAGGTCGACCACGACCACCGGCAGGCCCACCGACTCGGCCCGGGCCCGGGCCACGGCGATCGTCTGCGGGAACAGCTCGGAGTCCAGGGCGACGACGCCCGCCCCACCCTTGGCCGCGCGCCACATGAGCGCGACCGCCTCGGCGAGCGCGGTGGCCTCGTCGAGCAGCGACGCGTTGGCGACCTCGAGCCCGGTCAGGTCGAGGACCACGGTCTGGAAGTTGAGCAGCGCCTCGAGGCGCCCCTGGGAGATCTCGGGCTGGTACGGCGTGTACGCCGTGTACCAGGCGGGAGACTCGAGCACGTTGCGCCGGACGACCGGGGGAGTGATGGTCCCGTAGTAGCCGAGACCGATCATCTGCGTCTTGACGACGTTCTTGGCCGCGATGGCCCGCAGGTCCGCGAGGACCTCGGACTCGGTGCGGGCCGCGGGCAGGTCGAGCGGGCGGTCGGTCCGGATCGAGTCCGGGACCGCGGCGTCGATCAACGCGTCGAGCGAGTCGTAGCCGAGCTCGGCGAGCATGGTCGCGACCTCACCCGAGGGCGCGCCGGCCGAGTCCTCGGAGACCGGGCGGGGCCCGAGGTGGCGGAACGGGAAGTGCGCGCTGTCGAACGCGTCGCTGGACTGCTGTGTCACGGAGGTCTCCGGGGGTCGGCGAGGAAGACGACGGCAGGCCCAGGGGCCCGCCCGTTCCTCCCCGCTCTGTCATCGGACGCGCAGCGTCGACCTGAGAGTTTTGCCGGTCCGCCATGGTCCTCACGGACCCGGTGCGCGCCGGCTTGCACCGTCGGTAGGGGACTCCTGCGCCCGAGGGCGGGCGCGGAGCCACCGCTTTCCAGAGTTGCCTCGCCACCGCGGTACGTCGGCCTGAGAGATTCTCGGGGAGGAGTTGCTCCTTCGGCGCCGACCTCACCCTGAGGTGGCCGGGCTCTCCCGCAGTGGTTCGAGCAGCAGTATGTGGTTGTGCGCCCAGCCTAGCGCGCAGGTTCGTGCGGCGGTGCGGTCGTCTCACCGTCAGCGCCGTGCACGACGACGGAGCGCACCGTCGCCAGACGTCGCACCGCCCGCTCGAGCGCCCTCGCGCGACGTTCGCTGGCCCGGAAACCCACGTGGATCGTGCCCGCGTCGCCGTCGCCCTCGACCTCCTCGGTCGCGAGGTGCTCGAAGCTCACGCCGCGCGTCGAGAAGACGCCCGTGAGGCCGGTCAGGGTGCCCGCTCGGTGCAGGCCCTCGACCTGGGCCACCCAGGCGGGTTCGGCCGCGTCGGGGCCGGGGGGCACGCCTTCGGGCGTGGTGGGCCCGCCGGCTCCCCGGGCGGCGGGCGATGCGCCCGGCTCGCCCACCACTCCCGCCGTCCGCAGGGCCGACCCCACGGCCGCCGCCGCCCCGCGCAGGCGGTGCGTCTCGTCGTCGGGCAGGGCGTCCAGAAGGACGCGCGTCCATCCCTCGGGACCCAGCACGAGCGGGACGCCCAGGACGCCTCGCTGCGGCTCGCCCGCGAGCGCCACCTCGCCGTCCAGGGCGACCTGACCGGCGACGACGATCTCGCGGCCGTCGAGCACGACCTCGACGAGGTCGACCGTCGCGGACGCCGTGGCGGTCGCCGTCTTGGCGCCGCTCTGGTGCGTCATCCAGGGGCGTGCGACGACGCGCAGGTCGGCGGGCCACGTGTCGATCAGGCGGTACGCGGCGCCGACGTCGGTGGCCGCGACCTCGACGAGCTCGGCCTTGGCGGCGGCGATCTCGTCCGGGAACCGGTCGAGCGTGCGTCCGCGGCGCAGGAGCCGCACGGCCCGGTCGCGCTCGGCGAGGTCGTGCCCGCTGAGGCGGACCGTCGACCAGAGCGGCACGGCGTCCTCGCCGTGCTGACCACCGACGAAGCCGCCCACGCGGTGCCGTCGGACACCCAGCTCGACGGCGATCTCGCGCCGGAAGCGCAGGGTGTCGAGCCAGGCGCCCATCCCGACGACGCGTCGCGCGCCCAGCGCCTGGGCCATCACGGCGACGCCGACCTCGACGGGGTTGGACACCACGATCACGACCTCGTGCCCCGACCCGTGCAGCGCGATCGCATCGGCGTACTCGGCGAAGACCTCGCGGTTCGCGACGGCGAGGCCGGTCCGGTCGAGCGACGCTCCGGAGCGGGCGGGAGTCGTCGCCCCGGCCGCGACGACGACCACGTCGGCGACGACGTCGGCGGGGGAGTGGGCCACGTCGACGAGCGGGGCGTGCTCGTCGTAGGCGTCGACCAGGTCCGCGCGCAGCCCGTGGACCGCGCGCCCCGAGGCGCCGCCGGGCCGGCCGACGAGCTGCAGCCGGGAGGTCGTCGGCAGGATGCGGCGCTCGACGAGCTGCGTGACGACCTGCCGCCCGACGTCACCGGTCGCTCCGAGCACCGCTACGTCCATCCGAGCAGGCTACGTCCGGAAAGTCCCCTCCGCAGGCAGGAGGGTTCGCGCGGGCGTGGGGCGGGGGAGCGTCCTCAGGCCCGACGGCGCAGCGCTCGTCCGCCGACCAGGGCGAGTCCTGCGGTGGTCAGCGCAGCGGCAACCGCGAGCGGGACGGTCGGGTCTGCGCCCGAGCTCGCGAGACGTGCCGGGGCTGCCGGGCCGGTCGTGCGTCCGGCACCGGCCGCCGCACCAGGGAAGGAGGCCGGCGGGGTGCCCTGGCCGACGGGCGGCGTCGGCTCGACGGGGACGACCGGCTCGACGGCTACGGCTGCCTCGACCGTGAAGTCCTGGTCGAGGCGTGACTCGCCCCCGCTCGTGAGGGTCACGACGCTCTCGACCGGCCCCGTGGCCACGTAGCCGCCCGGCACGGTCAGCGTGATCGTGTAGTCGCCCGGGCCGAGCCCGTCGACGAAGTAGGTCCCGTCCGGGCCGGACGTGAGCGGGACGTCGCCGCCGGGGCCGCTCACCAGGACGGCCGCCCCCGGGACCGGCGCGCCGTCGTCAGCCGTGACCGTGCCGCCGACCGCGCCCGGCCGGGCGAGCGTGAAGTCGATCCCGGTCACGTCCTGCGCACCCAGCGTGACGGTGCGCGACGCCGGTTCGTCCACCGTGAACCCGGGCGGGGGAGCGACCGTGACCGTGTACGGACCGGCGGGGAGAAGATCGAAGAGGTACGTGCCGTCCGCGGCCGTGAGGGTGCTGCCCGTCGCGCCTCCCGGTCCCGTGAAGGACACCACCGCCCCCGCGACGCCCAGTCCGCCCGCCGTCACCGCCCCGGAGGCCGCCGGGAAGGGCTGGACCACGAAGCTCACGGTACGCAGCGCCTCCTCCCCGGGAAAGACCTCGAACGACTGACCGGGCTCCTCCACCGTGTACCCCGGCGGCGGTGTCACGGTCACGGTGTGCTGCCCCAGGGCGACCTGGTCGACGAGGTACGCCCCGTTCGAGTCGGTCACCGCCGTGACGGGCCCGCCCGGGCCCGCGATCGTGATGGTGGCGCCGGGGACGGGCGTCCCGTCCTCCGTGAGGACGGTGCCGCCCACCGGGACCGGGAGGATCGGGCGGACCGTGAAGTCGACCCCGGTCGCGTCGGTCGCCGCGAGGTCCGCGGGCAGGGAGCCGGGGCCGACGACGACGTACCCCGCCTGACCCGCCGGGGCCGGCGGAGGGGTGACCTCGACCGTGTACCCGTCCGCCGCGGTGTACCCCGTGAACGAGTACGTGCCGTCGGCTCCCGAGGTCGTGGTCGCGAGCCGGACCCCGTCCGCGGACAGGAGCGCGAGCGTCGCACCGGCGACGGGCCCCACGCCCTGCAGCACGACCGTCCCGGTGACGTCGCGTGCGAGCGACGCGAACCACGTCTGGAAGACGGGGAAGCCGGAGCGCTGCTGGAACAGGAGCGTCAGGCTCGTCACGGGCGCCGTGGGCTCGAACCAGCCCGTGGCCCCTGACGTGTCGGTCGCCGCCGTGTTCCCTTGCAGGACGCCCGTCGCGGGGTTCCACGTCGGGACGTCCACGCCCGTGCAGGCCGGGCTCGGGGCGACCGCGCAGTAGTTGAACCCGCCCTGGTAGCCCAGCTCGGCCCCCGTCAGGAGCCGGCCTCCCTCACCCCGGGCGACGACCGTCACCTGGTCGGCGTCGATGTCGCCCAGGACGAATGTCCACCCGCCCGCCGGGGTGGGGCGCTCGAACGTGTACGTCGTGGTCGACGGGGTGGTCGGGGTGTCGGCCCGCGGGCGCAGGTTCAGGTAGGGCTGCCCCTGGCTCGACCCGTACCTCGCCCCGACCGGCGTCGCAGCGCTCAGCCATGAGCTGGTCCCGGACTGGACGCCCACCTGACCGGCCCGCGAGTCCGACGTCACCGTCGCGGCCGGGAATCCTCCCGCGGGCAGCCGCATCGTCGTCGTGAAGCTGCCGCCTGTCCCGGTGAGCGGCTCCCAGGCGGCCCAGCCCGCCGTGGTCGCCGCGGTCGCGGGGACCGGGCCGCCGAGGCCGATACCGAGGCCGACGACCACGGCGAGGGCCAGGGCGCGGACGGCCCCGAGACGTCGGGCGGGCGGTGTCTGCGAGGCGGTGGCAGCCTCGGCCCGCTGGGGTTCGCGCACCTTCCACACGGTAGGAGCACGCGCCGGACGGCGCGCGCCGGACGGACCGAGCCGTGCGCGGGTTCCCCGGCGCGCTCGCGAGGGCGCCCCGCGCGGTCTGCGCCGCGGCGACAGCCCCTGCGCCACGGGAAGCAGGCCGACGCCGCGCCCGCCGCATAGGAGGTGGAAAACCGACGTGTGCTCCTGGCGAGCATGCCCGAGATCGACGGAGGTGCGGTCTGTGACGACCCCCGAGAATCGCCGTGCGGGGTTCTTGCTGATAGCCGCCACCCTCGTGATGCTCGCACTGCTCGCGCTGCTCGAGGGTTGCGTCGGGGACGCTCGCGGGAACCCGGCGGGCCCGGGAGCCGACGGGTCGTCCGTGCAGGACGCCGCGGCCACGGCCCCGGCGCACGAGGAGCTCGCCGTCGCCACGGGCGAGAAGATCGCCGCGGAGGACGTCGACAGGCTCCCCGACGGCAAGAGGGCGTTCGCCCTGCCCGACGGGTCGCGGGTCGTCGTCACGAGCGACGAACCCTTGCCGGAGCGTGTCAGGTCCTACGTGCAGGGCCAGGTCGACAAGAGCGTCCAGGACCCGGGCGTACCCGACCAGATCGTCACGAACCGCAGCCTGATCGTCGACACCGCCCAGGGCATCGCCCGCAAGATCGGCCTCCAGACGGGCAAGCAGATCGTGTTCGTGTACCCGCTCGTCGGGAGCTGCCCGGCAGGGACCGCCCCCGTCCTCGGCTGGGCGCACACCTCGATCACGTTCTACGACACGTTCGACTGCGACGTGCTGGCGACCAGGGAGGAGGCCGAGGCGCGGGTCGCAGCGACCGTCGCAGCCCAGAAGGACCCGGAGCGGTACCAGGTGTTCGTCCGTGAGTAGCGCCCACACGATCTCCACGACTCTCCCCATGGTCCCGCCCACGTGCGCGGGCGCGCCTCCTTCGCCCCGCCCGTGCGGCGGGCAGGATGAGGTGCTCATCCCGTCGCGCGCCCGCGTCGAGGACCACCACGAGCGCCCGAGGGGGCTTCACCCAGCATGGACATGACCTCGCAGGACCAGCAGCCCCGCAAGTCCGCCTACGTCCCTCGGCACCTCGCCACACCGGACGTGCCGGCCCGGGGCGTCGACCTCCCCGCGGACCCCCGGGCGATGCGCTGGGACCGGTCGGCGGGCACCCTCACCCGGGTCCTGGACGAGCTGTCGGTGCTCGACGACGGGAGCCTGTCGGTCGGCAGGCGCTGAGCGCCCCTGGTTCAGCCCAGCTCGATCGCCGAGGCCGCCGCGACCATCTCGTCGATGACCGCGTTCACGACGGGCCGGGGCTCGTGCCGGGTGGCCCGGTGGCGTGCGACGAGACGACGCGAACCGAGACCTGGGAGCGGGACGACCGTGACGCCGTCGGGCATCTCGCCCTGGACGGCGAGCGCAGGGAGCATCGCGACGCCCTGCCCGGCGGCGACGAGCGCGAGCGCGACGTCGAAGTCGTAGTACGAGTGGCGCGTGCGCAGCGTCGTGCCGAGCGTGCGCGAGAGGCGGCGCAGGGCGCGGGCCGCGGCCGTGGTGGTCTCGGGTCCCAGCCAGACCGCGTCGCGCACGTCGTCGAGTCGCGCGGGCGTGGGGAACGCCGCGGGCACCACGACGCGCCACGGCTCGTCGAGCAGCGGGACCTCGCGCATCCCGCGCGGCGCGGGGGAGTCGGCGTCCTCGTCGCGCTCCAGGAGGACGACGTCCAGGTCGCCGCTGCGCAGCAGCCGCAGGGCCTCGGCGGGCTCGAGCTCCTGGACGTCGAGCTCGACGCCGGGGTAGCGCGCCTCGAGCGACGCGAAGGTGGGGGCGACGACCGCGCGGATCGCGGTCTGGAACGACCCGACGGACACCGTCCCGGTCATCTCCTCGCTCATCGCGACGATGGCCTTGCGGGCCTCGACCATCTCGGACTCGATGCGTTCGGCGGCCTCGGCGAGGATGCGGCCCGCAGGTGTGAGGGTCACGCCACGGGGTCCCCGGTCGAGGACCTGGATCTTCTCCTCGGCCTCCAGACGCGCTATTTGCTGAGACACGGCAGAGGGCGTCACGTGCAGCAGGTCGGCCGCCGCCAGGACGCCTCCGGACCGGTGCACGGCAAGCAGGAAACCAAGTCTTCGTGGGTCCGTGGCCATGTAGTGATGCTAAACGGCCACGTCAGAGTTCTTCAATTGTGCTGAATGATTTTCGGGGTCACACTTGTGACGTGGCGCCGGCCGGTCCTCCTCAAAAGGGGCTGGCGCCCACAATCCACCTGGTCGCTGCAGCGTCGCAGCTCCCACCAGGACCCCCCTCCCCGATCCCTTCATGACCCCTGCCCGGAGACCGCCATGTCCGCTTCCCCCGCCCTCGTCGACCTGGTCGTGACCCCCCTCGGATGGGTCGGCGCGATCGCGGCCGTCACGGCGTACGCGATGGTCACCCGTGGCCGCTGGTCGGGGGACTCGCTGCGGTTCCAGCTCACGAACTTCGTGGGCGCCGGGCTCATGTGCCTGGTCGCCGCGGTCAACGGCGTATGGCCCTCGGCGGTCGCGAACGTGGTGTGGATCGTCATCGGCGGTCAGGCCATCGTCGTGCTCGTCAAGGCCCGACGGCGTCGCGCGACCGAGGCGGTCGTCATCCCTCTCGAAGCGCCCACCGCCCAGGCGCGTGCCGTGGACCTGGCTGCCTGACGACCCGTCACACCCGCCGGTACCCCGCGGCCCGCCACGCCGCGATCCGGTCGACCGCCTCGGCCACGACCTCGGGCGCCGCCGCGAACGACAACCGGACCCACTCGTGGCCGCGCACGCCGTCGAAGTCCGTGCCGGGCGTGAGCGCGACCCCGGTGTCGGCGAGGAGCCGCTCGCACCACGTGACCGAGTCCATGCCCGACCCGGCGACGTTCGCGTACACGTAGAACGCACCGTCCGCCGGGGCGACCGGGTCCCAGCCCAGGTCGTCGAGCCGGTCGAGCACCAGGGCGCGCGAGTCCGCGTACCGGGCGACGTTCGCCGCCGCCGCCGCGTACCCCTCGGGGGTCAGCGCCGCGACGCCCGCGTGCTGTGCGAGCGCCGGCGGGCTCAGCGCGATGTTGCCCGCGAGCGCGTCGACCGGGGCCACGAGGTCCTCGGGCAGCACGAGCCACCCGAGCCGCCACCCGGTCATGGCCCAGTACTTGGAGAACGAGTTCACGACGACCGCGCCGCCGTCGAGGTACTGCGCAGCGGTCGCCGTCTCGCCGGCCTCCGACGCGGGGTCGGCGTAGACGATGCCGTGGTAGATCTCGTCGCTGACCAGGCGCACGTCGTGGTCGGTGCACCACGCCGCGAGCTCGGCGAGGTCGGCCGGCGGGATCATGGTCCCGGTCGGGTTCGCCGGGCTCGCGACCACGAGCCCGTCGAGGCCGCCCCCGTAGTACGCCTCCATGAGCTGGGAGACCGTCGGCTGGTAGCGGGTCTCGGGGCCGCAGTCGAGCTCGACGACCTCGCACCCCAGGGCCGAGAGGATGTTCCGGTACGCGGGGTACCCGGGACGGGCCAGCGCGACGCGGTCCCCCGGGTCGAACGCCGCGAGGAACGCGAGCATGAAGCCGCCCGACGACCCCGTGGTCACCGCGACGCGCGACGGGTCGACGCTCACACCGTAGGTGCGTCCGTAGTGCTCCGCGATCGCCTGGCGCAGCGCCGGCACGCCCAGTGCCTCGGTGTAGCCCAGGTCCCCCGACTCGAGGAGCTGGATCGCCCGGCGCCGCACGACGTCGGACGCGCCCGTCGCGGGTTCCCCCGCGCACAGGTTGAGGACCGGCTCGCCCGCGTCGCGGCGGGCGTTCGCCGCGGCGAGGACCTCCATGACGGCGAACGGGGGGACGTGCGACCTGCGGGAGACCTTCATGAGGCCATCATGCCCGGGGTTCCGGGCCTCGCGGGCCCCCTCGAGCACCGGGTGAACTGTGCAGGTCCGGTGACGGAGCGAGTCCTGGAAGGAAACCGGGCCAGAAGTTCCGTAACCTGGCACGGGTCCCGGTCGACAAGCGACCGGGGTGCACACCACTCAGGACACGAGCGAGAGGCGAGCAGTGCCGGAGCACACGACGCAAGGGGGAGTCCGCATCGACGACTCCGGACCTCGATGGACGATGTGGGGTGAGGTCGACGCCGCGGTCCAGGACCGCTCCGAAGGGGACCTCGTCCGATCGCTCGAACGCGCCGACGGCCCCGTCACGATCGACCTGACCGACGTCACGTTCATGGACTCGGGTGGTCTGCGGCTGCTGTACCTGTCCCTCCTCGCCGGGGGCGCGGCCCCCGTCCTGGTCGGCGTCCCGGAACGCATCCGGGACCTGCTCGAGATCAGCGGTGTCCTGACGCAGTTCACGCTCGTCGACTGACCCGTCCCGTCGCCGCGGCCACCACCCTCTCGGCCGCGCCGTCGCACCCGTCCACCCGAACAACCGGACCCATCGGAGGAACCTCTTGGACACCTCGATCGCCTCGTCCCGTCCGCCCGAGAACTTCCACGTGGTCCGCGTCTGGCAGCTCGACTCGATCGACGAGCTCTCGACGTTGCGTACCTCGCTCCACCTCGAGCTCACGGGGCGCCCGCTCGCTCCCGACGGCGCCCTCGCCGAGGTCCCGGAGAAGATCGTCCTCGTCGCGAGCGAGCTCGCGACGAACGCCCTGCGCCACGGGCGCCCGCCGACGACGGTCCAGC
Source organism: Oerskovia paurometabola (assembly GCF_016907365.1). NCBI lineage: Bacteria > Bacillati > Actinomycetota > Actinomycetes > Micrococcales > Cellulomonadaceae > Oerskovia > Oerskovia paurometabola. Next base: position 218,123 of record NZ_JAFBBV010000001.1, on the reverse strand, counting down.
TCCTGACCGACGGCGAGGAGTACATCGTCGACGTGATCGACCAGGACACGAGCCGTGCCCCCGTGGTCGCGGCACCGCGCCTGCCGGGCGACGGGGGCTTCGGCCTCGTGCTCGCGCAGCGGATCGCCCTGGACGTGGGTTGGTTCGTCGCGGACGGCAAGCACGTGTGGGCACGCCTCGGAGTCCCCCGTGAGGCGGTCGGACCGCCGGTACCCGTCGCGGCGGTCCCCTGACCGCTCGCTCCCGTCGAGGGCCGGTCTGCGCGAGGCGCAGACCGGCCCTCAGCCGTCCTCGGCCTCGCCGACGGCCCGACGACGCAGCACCAGCAGCGTCGCGTCGTCCTCCGACGCGGGGTCCCGGGTCTCGCGCAGCACGGCGTCGACGTCGCCCACGTGCTCGGCGAACGTCCCGGCGAGCCGGCGCAGCCCGACCTTGAGCGACTCGTCGCGGCGCTCGAAGAGCCCGTCGCTGTAGAGCACGAGGGCCCCGCCGGGCGCGATCGACGTCGTCCCGGCCTCGAACCGCGGCGCGCCGAGCCCAAGCGGCGGCCCGCCCAGCAGCCGACCCCACACCACGCCCTCGCCCGGCACGAGGAAGAAGGGCGGCGGGTGGCCCGCGGTCACGTACTGGACAGAGCCCTCGTCGAGGTCGACGACCGCGACGACGAGGGTCGCGATCTGCCCCGGCATGGTCCATCGCACGGTCTCGGCGAGCTGCTCGACGGCCCCGCGAGCGGTGCCGTCCTGCACGAGCGCGGCGCGCAGCGTGTTGCGGAGCTGCCCCATCGAGGCGGCGGCCTGGAGACCGTGGCCCGTGACGTCCCCGACGACGAGCCCGAGCGCCCCCGAGGGCAGGCGCAGCGCGTCGTACCAGTCCCCGCCGACGAAGCCGCCACCGGCCGGCTCGTACCGCGCGGTGACGGTCCAGCCCGGCGTGTCCGGCAGCGACGCGGGCAGGAGGCTCCGTTGCAGGGCCTCGGCCGCGCGCACGTCGCGGCGCCCGGCCAGGTAGAGGGCCTCGACGAGGTGGCTGCGCAAGGCTCCGGCCGTCTCGACGGCGTCCTCGGCCCAGGGCTCGCTGTGGCCGCGCACGACCTCGCGCCACCGCTCGAACGACTTGCGGGGGCTGAGTCGGACCGTGTCGCCCTCGCTGCTCGCGATGGCCTTGTTGTGGGGGTCGCCGCCCCAGTCGACGCTGCGCAGCACCTCGTCGCGCAGCCAGAGCACGACCTGGCCGTCGTTGAGGTGCACCCCCAGCACGCCTGCGACGTCGGGCAGGTGCTCCGCGAGGTCCGGGGCGGCCACGCGCAGCGACTCGATCGCGACGACCTCGTCGTCCGCGGCCGCGAGCCGGTCCGCGACCCATCCGGCGAGCAGGGCGACCCCGGCGTCGTCGGGCACGCGCCCGAGCGAGGCCCAGCGCCCCTCCGCGACGACCAGAGCACCGTCGGCGCCCACGAGGTCGAGCAGGCGCCGGTCGGCCGTGAGCGCCTCGACGAGCGACGTGTCCTCGTCGCGGCTGTCCGCGACGAGGCCCGCGAGCAGCCGCGCCGACGCGCGCGAGACCGCCAGCCGGTCCTCCTCGCTCTGCGCGACGAGCAGCACCGACAGGGCGGCGCCCAGGAACTCCGCGGCCGCGCGCACCGCGTAGGGCGGGTGGTGCGGCCCCGAGTAGTGGTGGCACGCGATGAGGCCCCAGAGCTTCCCGTCGCGCAGCAGCGAGATCGACATCGACGCACCCACGCCCATGTTCGCGAGGTACTCGAGGTGGATCGGGGACACGCTGCGCAGCGTCGAGTACGTGAGGTCGAGCGGCTGCCCCGTGGTCGGGAGGTCGGTCGGCACCACGTCGCACGGCACGTAGCCCACGTCGTCGATCAGCCGGATCCAGTTCTTCTCGTACAGCGCGCGGGCCTGGCGCGGGATGTCGGTCGCGGGGTAGTGCAGCCCGTAGAACGAGTTCAGGTCCTCGCGCTTGGCCTCGGCGACGACCTCGCCGTTGTAGTCGGCGTCGAAGCGGTAGATCATCACGCGGTCGAAGCCCGTGAGCCGCCGCACGTGCCGCGCCGCCGTCCCGAACAGCTCGGGCAGCGTCCCGGCCCGGTCGAGGTCCGCGAGCGCCGCACGCACGGCCTGGTAGGTGTTGGGGAAGCTGAGCGGTCGCACGACCGCGGGCTCGAGCTCGATCACGACCACGGGCTCGGCGTCGGCCGGCAGCGGCGGGCGGTGCAGGATCGCGTCGGTCGCGACGTCGTGGGCCGCACCGGTGCGGATCTCGACGGGGTTGTGCGACGCGAGGTCGGTGTGCTGCGCGACGTGCGCGAGGAGCCGGGCGCCGTCGTCGGGTCCCAGGACCTCGGTCAGGGGCGTGCCGAGCACGTCCTCGGTGCCGCGTCCCAGGACCTCGCGCACGGTGGTCGAGCACTGCACCACGTGGCCGTCGGACTCCCGCACCACGAGGAGCGCCCCGCGGGGCTGGATGCGCCCCGGGACGTGGATGGGCTCGCGCGCGCAGTTCTCGAGGTCGATCGCCTCGGCCGGGCTGAGAAGGTCTTCGTCCGTGCTCTGTGCCATGTGCACCCCACCTCCCGCAGGTTCGCGGGCCGTTCATGGCAGCGCGCTGCCGACCAGTCCCGGCGGCTTCCTCACCGGTGACGAGCACGCCCGGCCGGAAGAGCCGGGCGGCCCAGCGTACAACGCCCGAGATCGGCGAGGATGGGGACAGCACCCGTCCAGCGACGACCGTGGGAGGACCCGATGACCGAGGACGACCCCGTGCGCCGGGCCGCGCAGTACCGCGTGGACCGCGAGACGGCGCGCGAGACGGCTGAGGCAGCGGCCGACGCGAACGCCCCGCGACCGGCCGACGAGACCGACGACGACGGTCCCGCCCGCCCGCGGCTCCCGCTCGAGAACCGCGGCCAGTGGGTCGACGAGCTGGTCCGCCAGGCCATGGCCCGCGGCGAGTTCGACGACCTGCCGCTCGCGGGCAAGCCCATCCCGGGCCTGGGGGCGCGCTACGACCCCGACTGGTGGCTCAAGAACCTCGTCGAGCGCGAGCAGATCACGGGCATCCTGCCCCCGGCACAGCTGCGGGCCGACGACGCCCGGCTGCGCGACGAGCTCGACCGCCAGTTCTCCGAGGAGTCCGTGCGCGAGGTCCTCGCCGAGTTCAACGCGCGCGTGGTCGACGCCCGGCGCCAGCTCCTGGGCGGCCCGCCCGTGGTCACGCCCCTGCGGGACGTCGAGGAGGAGGTCGCGCTCTGGCGCGACCGACGGGCAGCTCGCAGCGCCACGGCGTCGCCCTCGGGCCCGACGACGGCACGCACCTCCCGGGACCGCTCACGCCGTGAGGGCGACGGCCCGGGCGCGACGGGCCCACGGCGGTGGTGGCGCCGTCGGCGGCCGACGGACGACCCGCCGGCGACCTGACCCACCCGGCCCCAGCGAGCGCTCCCACCCACCGGCTCCTACCCTCGGGACATGCCCGAACCCACCGCCCCGACCGCCGAGACGAGGGGCTGGGTGCCCGACGTCCTCGACGGGTTCGAGCAGCTCACCCTGCCCCTCGACCCCGACGACGAGGGCGAGGTCGTCGCGACGCTGGTGCGGCGCCGTCGGGCCGCGGGCGGCGACCCGCTCCACGGGGGAGCGCGCCCGACGGGCGTGCGCGACCGCGGGATCGACGTCCTGTACGTGCACGGCTGGTCCGACTACTTCTTCCAGACCGGGCTCGCGGACTTCTGGGAGGGCCAGGGCGCGCGGTTCTTCGCGCTCGACCTGCGCAAGTACGGTCGCAGCCTGCGTCCCGGCCAGACCCCCGGGTTCGTCACGAGCCTCGCGACGTACGACGAGGACATCGAGGCCGCGCTCGCGGCGATGGGCCACGGCGTCCTGACGGCCGACCCCGCGATGCGTGAGCGCGGCCTGATCCTCATGGGTCACTCCACGGGTGGGCTCACGCTGAGCCTGTGGACCGCGCGCAACCAGGACCGCGTCACCGGGCTCGTCCTGAACAGCCCGTGGCTCGAGTTCCAGGCGCGCGACATCGGGCGCAAGATGCTCGCCCCGGCGATCGCGCTCCAGGCGCGGCTCGACCCGCGCGTCCCCCTGCCCCAGGTCGACCTCGGCTTCTACACGCGCTCGGTGTCCCGGACGCTCGACGGCGAGTGGGACTACGACCTCACGTGGCGGCCCGTCCGCGGGTTCGTCGTGCACGGGGGCTGGCTCAACGCGGTGCTGCACGGGCAGGCCGCGGTCGAGCTGGGGCTCGGGATCACCCTGCCCGTGCTCGTGCTGCTGTCCACGAGCAGCACGCTCGCCCCCCGGTGGACCCCGGAGATGATGCACAGCGACACGGCCCTCGACGTCGTCGGGATCGCGCGACGGTCGACCGACCTCGGACGCCTCGTCGTTCTCGCGCGCATCGAGGGGGCGCTGCACGACGTGGTGCTCTCGGCCGCGCCGGTCCGGGCGGTGGCCTACGAGCAGATCGCGACCTGGGTGCACGGGTACGTGCCCGAGCCGGCTCGCGAGCCGGATCCCGGCTCCGGCGAGGCGGGGCCCGGAGCGACCGGGGTGAGCGGATGGGCACCGGTCCGGTGGGCCCGCTCGGCCGCGGGCTCCGTGGGGTCGAGCGTGCGCGGGTGGGCCGCTCGGGCGCGCAGGACGCGCGGCTCCCGGGCGCGCCGGCCTCAGGCCTGACGGCGCGCGAGCTCTCCCCGCACGAACTCGACCACGCCGTCCGCGGCGGCCTCGACCTGCGCCAGGCAGTCCTCGAAGTCCTCCATGCCGCCGTACCAGGGGTCGTCGATGTCGAGCAGGTGCTCGTCGCGCTCGGCCCGCTCGGGCGCGACGGCCGGGGCGGCCGGGTCGAACGACCGGTACATGCGCACGTTCCCGTCGCCGTGGAGCCGCCGCAGGGCGCGCGCGTGCTGCGACGTCATGGGCAGCACCAGGTCGCGGGACACGACGTCGCTCGGCCGGACCTGGCGGGCGTGGTGGCCGTCGCCCGTGGCGTACCCGTGCTCGGCCAGGACGCGCCTCGCCCGGCGGTCCACCGGGTTGCCGTGCTCCTCCGCGCTGATGCCCGTCGAGTCCACGACCACGCGCCCGCCCAGCCCCGCGGCCTCGAAGCGGTCGCGCAGCACGATCTCCGCCATGGGCGAGCGGCAGATGTTGCCCGTGCAGACCGTCATCACGCGGTACGGGCCGTGGCCGGGGTCGGGGGTCGGGTCGGGGGTCGGGTCGTGGTGAGTGGTCACGAGACCAGTCTGCCCGAGCCGCACGCCCGCCCCCAGGCAGTTCCCGCGCGCCCGGCCTACCGTGGACGCATGACCATCAGGACGGGTTCGGGGATCGTCGCGGTGACCGGCGCGAGCGGGCAGCTCGGATCGAAGCTCGCGCTGAGGCTCGCCGCCGAAGGGGCCGCGCAGCGGCTCGTCGTGCGGGACGCGTCCAGGACACCACGCCTGCCCGACGGCGAGCCCCTGCCCGACTCCGAGGTCGCGGTCACCGCCGGCTACACCGACACCGAACGCATGGTCCGCGCCTTCCGGGGCACCCGCTCGGTCTTCCTCGTCTCGGCGCGCGAGTCGCCCGACCGGGTCGCCCAGCACCGGGCGGCCGTGGACGCGGCCGTCGCCGGAGGCGTCGAGCGCATCGTCTACGTGTCGTTCGTGGGAGCCGCCCCCGAGGCCACGTTCACGTTCGCGCGCGACCACTGGCACACCGAGGAGTACATCAAGGCCACAGGTCTGAAGTACACGTTCCTGCGCGACAACCTGTACCACCAGGGCCTCGTCCACATGGTCGGGGACGACGGCGTGATCCGCGGACCGGGCGGCGACGGGCGGCTCGCCTCGGTCTCGCACGACGACATCGCCGACGTCGCGACCGCGATCCTCCTCGACGAGCGCCCCCACGCGCACGACGGGAAGACGTACGACGTGACCGGCCCCCAGGCGTCGAGCCTCGCCGAGATCGCGAGCGTGCTCTCCGGCGTCACGGGCCGCAGCATCACCTACCACCCGGAGACGGTCGAGGAGGCGTACGCGTCGCGCGCGGTCTACGCCGCGCCGCCGTTCGAGGTCGACGGCTGGGTCTCGTCCTACACCGCGATCGCGGCGGGCGAGCTGGCCGGGGTGAGCGACGTCGTCGAACGCTTCGCCGGACGGCCCGCGCAGAGCTTCGCCGCGTGGCTCGACGACTACCCCGAGGAGTGGGACCGCCTGCTCCCCGCCTGACCGCACGGCCTGTGGGCTGCACGGTCGCCCCGACCCCGAAGGAGCGTCCATGACCTCGCAGCCGCAGGACCCGCGCGGTACCCCTCCCGCCGGCGAGACGCGCCCACCCGCGGCCCCCGACCACCGGTGGGCCGGGCTGTTCGTCCTCGCCACGGCGCTGTCGATGATCGTGCTCGACGGGACGATCGTGGGCGTCGCGCTGCCGACGATCATCGAGGACCTGCACCTCGACCTGGGCGACGCACAGTGGGTCAACGCGTCGTACTCGGTCGTGTTCGCGGCGCTCCTGCTCACCGCGGGCCGCCTGGGTGACCGTCTGGGACGGCGGAACATGCTGCTCGGCGGCGTCGTGGTCTTCCTCGCCGGAAGCCTCCTCGCGTCGCAGGCCGACGACGCCGGGACCCTGATCGTGGCGCGCCTGATCCAGGGCGTCGGCGGGGCTTTCGTCCTGCCCGCGACCCTGTCGACGGTCAACGCGACGTTCCGCGGCAAGGACCGCGCGGTCGCGTTCGGGATCTGGGGGGCCGTGATCTCGGGGATGGCCGCGGTCGGCCCGCTCCTCGGCGGGTGGCTCACGACGTCGTTCACGTGGCCGTGGATCTTCCTCGTGAACCTCCCGATCGGGGTCGCGGTCATCGTGGGGGCGTTGCTCGTCGTCCCCGAGACCCGCGCGCACATCACGGTGCCGGGGCTCGACGTCGTCGGGCTGCTCCTGAGCGCGCTCGGGTTCGGCGCGCTCGTCTTCGCACTCATCGAGGGGCAGTCCCTCGGGTGGTGGGCGCCCAAGGCCGAGCTCAAGGTCTTCGGGCTGGTCTGGGGGACCGACGCACCCGTCTCGCCTGTCCCGGTCATCGGCGCGATCGGCGTGCTGCTCCTGGTGCTCTTCGCGTTCTGGGAGAACCACCGCGCGCGGATCGCACGCTCTGCCCTGCTGGATCTCACGCTGTTCCGCGTCGCGACGTTCCGCTGGGGCAACCTCACGGCGATGCTCGTCGCGATCGGCGAGTTCGGCCTGATCTTCGTGCTGCCCCTGTACCTGCAGAACATCCTGGGACTGTCGAGCCTGGGCGCCGGCGTGGTGCTCGCGACCATGGCCGCGGGCGCGTTCTTCTCGGGAGCCATGGCCAGGCACCTCGCAGCCGCGATCGGGTCGCCGCGCACGATCGTCCTCGGACTGGTCCTGGAGGTCGTGGGTGTGATCGCGGTCGCGCTCGTCGTGACCCCGACCGTCTCGTCGTGGCTCATCGCGGTCCTGCTCGTGATCTACGGCCTGGGGCTGGGGCTCGCATCCGCACAGCTCACCGGCACGACGCTCGTCGACGTCCCCGAGGAGGAGTCCGGGCAGGCGTCCGCGACCCAGTCCACGTCGCGGCAGCTCGGCTCGGCGCTCGGTACGGCGTTCATCGGGGCTGCGCTCGCGATCGGTCTGTCGACCGCGGTCCCGCCCGCGCTCGAACAGGTCGACGGCGTCCCGGCCGCCGTCGCGTCACAGGTCGCCGACGCGACGGCCCAGTCGGCGGGCGGCACGATCCCGCAGCTGCGCGGCGAGGGTACCCGGAGCCAGTTCGGCGAGAAGACGCCCGACGTCGTCGACGCGCTCTCCGACGGGTTCAGCGACGCCACGCGGATCTCGCTGTACGTGGCCGGGGGCTTCCTGCTCCTGGGCCTGCTGTGCTCGACGAGGGTCGTCGCTGCCTCCCGGCGCGAGGGGGTGGACCAGGGCGAGCGGTCCCACGCCGAGGGTGACGCCGCTGACCGCCGAGGGTGACGTGCTGGGCCGCCGACGGTGACGGGTCTGAACCTGTCGAGAAAAACTCTGGCGACCCCGCGGACGGCAGGCGTAGCGTCGTCGGTACATGGGAAAGGAGGTGGTCCACGAAGTGAAGAATCTTCGGACACATGAGGTGGTTGCACGCTAGTCGTGCCATCGAGCGACGGACCTTGCGAGGAACCCGCGGCCGACAGGTGACCGTCACGTCACCCACGACCAGCGAGTACCGAGCAACCACCGGAGCCCGCGGGAGTCGCGCCCTTGTCCAGCGCGACGGGTGGAGGAATCCACCGGCCCGCGGGCTTCTTCACGCCTCGGCCGAAGGCGCTCTCTCCGGCTGGACCGAGAGACGTCCGTCAGGCCGACGAACGTGATCGGTCGTGGGCCACCAGTCCGCGCACACGACGCCAGGCCCGGACGGCAGACCCCATGAGCCACGCGGACAGAGCCACTGACAGGGCGACCCAGAACCAGGGGAAGGGATCGCCGGCGTGAAAGCTCCGCATCCCGGTCTGCCAGTCGTTGACCTGCGCGAGCCGCCACGCAATGGTCGCCACGCCCGCGATCAGCAGCGGGACGCAGGAGGCCGCGGTGACGACCCACGCCGTCCGTCGCGCCAGCGTGGTGTCGCCGACGAACCTGACCTTGTCCATGGCGAGCAGGCTACCGGCCGGACGGACGAGGGAGCAGCCGTCGCCCTCGGCGGTCAGAACGGCTTGCGCGCCACCACGAGGAACCGCGGAGCCTCGTCCACGAAGTCGTTGCCCGCCGCGAAGTGCATGTGCAGAGCACGCAGGGGCGCCTCGTAGCGCCCGATCGCCTCGGCCGACAGGCTCGCGATCTCCGGGACCTGCCACGCGATGACCTTGAGGTACCAGAGCAGCGAGCTCAGGTCGTGGAAGTGCCGGGTCCCGACGTGCTCGCGCGCCACGTCGATCACGAAACCGGCATCGGCCAGGTCGGCCACCGCGCCCTCGAGCGTCACGTCGTCCGGGTCCCAGGGGAGCTGTGCACCGAGCGCGGTGTTGACCCGGATCCCGTCGCGGGAGTCGACCTGCTGCGTGATGAACACGCCTCCCGGTTCCAGGACGCGCAGGACCTCGGACGGCTCGAACTCCTCGTGCCGGTCCAGGACCACCGCGAACCGGCCGTCGAGGAACGGCAGCATGAGCCCCTCGCCCTTGCTGCTCCCCACCTGCCGGACGTCGACGCCCAGGGGTTCGAGGCGCCGTCGGGCCACGGGGACGTTCGGCGGCCAGCCCTCCGTCGCGGCCGAACCCTCCGGCAAGGGCGCGAGCGAGCCGAAAGCCCCTCCGCCACCGGTCCCCAGGTCCAGGACGGGGCCGCGGCCGCTGCCCACGAGCTCGCGCGCGAGCACCAGGTAGTCCCAGGGCAGAGGGGCCTCGATGCAGCGGTCGTCGATCGGGGACAGGTCGAAGCCCTCGACCGGTGTCGCCCGCGCCCACTCGACGTGCGCCTCGAAGGGGGCGGCGCGGTCGGGGACGGGCGGGACTCCGGCATCAGACATGCGTCGATTGTCCCCCGCAGGAGAGGGCACCGTCGAAACGGCACGCCCGCCCGGACGACCCGAGCGCGCCCGGGGGAAGGAGGTTCTCGACCCGGCGTCCACCGGCGGGAGCCATCTGGCCACGGACCGGGACGAAGCGGTAGTTTTCGTGCGCGCCCTCCGCTGAGGCGCGCACCACCACCCGACCCGAGGATCCCCCCTGAGCCCCGCGCCCCACCCCCTCAGCGACCGCGCGACCCGCAAGGTCCGCGCCGTCGCGGACCGCCACCGCCCGACCCTCGGCGAGCTGCGCCACGTCGAGTCGTGCACGCTCTCCGCGCGCGCGATCGGGACGGTCGCCGGGATCTTCGCCGCGGTCGTCGCCGTGATGGTCTTCAACGGCCGCGTCGTCGAGGTGATCGGGTTCGCCCTCTCGATGGGCCTGGTCCTGGCCGTGGTCCTGCGGTTCGTCGCGAGCGAGAAGCTCCTCGTGCTCGAACGCGGCCTCGTGGTCGGCTCGTTCGGCCCGTTCATGACGCCCTACGCCGTGCCCTACGCGGACGTCGACGCGCCGAGCGTCGCGGCGATCGTCGGGACCCAGCGCCCGGTGACGCTGCTCAAGGCCGACCAGGGGGCGTCCGCGACGAACCGGACCGCCGTGTGGTCGCTGCGGTCCGTGACGTTCGTCGGGCCGACCGCCGAGGCCTCCCGCGCGTTCACCCGGACCGGGACGTGGCAGCCGCAACCCGAGAAGCAGGACCTGTGGGTGTTCTCGGTGCGCGGCGCGCGGCGCCAGGAGATCCTCGTGCACGAGCTCGCCGCGGCCCTGCACCGGTCCGGCCAGCCGGGCGCCGAGCAGGTCATGGCGCACGCCCTGCCCGCGCGGCGGCTGCGCGTGAGCACCGCCGACGCCGACCACCTGCGCCTGCCCGAGAAGCTGCGCTCGACGAGCGTCCAGGTCGGCGCCCCGGTCGGCTGAGCCCGCTCAGCCCAGGGCGGCGGCCACCTCGGCCAGCAGGGGCGAGGCGGCGCCGTCGGACCCGCTCGCCGCGTCGCGCAACGCCGCGACCTGCAGGACCATCCACGGGCTGAACGCCCACGGCGTCGCGTCGACCGCGCTCCCCAGCGCGCCCGGCGCGGCCCACTCGAGCTCGGCGACCTCGTCCGGGTTGGCCGTCACGTCGCTCGCGGCGCGCGCGACGTACACGGGGCAGATCTCGTTCTCGACCACGCCCGACGCGTCCACGGCCCGGTACCGGAATCCCGGCACGGCGACCTCGAGGCCCTCGATCCGCAGGCCCAGCTCGTGCGCGGCGTGCCGCGTGATGGACTCCTCGGTCGACTCGGTCCAGCGCGGGTGACCGCAGAAGGAGTTGGTCCACACGCCCGGCCACGTCCGCTTCGACAGGGCACGACGCGTCACGAGGAGGCGGCCTGCGCCGTCGAGCACGTAGCAGGAGAACGCCAGGTGCAGGGGCGTCTCCGTGGTGTGGACGTCGCTGCGCGCGAAGGTCCCGGTCCGGTTCCCCTCGGCGTCGACGGTCACGACGTGGTCGGCGGCGACGGGCACGTGCACGTCGGTCATGGCTCCTCCAGGGTCCTGCGGTGCTGTCGGGGGGGTGCACCGGTCGCAGGACCGGTGCGAGCAGCGCGGGCGCGGGCGCGCCCGGGGCATCCGGCCCCACTGTCACACACCGGACGAGAGGAAGGAAGTCCGTCCGGCAGGTGTCCCTCCCGGCCCGACGGCGCAGGGTCGCCCTGCGTCGTCGGGCCGCCGGTCAGACGAACCCGAAGACCGGCGGGAACACCACGACCACGACCGCCGCCCACACGGCGTACACCGGCAGGAACTGCGTCTGCCAGCGCCCGAGGGCCGCGAACGGGCGTCGTCCCCGCAGGAACGCGGTGAGGAGCAGTGCCGACCCCACGAGGTGCACGAGCAGCAGGAGGTTGAGCCCCAGGGCCGCGACCTTGTTGGGGCTGAACCCGAACTCGGCGATGCGGGTCAGCATCGCGGTGAGAGCGACCGCGTCGACCGCGAGCGCCGCGACGACCAGGGCGAGCAGCAGGGCGTCGAACAGGTGGGGCGGCGAGAGCGGGTCGCGTGCCGAGACCGAGTAGAGGAGCAGGCACAGGACGAGGACGAGGATCGCGTCCATGAGGATGAGGAGCCCGCGGTCGGTGTCGAGCAGGGACCCGGCCGTCGCGAGTACCACGAACAGCACGAGCAGCATCACGATCGTCAGGGGGGTGAAGACCCTGGTCAGGACCGGGGCGATGTTCTCGACGACGTTCTGCTTGGCCTCGACGAGCCAGGCCGCGACGACGAGCGCCCCGGGCACGGCGAAGGGCAGGACCCAGCCCTCGAAGAACGGCTCGGGGTCGATCCCGACGAGGTTGAGGGTCCCGAACGTGAGGCCGAGCAGGACGGCGCCACCCAGCGCGAGGAGCGTGAAGTAGATCGCGAGCTCGCCCGTGAACCGGGCGAAGTCCATGCGGCCGCTGTCCGAGCGCCACCGTCCACCGACGTACGCGATCCCCACGAGCGCCCACAGGACGACCGGGGCGTGCAGGGCGGCGAGGAGCAGGGTCGAGCCGTCCGCCTCGAAGGGGTAGACGTTGAGCACGACCGCGAGCACTGCGAACGGGACCAGGAGCATCACGCCCACGCCCCACGTGAGGCGTCGCTTCCACGCGAAGTAGCCCGCGAGGAACGGGAGGACGAGCAGGCTGACGTTGCGCAGCAGGACGGTCTCGTCGCCGATCGTCTCGGCGGCGACCTTGACCGCTACGCCCGCGCCGACCGCGAGCGCGAGGACGACGGCGAGCTCGCGCCACGACCGCTCGCCCCGACCTGGCGTTCCGGCGTCCGGGACGAGCACGAGCTGCTTCCACAGGCGGTCGGAGTGCTCGCGCGCGAACTCCCGCGAGACCTCGTCGAGGTTGCCCATGCGCTTGACCGCCACGAGGAAGGCCTCGTCGCCGTCGAGGCCCGTCGCGGTCAGGTCGGCGACCTGCTCACGCAGGTGGTCCTCCATCTCGTCGACGTCGGCCGTGGAGATCGCCTGACGGCGCTGGACGTAGCTGCGCCACTGGTCGATCTGGGCCTCGAGCTCAGGGGTGCCGGGCATCATGCCCACCCCTCGGCCACGGCGCGGGGAGGCTGGGCGTCGCCCAGGTCCTTCCACACCTGCTGGAGCGCGTCGGCGACGACCTGCCACTGCGCGCGGCGCTCGGCGAGCGCTTCGTGGCCTGCGGGCGTCAGGGCGTAGTGCTTGCGCCGCCGCCCGACGTCGGACACGCCCCACGTCGCCTCGACGAGCCCGAGGCGTTCGAGCCGGTGGAGAAGGGGGTAGAGCATGCCGTCGGTCCACTGCATGTGGCCGCCCGAGAGCTCGTTGACGCGTCGGACGATCGCGTAGCCGTACGACTCCCCGTCCGCGAGGATGCCGAGGACGAGCGGCGTGGCCGAGGCGGCGACGAGGTCCTTGTCGATGTGCATGGTGCTCCAATACCTAGGACTGCTAGGGGTAACTAACCTAGCAGATCTAGGTATGGTGGCGCGGGCCGCCCGAGACGAGCACGGCTCGCGGTTGCCGACCCTCACGACCCGTGCCAGAAAGACGACCGTGGAGAACTCGCGGCCGAGCATCACGGTCCTCGCGCCGCACGGGACCGCCCTCGGCCCCGCGCTCCACGCCGGCCTCGTGGCCCGCGGGTGGACGGCCGACCTGCTCACCGTCTCCCGCGCCGACCCCACGCACCTGCGGACGAGGGCGGTCGTCGTCATCGAGGACGACGACGGCAACCCCCGGATGGGCCTGCCCACGTCCGGTTCTCTCACGACGTGCGTCTGCGTCGGCTCGGTGCGTTCCGTGTCGGTCCTCCTCACGCTGCACGGGCGGGGCGCCACGGTCCTCAACCAGTCCGCGTCCCTGCTCTCGCTGCTCCGCCTCGTCGAGAGGGCGCACCTGACGCCCGGACGGACCGAGCACGAGGCCGTCGCCTTCTCCCGCACGCTGCAGCGGCGACGCGACGAGAGCGCCGGCCTCGGCCGCCTGACCGCCGCCGAGAACGGCGTCCTGCGCGGCATGATCGCGGGCTTCAGCGCGGCGCAGATCAGCAACCAGCGCTTCCTCTCGACCCACACGATCCGCAGCCACATCAAGTCGATCCTGACCAAGCTCCAGGTCCGGTCCCAGCTCGAGGCCGTAGCCGTCGCCCGTCGGTCCGGCCACATGACCTGGCTCCACGACGCCCCGGCACAGTTCACCAATTCTGGTGAGGACGACACCTGACGCCGTCGAGCAGAGTGAGGAACGCACGACGACGTGCGCGAGGCTCCCGCTGAACCGCCCCCTCGGAGGCGGCGACCACGAGGCCCTCGCACCCACCCGGACCAGGGGACCGGTGATGCATCGATGACGAGCTGAGCACGACCATCCGTAATCACTCGAACACGCAAGGGGATCGATGATGAGACAGGTATCGAACACACAACCGACCACGCTCCTCAACACCACGGTCGTCGGCCAGCCCTGGCAGCCGAGCTACAAGCCGGGCCTCGGCGTCGACGCCGTGACCGGCCAGCTCCGCGCCTCGGCCGTCAAGCCGTTCACCGTCACGCCCAGCACGACCCAGAACCCCGAGTTCATGTACTCGTTCATCCAGGCGGAGAGCGACGTCCAGTCCCTCATCAGCGCCTCGCTGAAGGGCTCGTACAACATCGAGGGCATCACGGTCAGCGCCAGCACCTCGTTCCTCGACGAGCTCGCCGTCTCCGACCTCGCGGTGACCCTCGTCGCCGAGGTGTCCGTCGAGGACGGCCAGTACTCGCTCGCCCCGTCGTACGAGCTCGCGGTCGAGCCCGGACCCGGCTTCCGCGAGAAGTACGGCGACTACTTCGTGGCCGGCTACCGTTCGGGCTCCTCGCTGTACGTCACCTACCAGTGCCGGTTCACCAGCACCGAGCAGCGCACGAAGTTCTCGGCCGCCGTGGCCGCCGAGGTCCCCCAGGTGTTCAGCACCGAGGGAAGCTCGGCGTTCGAGAAGGTCGCCTCGGAGCACGGCGCGAACGTCAGCATCCACATCACCGCACGGGGGGTCAAGGGCAGCTTCCCCGACCCCCCGTCGGGATCGACGTGGACGGCCGAGACGATCGTCTCGACGCTCCTGCCCTGGTTCAACGGGGCCCAGACGCCCGCCCCGCTCGAGTCCTACCTCATGGCCTACCGCATGATCGACCCGTCGATCTCGGGCGAGGTGCCCATCAGCCCCGACGTCTTCTCGCAGGTCGGCTACCTCTACGGCCAGTTCTGGCTCGCCAGGAGCCGCGTCAAGACCTGCCCCGAGTTCGGCAAGAAGCTCGTGGACGACCCGTTCCGCAGGCTCGAGAAGGACCTCGAGGCCTACCAGTCGTCCCTCCCGACCGACCAGCCCAGGATCGAGGCGTTCACGGCGGACACCAAGCGGCTCCTCGGCGAGCTCGACGTCGTCGCCAACCGCCAGACGTTCTACACCCAGGTCGTCGCCGCGGCGAAGACCGAGCCGGCCGAGGGGGAGAACTTCGACGCCGACAAGGGCCGGGTGCGGTGGGGCTACGGTTTCCAGCGCGGCGACGCCCCGGGCATCGACGTGGCCAGCGTCACCCAGAACTACTCGGCCGACTGGAAGATCGGGTGGCGGGAGAACGTGTTCACGTTCCGCGACACCTCCAAGGTGATCGTCGGGTGGGACGTGATCTGCAACAGGACCGACAACGGCGGCGACTGGCAGAAGCTCAGCGCCACGATCATCGGCCGGAACAACGGCAACGTCTACGTCAAGAGCGACTACGACCGCGGCTGCAGCTGGACGATCGTCTGGTACACCGTCGACGCCAACCTGTACCCGGCCGGGCCGTGGACGCTGACCGCGACGCACGAGCCGGACTTCGTCGAGTCCGACGACGTCACCCGCGCACTCCACGCGGCCGACGCCGAGGGCACCGACTTCTGGACCCCCGAGCGGATGGAAGAGGCCGAGCCGCTCGACCGCTCGATCACGATCGACCGGGACGCCCTGGCGGTCACCGAGGTCACCTCGGCCGGCGCAGGCGGCACGGTCTCCGGCACGGTCTCCGGCACGGCCCCGTCCGAGGGCGGGCGGCTGGACCTGCTCGGCGCCGCCCAGACCGCCCGCGTCAAGGACCCCCAGTCCTTCCCCGAGCGGACCGTCGGCAAGCTCTTCTTCGTCATGGACGGCAAGCCGCACACCGCCTCGGCCGTCGTCGTCCACCGCTTCGGCATCATGACCGCCGCGCACTGCCTCGTGCTCGGGGGCAACCAGGCGACCGACATCGTCTTCGTCCCCGCCTACACGGCGGGCGCGGCCCCCTACAAGAAGTGGAACGTCACCCGGTCGGCGTGGCCCACCGCATGGACCACGGACGAGTCGTCCGCGTGGGACCTCGGGCTGTGCACCGTCGCCCCGGACGGCGACGGGCGGGGCGTCGGCGACGTCGTCGGCACGGCCGGCGTCCGGTGGGGGCGCACCGGCACCACCTGGGACAACACGGGCTACCCGGCCCGCCCGACCCCCCGGTTCCCGTTCGACGGCGAACACATGTGGCACAGCCTCGGGCGGCGCGTCGCCGACACCTTCCCGTCGACCGTCACCAAGGAGGACAACCTCACCGCCGGAGGCAGCGGAGGACCGTGGTTCACGACCGAGGACCCGCCCGTGGTGAACGGCGTCTTCAGCCGGTACTCGGTCGAGGAGGAGGTCAACATCAGCCCCGAGTTCGCCGACTGGGTGGGGCAGTTCTACCACCACGTGTTCGGCTGACGCCCGCACGGACGTGCCAGGGCGGTCGCTGAACCCGCCAGGTACGACGAAGGCCCCGGATCGATGATCCGGGGCCTTTCGTACATCACGTGCGCGAGGGGGGACTTGAACCCCCACGCCCTTTCGGACACTAGCACCTGAAGCTAGCGCGTCTGCCATTCCGCCACTCGCGCGTGCCGCAGAAGATTATCACGAGAGCCGGTCCAGACCTGCATCGGTCGTCGGGCCACCCTCGGAGTGTCTTCCACAGGCGCTTCACCGGGGCCGAGCCCGGTGCTGCACCAGAGAGAACAGTACCCCGCTGCGGGAGGCGCCTCACGCACGGGGCACCCGATCTCCCCCTGATCTCCCCGTCCACTTCGGCCGATCACCGGCCCGGCGAGGCCCCGGGTCGTTACGATCTAGGTAGTCTGCCCGGGGACCGTGTACCCGGTCGAGGGAACGTCGATGAGGGAGGAGGTGGCATGGGAGTCCTGGATCGTTTCGAGAAGGGCGTCGAACGCGTCGTCAACAACGCCTTCAAGGTCGGGCGCAGCGAGGTCAAGCCCGTCGAGCTGGCGAGTGCTCTGCGTCGTGAGGTCGACGACCGGGCCGCGGTCGTGGACCGCGACCGGACGGTCGTGCCCAACCAGTTCACCATCGAGCTGTCGCCGGACGACTACGCACAGGTCGAGGGCTGGGGAGCGGAGTCGCTCGCCGACGAGCTCGCGGCCAACGTGACGGAGCACGCGGCCTCTCAGCACTACGCGTTCGTCGGCCCGGTGAGCGTGTCGTTCGAGCAGGACGACTCCCTGGACACGGGGCGTTTCCAGCTGCGGTCGGCGAGCGTGCGGGGGAACGTCGCTCCCGCGACGAGCTCGGCACCCAGCGCACGGCACCCCCTGGTCGACATCGACGGGCAGCGTTACCTGCTCACGGGTCCCGTCACCGTCATCGGACGTGGGTCGGAAGCCGACATCGTGGTCGACGACCCGGGTGTCTCGCGACGCCACCTCGAGATCCGCGTCACGCCCGACGGCGTGATCGCGACGGACCTCGGTTCGACCAACGGACTGTTCGTCGAGGGCCACCAGGTCCCGGCCGCTACCCTGCTCGACGGGAACAGCCTGACCATCGGGCGGACCCGCATCATGTTCTGGACGGGTGCGCCCGACAACGAGGATTGGTGATCCCCTCCGCATGACCGAGCTGACGTTCACCCTGCTGCGGCTGGGATTCCTGGTCCTCCTGTGGGTGTTCGTGTTCGCCGCGATCGGTGTGCTGCGACGCGACCTGTACGGCACCAAGATCACGGCACGCAAGGGCCGGAACACCCACGAGGCGCGCCCTGCCGCTGCTGCGGCTCCCGCACGGGGCGCGGCCCCCTCCCGCGGAGCGGCCCCCTCGGCTCCGACGCCCGCGGCCCCGGCCGGACCCTCACGGCTCGTCGTGACGTCCGGTCCCTTGCGCGGCACCACGATCCCGCTCTCGGCGTCGTCGATCCTGCTGGGTCGTGCTCCGAGCTGCACCCTCGTCCTCGACGACGACTACTCGTCGTCCCGGCACGCCCGCATCTTCCCCCAGGGTGGCGCCTGGTACGTGGAGGACCTCGGCTCGACGAACGGCACGTACATCAACGATCGACGCATCTCCGGTATCGAGCCCCTTCCTCCTGGCGTGGGCGTACGAGTCGGTCAGAGCATCGTCGAGCTGCAGCGGTAGCGCCCCATGAACATCGCGCTCAAGTACGCCGCCCTCTCCGACGTGGGCCTGGTCCGCTCGAACAACCAGGACTCGGGGTACGCGGGTCCGCACCTGGTCGTCGTGGCCGACGGGATGGGCGGCCATGCCGGCGGTGACGTCGCCTCCTCGCTCGCGGTCGCGGCCCTCGCCCCGCTCGACGGCGAGTCGCACGGTCCCGACGAGGCTCTCGCCCTCCTGGAGTCGTCGATCGACAACGCCCGCCTCGACCTGGTCGAGCGCAGCGAGCAGACTCCCGAGCTCGCGGGCATGGGGACGACCGTCACGGCGCTCCTGCGCAGCGGCAACACGCTCGCGATGGCGCACCTCGGCGACTCCCGCGCGTACCTGCTCCGCGACGGCGTCCTGAACCAGGTCACGACCGACCACACGTTCGTCCAGCACCTCGTCGACACGGGCCGCATCACCCCGGAGGAAGCCGAGTACCACCCGCAGCGCAACGTCGTGATGCGGGTCCTCGGCGACTTCGACGTCGACCTCACGCCCGACATGTCGGTCCGCGAGGCCCGCCCGGGCGACCGCTGGATGCTGTGCTCGGACGGACTCTCGGGGTTCGTGAGCCTCGAGACGCTCGAGCAGACCCTGATCTCGGTCCCGGACACCGACGAGTGCGCCGAGCGGCTCCTGCACCTCGCGCTGCGGGCGGGCAGCACGGACAACGTGACGGTCGTCGTGGTCGACGTCGTCGACCTGGACACCCTTCCCGACGGCGCCGGTCCCTCGACGGCACCGGTCGTCGTCGGCTCCGCGGCGATCGACCGCGACCGCCCGACGTCTGCCCAGGACGGTCCGGCAGCGCGGGCGGCGTCGCTCGTCGCCTCGGCGAGCGCTGCCCAGCAGGAGGACACCGCGGGCGAGGAGCCCACCGACCCTGAACACGCGCCGGCCGACAACGCGGACGGTGCCACGCCCCCGGCTGGTGACGACGCCGACGTGCGGCCCGCCAAGCGCACCAAGCGCTGGATCGCCCCCGTCGTGACCGTCGTCGTCCTCGCGGTGATCGGTGCAGGTGCCCTGTACGGGTACCGCTGGACCCAGGAGCAGTACTACGTCGGTGTCGCCGACGGTCAGGTCGCCGTCTTCCAGGGAGTCCCGACGAGCGCAGGGCCGCTCACGCTGTCGACCCCGGTCGAGCTCACGGGCGCCAAGGTCGCCGACCTCCCGCCGTACGTCGTGGACCGGCTGCAGGAGACCATCAGCGCGACGTCCTTCGACGACGCGCGCGAGCGCGCGAGCCGCCTCGTCGCCGACGCCAAGGCGGACACCGAGGCCACGACCAGCGAGACCACCGAGACCCAGACGCCGGTCGACCCAGCAGCTCCGGTCGACCCCGCCGCGCCCGTCGACCCGGCCGTCCCGCCCGCGGACGCCACCGTCCCCCCGGCAGCGCCCTGATGGCCACGGTCGAGCCGCACGCCACGACGTCCACGAAGCGCCCGTCCCGACGAGCCGAGGCGGGCCTGCTCGTGCTCGCTCTCGCGATCGGGATCGGTTCCTATGCCTCGGTCGGGTACGGGCTCCAGGACAAGCTCCCGGACAACTTCACCCTGTACAGCCTGACCCTCGTCGCGCTCGCCCTGGGCGGGCACGTGATCCTGCGCCTCAAGGCGCCCTACGCCGACCAGGTGATCCTGCCCGTCGCGATCGCGCTCAACGGCATCGGCCTCGCGATGATCGGCCGGATCGCCATCGGCGGCTCGATGGTCGGGTCTCCCTCGGACCTGGCGTCGAAGCAGCTCATGTGGACCGTGCTCGGCGTGGTCGCGGCGTGCGGCGTGGTCTGGCTGCTCAAGGACCACCGGACCCTGCGCCGGTACTCGTACACCGCGATGATCGTCGGCCTGGTGCTCGTCGTCATGCCCCTGCTCCCGGTGATCGGCCGCAACATCAACGGCGCCCGCATCTGGGTGAACATCGCCGGGATGTCGCTCCAGCCGGCCGAGTTCGCCAAGATCGCCTTCGCGATCTTCTTCGCGGGCTACCTCGTGACCAACCGGGACACGCTCGCGCTCGCCGGCCCCAAGATCCTCGGCCTCCAGCTCCCGCGCCTGCGGGACCTCGGCCCGCTCGTCATCGTGTGGGCCGCCTCGCTCGCGGTCCTCATCTTCGAGCGCGACCTGGGGACCTCGCTCCTGTTCTTCGGGCTGTTCGTCGCCATGCTGTACATCGCGACCGAGCGCTTCAGCTGGGTCGCGATCGGCTTGAGCATGTTCGCGGTGGGCGCCGTCGTCGCCGCCTCGGTGTTCCCCCACGTCCAGGCGCGGGTCGACGTGTGGCTCAACCCGCTGGCCCCGGAGATCTTCGGCCGTGACCCGGGGGGCTCGGGCCAGCTCGTGGGCGGGATGTTCGGGCTCGCGAACGGGGGCCTGACCGGTACCGGCTGGGGACAGGGCTATCCACGCCTCGTGCCGTACGCCTACTCGGACTTCATCTACACCTCGCTCGGCGAGGAGCTCGGGCTCGCGGGCCTGCTCGCGATCCTCGTCATGTACCTCGTGCTGGTCGAGCGCGGCCTGCGGACCGCGATCGGCGTCCGCGACGGGTTCGGCAAGCTCCTCGCGGGCGGTCTCGCCTTCGTCATGGCGTGGCAGCTCTTCGTGGTGATCGGCGGGATCACCCGCATCATCCCGCTCACGGGCCTGACCATGCCGTTCGTCGCGCAGGGCGGTTCGTCGCTGCTCGCGAACTGGCTCGTGATCGGTCTCCTGCTGCGGATCTCCGACAACGCCCGCCGGCCGTCGTCCCTGCCGGTGCGGGGCCAGGTCGCGCCCTCGCAGGCAGCGACGGGTCCGAGCACGGGCAGCCAGCCCGTCGCGGTGGGTGCTGGCTCCCAGGAGGCCGTCGAGGCGGGCGAGGCGAGCGCCGTCGTCGGGCCGTCGCGTGGCG
Source organism: Oerskovia paurometabola (assembly GCF_016907365.1). Classification (NCBI taxonomy): domain Bacteria; kingdom Bacillati; phylum Actinomycetota; class Actinomycetes; order Micrococcales; family Cellulomonadaceae; genus Oerskovia; species Oerskovia paurometabola. The sequence continues at coordinate 197,150 of NZ_JAFBBV010000001.1, read as the reverse complement.
GCCACTCCCAGGACCTGCCCACGCAGGTCGTGCGCACCGACCTCTCCGAGGCCGGTGGTGACACGATGACCGGGGCGACCGAGATCATCGACGACACCGAGCGGAAGAACCTGTGAACGTCCCCCTGCGCCGTGTGGCGACCGTCGTGCTCGTCATGTTCCTGGCGCTCATGGTCTCGACCACCTACATCCAGTTCGTCCAGGCGGACTCGCTCAACAACGACCCGCGCAACAAGCGCCAGGTGTACCGCGAGTACGGGAACTTCCGGGGCCCGATCGTCGTCGCGGGGGAGTCGGTCGCGCTCTCGACCCCGGTCGACGACCCGTACGGCTACCAGCGCTCCTACACCGACGGGCCCGTGTTCGGGCACGTCACGGGGTACTTCTCGATCGTCAACGGGAAGTCCGCGATCGAGAGCACGGAGAACGAGTTCCTCAACGGCCAGGCGAGCACGCTGTGGATCGACCGGCTCCAGGGCTTGATCACCGGACAGAAGCCCCAGGGGGCGTCGGTCGAGCTCACGATCGACCCCGCGGCCCAGCGGGCCGCCTACGACGCGCTCGGCGAGCAGCGCGGTGCGGTCGTCGCGATCGAGCCGGCGACGGGCAAGATCCTCGCGATGGTCTCCAAGCCGTCCTACGACCCGAACGTCCTCGCGACCCACGACACCAAGGCCGCGAGCGAGGCCTACCAGTCGCTCATCAACGCCGACGGCGACCCGCTCGTGAACCGCGCCATCGCGGGCAACACGTACCCGCCGGGGTCCACCTTCAAGCTCGTGACGGCCGCCGCGGCCCTCGAGTCGGGCCAGTACACGCCCGACACCGTCATCCCGGCCCCCGACGAGTACCAGTACCCCAACTCGACCGCGGCCATGAAGAACTTCGGTGGGGCCCGGTGCTCGCCGTCGGGGGAGCAGACCCTCGCGGACGCCATGCGCATCTCGTGCAACACCGCGTTCGCGGACCTCGGGGTCACCCTCGGCGGGGACGCGATGCGGTCCCAGTCCGAGGACTTCGGTTTCGACTCGAAGCTGTCCGTCCCCATGACGGTCACCGCCAGCCACTTCCCGGACGCGGAGGTCACCGACGACGGCGGGCAGCTCGCACGCGCCTCGATCGGACAGGGCGACGTCCGCGCCACGCCGCTCCAGATCGCCATGATCTCGGCCGCGATCGCCAACGGCGGCAAGCAGATGACGCCCTACACCGTGCAGACGGTCCGGGGCGCGGACCTCGAGGTCGTCGAGCAGACCGAGCCGTCGCTCCTGCGCACCTCGGTGTCGCCGACCACCGCGCAGCAGCTCACCTCGATGATGATCAGCGTCGTGGAGAACGGCTCGGGCAAGCCGGCGCGCATCAGCGGCGTCCAGGTCGCCGGCAAGACCGGGACCGCCGAGCACCAGTCGGGCGCGGCCCCGCACGCCTGGTTCACGGGCTTCGCACCCGCCGACAACCCGCAGGTCGCCGTCGCCGTCATCGTCGAGAACGGTGGCGACAGCGGCAACGAGGCGACCGGCGGCGCCGTGGCCGCCCCCATCGCGAAGGCAGTGATGGAGGCGGTGTTGAACAAGTGAGACCTGTCGAGGGGCTAGCCCTGGGCGACCGCTACCGCCTCGTCCGCCGCATCGCGATCGGCGGCATGGGGGAGGTGTGGGTCGCGAACGACCGCGCGCTCGGGCGCGAGGTCGCCGTCAAGCTCCTGCGCGAGGAGTACGCGGGCAACGAGGACTTCCTGGAGCGCCTGCGCACCGAGGCGCGCAACAGCGCCGCCCTGTCCCACCCGAACATCGCCCAGATGTACGACTACGGCGAGCAGAACCAGTCGGGGTACCTGGTCATGGAGCTCGTCATGGGCGAGCCCATGGCGGACCTCCTGGAGCGCGAGCCCGTCCTGATGCCGTCCAAGCTGCTGCCCATCCTGGCGCAGACCGCACGCGCCCTGCACGCCGCGCACGTCGCGGGCGTGGTGCACCGCGACGTCAAGCCGGGCAACATCCTGCTCGAGCCTCGCGGGATCGTGAAGATCACCGACTTCGGCGTCTCGCTCGCGGCGAACCAGGTCCCCATGACCGCGACGGGCATGGTCATGGGCACGGCCCAGTACCTGTCTCCCGAGCAGGCGATCGGCCAGGCCGCGACGGGAGCCTCCGACGTGTACGCGCTGGGGATCGTGGCGTACGAGTCCGTGGCCGGGAACAGGCCGTTCACGGGGTCGACGCCCGTGGACATCGCGGTGGCGCACGTCAACGAGAAGGTGCCGCCGCTGCCCGCGCACGTGCACCCGTCGCTCGCCTCCCTCATCTACGCGATGCTCGCGAAGGACCCCAAGGCGCGCCCCATGCCGGCCTCGGCGCTCGCCCAGACCCTCGACGACCTCGTGGAGACCATCGCCCGCGACCCGTGGGGGGCGACCGCTCGTGCGGGCGGCCCGTCGCGCCGCTCGCGCCGCGCGCAGCCGGCCCGCCACGGCGCGTCCCCGCCCCCGAGCTCTCCCACGCCGCTCGAGATCCCCGAGGAGCTGCGCTCGCGTCCTCTGCCCACGATCTCGTCGCCGCGCCTGCAGGACCCCGCCCGGTCGGCGCACTCGGCCCCCTCGGCACCCTCAGCATCGGCGGCATCCGCGGCACAGGCGGGTCTGTCGGCACAGACCGGCTACTCGGCCCAGTCCGGGTACTCGGGCCACTCGGCCCTCTCCGCGCCGTCCGCGGCCTCGGCGGCGGCTGCACCCGCGGCGCCCGCGACGTCGTCGAGCACCCCTGTCTTCGACGGCCAGGCCTTCCCCCCTCCGCCGCCGCCTCCGCCCGCACCTCCCGTACCCGGACCGGCCGAGCCGACCGCGCTCCCGTGGGAGCGCGCCTCGGCACCCGGCGCCTCGGCACCCGCCGCGGCGGACCCGCCCGCGGACACGCCACGCTCGTACCCGCCGCGCCGGGAGATGCACGGTGGTGCGTCGGCTGCGCGCCCGCGCCGCGCAGAGTCCGGCCCGACGACGTCGCGCACCTCGGCGCAGGCAGGCTCCCCCCGGGCGGCCACCGCAGGTGTCACGCGCGCGGAGCGTCGGCGCGCGTCCCAGGACGCGCCGCCCGTCAGGACCTCGACCACGACCGGGCAGCGGATCGGCGGATTCGCCAAGGGGTTCTCGTGGCCGCTCCTCGCGCTCCTCGGGCTCCTGCTCGTCGTGCTCGTCGCGACCCTCGTGGGAGGCGGCGACGAGCGCTCCGAAGGGGCATCTTCCGCGCCTAACGTGACCAGATCGTTGCATTCGTCCCCGGACCTGGCGTCCGACGATGGGATGATGCTCAGTACTGTGCCGGGTCCCTCTGGGTCCCCGGCCCCGACGACATCGAAGGACTCCTAAGTGGTGGACAACGCTCCCCGGGTACTCGCCGGCCGGTACGAGGTCGGTGAGCTCATCGGCCGAGGCGGTATGGCCGAGGTGCACATCGGCCACGACACCCGTCTCGGACGGACCGTGGCGATCAAGATCCTGCGCTCGGACCTCGCGCGCGACCCGTCGTTCCTGGCCCGGTTCCGCCGCGAGGCGCAGGCCGCAGCGGCACTGAACCACCCGGCGATCGTCGCGGTGTACGACACGGGTGAGGACACCCACGTCGAGCCCGGCGGCGGTACCGCGCACGTGCCGTTCATCGTCATGGAGTACGTCGAGGGTCACACCGTCCGCGACATCCTGGGCGACGGCCAGGCCGTCCCGATCGACGAGGCCATCGAGATCACCGCGGGCGTGCTGTCGGCCCTCGAGTACTCGCACCACGCCGGCATCGTGCACCGCGACATCAAGCCCGCCAACGTGATGATCACCCCGACGGGTGCGGTCAAGGTCATGGACTTCGGCATCGCCCGTGCGGTCGCGGACTCCGCGGCGACCATGACGCAGACGCACGCCGTGATCGGCACCGCGCAGTACCTGTCTCCCGAGCAGGCCCGCGGCGAGACGGTCGACGCGCGCAGCGACCTGTACTCGACGGGCTGCCTGCTCTTCGAGCTCCTCACGGGACGCCCGCCGTTCATCGGCGACTCTCCGGTCGCCGTGGCCTACCAGCACGTGCGAGAGGCGCCCGCGAAGCCGAGCGACCTCGCCCCGGACGTCCCCGAGGTCCTCGACCGCATCACGCTCAAGGCGCTCGCCAAGGAGCGCACCGCGCGCTACAGCAGCGCCGCAGAGTTCCGCAACGACCTGGAGAACGCGGTCCGTGGCGGACACATCACGGCACCCGCGCTCGGCGTCGCGGCGGCGGCCGCGGCAGGGGCGGCCGCTCTGGCCGCGACCCAGGTGCAGGGCCCGCTCGAGAACGCGACGCAGGTCATGAGCCCCGCCGTCGCCGGTGCGCCGAACCCGTGGGAGACCACCGGGGTCCCCGCCGCCGTCCCCCCGGGGCAGCAGCCCGGTGGGCCCCTCGCCGAGGGCGAGCCGGAGGACGAGGGGTCGGGCAAGAAGCGTGGCCTCATGTGGGCGCTCATCGCGGTGGGCGTCGTCGCGATCGCCGCGATCATCACCATGATCCTGCTCAACCAGCAGCCGCCCGAACCCAAGACGGTCACCGTCCCTGCGTTCAGCGCGACCACGACCCCGGAGCAGGCCGAGGAGGCCCTCGACGCCGTGGGGCTGACGTTCCTCAAGGCGATCGACCAGGAGTCGCAGCTTCCCAAGGACACCTTCGTCAGCTCGAACCCTGAGAGCGGCGCGTCCGTCCCCGAGGGCACCGAGGTCACGGTGTTCTTCTCGGCCGGCCCGGCTGCCGTGATCGTCCCGAACGTAGCGGGGCTCTCCCAGGAGCAGGCTCGTGCCGAGATCGAGTCCGCCGGCCTCGCAGTCGACCCGACGGTCGACCAGGAGGACAACGGCACCGTGAAGAAGGGTCTGGTCACACGGACCGAGCCCGCTGCCGACGAGAGCGCCCCGGCCGGTTCGGCGGTCAAGATCTTCATCTCGAGCGGCCTCGTCACGATCCCGGACCTGCTCGGCAAGCCCCAGGCCGAGGCCGAGAAGGCCCTCGACGACCTCGACCTCAGCTATGCGATCGTCGAGGAGGAGAGCACCAAGACCGCCGGCACGGTCATCAAGCAGAACCCGGGCGCCGGCCCCGGCAAGCAGGGCCAGAAGGTCACGCTGACCATCGCCAAGGCCCCCGTGCCGACCGGCCCCGAGATGACGAACGTGCCGGACATGACGGGGATGACGCAGGACCAGGCCGAGGAGTCGCTCGGCGGCCGTCAGCTCAACCTGGGCAACGTCACCGAGAAGGAGTCCGCCACCGTCCCCAAGGGTCAGGTCATCTCGTCCAACCCCGCGAAGGACACCGCGATCCCCGAGGGGACGAAGGTCGACCTGGTGATCTCGAGCGGCCCGCCTGCGGGCGGCGGCAACGGTGGCGGCGGCAACCCGACGCCGTGACGCTCCGGCGCGAGCCGTAGGACCGAACGCGTGAGGGCCCGGCACCATGTGGTGCCGGGCCCTCACGCGTTCGTCCAGGACTCGAGGTGAGGCGCCCCGCGTCAGCGGCGCACGAGCGGCGCGAGCCCCTCGGAGCGCTCCACGGCGTCGGACGCCCCGCACGCCGCGAGCCAGTTCGCGAGCAGCCGGTGCCCGCCCTCGGTCAGGACCGACTCGGGGTGGAACTGCACGCCGTGCAGCGGGAGGTCCCTGTGCTGCAGGGCCATGACGACCCCGCTCTCCGTCGCGGCCGTGACGACCAGCTCGGCGGGCACGGTCTCGGGGACCACCGCGAGCGAGTGGTAGCGCGTCGCGGTGAAGGGCGAGGGAAGGCCCGCCAGCACGCCGGAGTCCTCGTGCTCGACCAGGCTGGTCTTGCCGTGCATGAGCTCGGGGGCATGGGTCACGGTGGCCCCGTAGACCTCGGCGAGCGCCTGGTGGCCCAGGCAGACCCCGAGCAGGGGCGTACGCGACGCCGCACAGGCACGGATGACCTCTTCGCTCTGGCCGGCCTCCGCGGGGGTGCCCGGACCGGGGGAGACGAGGACGCCGTCGAACACGCCGTCGTCGTCACGGAACCGGCCGTCCACGCCCACAGGGGGGACGGCGTCGTTGCGCACGACGACCGTCCGGGCACCCAGCTGGTTCAGGTACCCCACGATCGTGTAGACGAACGAGTCGTAGTTGTCCACGACGAGGATGCGGACCATCCCTAGCTCACCTGTTCCTTCGACGGTCGACTGGTTGACACGGCACGGCCACCGGGCCCGCCGGGAGCACACGTTCGACGCGGCCGCTCCGGAGCGGCCACCACGGCCACCGCGTCTCGTACATCATCGCTCCCCGGGCATGCGCCCGGTCGTGGCGTCCACGGCACGCAGCGTGCGGCGACGCCGTGCGGCCGTCGCCCCCGCGGTCGGTCCTGCGTCCCGCGGCGGGCGGGACGACGCTCACGCCTCGTCCTTCTCGCCGGGCACCCGGGCGTACTGCAGGTCGGTCGCGCCCTCGAAGGCGGGGATCTCGAGCGAGGACGACTTCTCGACCTTCCACCCGAGCCCGTACGCGTCGACGTACTCCTGGTAGACGCTGATCACGGGCGAGCGGTCGAGCGCGGCCTGGAGGGCGGCCGGGTCGCCGATGGCAGAGACCACGTACGGCGGCGAGTAGACCCGTCCGTGCAGGTTGAGCACGTTGCCGACGCAGCGGAAGGCGGTGGTCGGGGTCACGCGCTGCCCTTGGAGCATCATCGCCTCGGCGCCGCCCGCCCACAGGGCGTTGATGACCTCCTGGAGGTCCTGCTGGTGGACGACGAGGTCGTCCACGCGGGCGTCGACCGACTTCTGGGTGGGCGGCGCGTCGTCGAGGGTCACGGAGAGCGCCGGTCCCGAGACGGGGACCGAGCCGGCCACTATGCCGGTGTTCACCACGACCTCGGGTGGGGTCACCTCGGCGGGGGCGAGATCCTCGGCCAACGAGGTCACCTCGGCCTCGAGCTCGACGACCTTCTCCGTCATGTTCTCGACCCGCTGCTCCTCGTTCTGCACGAGGTCGGTGAGGTTCTGGGGGTGGCGCCCGTCCTGGTTGCGTGCGAGCCGGGCGCTCGCCGTGAACATGAGCCCGGAGAGGGCGAGCACCAGGAGCACGGTCACGCCGGAACGGATGCGTCGTCCGCGGGTGGGCCTGGGGCCGACCGGCGCACGTCCGTCGCCGTCGGCGGACATGGCCCGGCCGTCGACGTCGGTGACGTCGCCCCGGGGCGCGTCGACGTCCTGGTCGTGCTGGCTCACTGACCCACCTCCGCCTCACCGTGCACAGGGCTATTGTGTCGGCCCACTACGCTAGACGTCGAATGGCGTTGCCGTTCACGACGTCGCGCAGCGCCGTTTCGTCCCACCCGACACAGCTCCTGCACACCCCCCGTGCCAGGATCACGCATACCGAGGACAGGAGCCAGCTCTCGTGCCCGAGTCGAAGTCCCGCAAGAAGCCAGTCAAGGTCAAGGTCCCGCAGGTGAAGAAGCCCGACACGGGCAACCCGCGCTGGCTCGTCCCGACCATGCTCACCCTGATGCTGCTCGGCCTGGCCTGGATCGTCCTGTTCTACCTCACGAGCAACGGGCTCGGCCTGCCGATCCCGGGCCTGCACCAGTGGAACCTGGCGATCGGGTTCGCGCTGATCATCGCGGGCTTCGTCCTGACGACTCGCTGGAAGTAGGACCCTCGCCCGGTCCGGACGGGGAGACGTGCTCGGGTGGGTCCGCAGTGCTGCGGACCCACCCGTGGTCTGCCGGGATACCCACAGGCCACATCACCCTGTGGATAACTACACCGGTGTAGTTCCACAGGTGTGAGTAAGTCTGTGGATAACTATTCGAGGTCGAGTAGTCGGCTCAGAAGAACACGATCTCGGGGACCGACGCGTACTTGAGGACCGTGAGCGCCACCAGGGCGACGGCGACGAGCACGGTCACCCCGACGCTCCACAGCGTGCGGCGCGCCTTGGGCGCGTAGGCGTACCCCGCCCCGAGGATCAGCCCGACGGCGAGCCCACCCAGGTGCGCCTGCCACGCGATGTTGGTGCCGGGGATGAAGCCGATCGCGACGTTGATCCCGATCAGCACGAGGATCTGGGTCGCGTTCCGGCCGAGACGCCGCAGGACGAGCAGGATCGCACCGAAGAGCCCGAAGACCGCACCGGAAGCCCCCACGACGGCGGTGTACCAGCTCTGGGTCGTCGGGTCCGCGAGCAGCAGGACCCCGACCGATCCCCCGAGCGCCGCGAGCACGTACAGCGCGACGAACCGCACCCTCCCGAGCATCTGCTCGAGGAAGGGACCGGTGATCCACAGGGCGTACATGTTGAACAGGATGTGGAAGACGCCCGTGGAGTGAAGGAACGCCGCAGTGAGGAAGCGGTAGGGCTCCGTCTCGCCGATGAAGGGCGCGAACGCCAGGCGCTGGGTCCAGTCACCGCCCGTCGCGAGCTGGAGCAGCCAGCTCCCGACGCACAGAGCGACGATCGTCAGCGTGACGACGGGGCGCCCACCACGGACCGTGCCCCCCAGAGCCGTCTGGGTCCGCGGGACGCTGCGTGCCTGTTCCCGGACGCAGTCCACGCACTGCACGCCGACGGCAGCAGGGCGCTGGCACTCGGGGCAGGCCGGACGGCCGCAGCGCTGGCAGCGGACGTAGGAGACGCGGTCGGGGTGTCGGGGACACACCGGAGCCGGCTGGGCCGGCTCCGGTGTCCCGAAGGCGGGGACGGAGATGGTCAGTCCTCGATGGTGACCGAGGTGATGACGATGTCGTCGACCGGACGGTCACCCGGACGCGTCCGCGTCGTGTTGATCGCGTCGACCACGGCGCGCGACTCGTCGTCCGCGACCTCGCCGAAGATCGTGTGCTTGCCGTTGAGCCACGGCGTGGGGATCGTCGAGATGAAGAACTGCGACCCGTTGGTGCCCTCGACCTCGCCCGAGACCGGGTTGCGACGCGACCCGGCGTTGGCCATGGCCAGCAGGTACGGGCGGTCGAACTGGAGCTCGGGGTGGATCTCGTCGTTGAACGTGTAGCCGGGACCACCGGTCCCGGTGCCCAGAGGGCAACCGCCCTGGATCATGAAGTCCTGGATCACGCGGTGGAAGATCAGCCCGTCGTAGAACGGCGCGTTGCTCTCGGCGCCCGTGCGGGGATCCGTCCAGGTCGTGGTGCCCTTCGCCAGACCGGTGAAGTTCGCCACCGTCTTGGGCGCGTGGTTCGGCAGGAGCTCGATACGGATGTCACCAGCAGTGGTGTGGAGGGTTGCGAACATGACCTCATTCTCACACGAGGCCCTGTGGCCCCCGCCAGTCGCCCGACTGGTGTCGAACGCCTCGGCGCGCTTGTCTCGCGGGTCCCCTGGCACGGTGGCAGAGTGGAGTCCCAGCGAGCATCACCAGCACCGCGAACACAGGAGGCTCCATGTCCGACCGCACCCGCCGTTCCGCCCGAGTCGTGAACGACACGATCTCCTCGATCGACTCCGAGAAGATCAAGGATCAGGCAGCCGAGGTCGCCGCGCTCGTCGGCGACGCGGGCGCCAAGGCGCAGACGACAGCAGCCCAGCTCGCCGACCAGGCCAAGGAGTGGGGCCAGCCCAAGGTCGAGGCCTTCGTCGAGTGGCTCACCCCCCGCCTCGAGAAGGCGTGGCAGGACAGCCTGCAGGCGGCGGCCCCCCGCGTCGAGAAGGCTGCCGAGAAGGCCAGCCCGGCGATCGACACGGCCCACGACAAGCTGGTCGAGGAGGTCCTGCCCAAGATCGTCGCAAGCTTCAACGCGGCTGCGGCTGCGGCCGCCGAGGCCGCCTCCCGCAACGTCGAGGCCGCGGCCGCGGCGACCGTCGCGTCGGCCGCCGCTGCCGAGAAGCTGTCCCGGAGGGCGACGAAGAAGGCCGCCAAGGCCGCCAAGAAGGGCCTCGACACGTCGGCCGCCTCGGCCAAGAAGGCCGCCAAGGCCGCGCCGGCCAAGCTCACCGCTGCGGCCGACAAGGCCGACCCCCAGAAGAAGAGCAAGGCCCTGTGGTGGGTCGTCGGTGGCGTCACCGCCGCCGGCGGCGCCTACGTGCTGTGGCGTCGCGCGCAGCCCACGACCGACCCCTGGGCCGAGCCCTGGGACCAGGTCCCAGCGTCGACCTTCGAGGACGCGCGGGCAGCGGTCAACAACGCGGCCGAGGCCGTCGGCGAGGCAGCGGGCGTCGCGGTCGCCAAGGGCCGCGAGACCACCGGCAAGGTCCAGGAGGCCGTCACCGACGCAGGCGAGAAGATCACCGGCAAGGTCCAGGAGGCGGTGAGCGACGCCAAGGAGGCCACGCGCAAGGCGACGACCCGCGCCAAGGACGCTGCGCCGTCGGGCGACGAGGGGGACACGGCAGCCGGGGACGGCAAGAAGCCGACCGTCTGACACCTCGCCCCCACCCAGAGGTACCCGAGAGCCCCGACCGGCACGACCGGTCGGGGCTCTCGTCGTTCAGGCCGGTGCAGGCACGTACCGCGGGGCTCCGTGCGGTGGGCATGCGAAAGGCCGCCTGCCAGGTCCGAAGACCCGGCCGACGGCCTGTTCACCCTGTGGAGCCAAGGGGACTCGAACCCCTAACCCCCTGCTTGCAAAGCAGGTGCGCTACCAATTGCGCCATGGCCCCAGATCGCGCGGAACTACCCCGCAGAGACCGTCACTCGAAGGTGTCGGTGACCTCTGCCCAGAGATCGCGCTCGTTGTTGTCCTCGGACACCTTGCGCCAGATCAAGAATCCGGCGCCGGCAACGAGCAGCAGTACGAAGAACTTCTTCATGACGTTCCCCCTCGGGTGGGTTTCCGGCAGTGGGCCTAAGAGGACTTGAACCTCTGACCTCTTCCTTATCAGGGAAGCGCTCTAACCGTCTGAGCTATAGGCCCTTGCTGTGCTGCGGCAGCGCTTGAGACTACCGCACTTCTCGGGGTGCGCCCAAACCGGGACATCGTCCGACGCGCTCCGAAGCAGCTCGAGGCCCTTCGGACGACGTCCCGGTATGGGGTGTTATGTCCTAGTCGTCCGTCAGTGTCAGGTGGATTCCGCCCACCATCGCCGCGACGATGTTGTAGATGAAGGCCATGATCGTGGACAGCGCTGTGATGAGCACCATGTTCACGATCGCGATCAGGGTGGACAGCGCGACCACCCGGTTGAACTCCACGAACTGGAGCACGTCGACCTTGGACTCCTCGCCCACGATGCTCCGGATCAGCGCATCGGTCTCGGTGAAGACCCCCATGCCGTCGAGCACGGTCCACAGGACCGCCGTCGCGACGACCGTCATGATCCCGATCGCCACGGCGAGCAGGAACGACAGCTTCATGACCGACCAGGGGTCGACGCGCGAGATCGCGAGCCGTACCCGCCGAGGCCCGTCGGCCGGGCGCGCCGCAGGCGTCGCACCCGTCGCCGGCTGAGCAGGCCTGGGCGCCTGCTGCGCGGCGGGGGCCGCGGCTGCGGGCGTCGCGCCCGTGACCGGGCTCGCCGTCCCGCTGAAGCCCGCCGCCGTGTAGTGCATGGCGGGCACCTCCTGCGTGCCTCCTGCAGGGGGTGCGCCGGCGCTCGTCGGGGTCTTGTTCACGCGTGGCACCGTTCGGTCGTCGATCTCGTCGGAGGACTTCTCGCTCTGCTTCGCGGGCGCGGGCGCCGGTGCGGGCTCGGCCAGCTTCTTGGCGGCCGCCTTGGCGGTCGCCATGGCGGCGGCGGCCGCCTTCAGCGCGCCGGACCGGGCGGTCGTGCTGCTCGGGGGCGGCGGGACGGGCGTCTCGTTCGCCCCTGCCACGCCCGACGGCGTCGCTCCCGTCGCCGGGGGAGGCGGCGGGACCGGAGCGCTCGCCCCGGTCTGGGCACCGTTGGTCGTCCCGCCCCCTGCGGTCCGTGCGGTGCCGTTGCTCGCCGGTGGGCGGGTGGCGGTGCTCGTCACCTCGTCAGGGCGCGGCGACACCGCCTTCGGCACGATCGTCGGCGGGGACTTCTTCTCGCTGCTCATCTACCATCCTCGGTGGCTCCGGGGGCCGCTTCCGACGAAGCCTCCTGCCCGGTGGTGCTGGCGGGAGAGGCTGCCTCGGACTGCCCCTGCTCGGACGCGTCCTCGTCCACGGTATCCCGATCCTCCCCCAGCCGACGTTCGACATTACGCGCAACGGCGATGATCTTGTCGTTCTTGTCCGGCTTGGCGAAGATGACGCCCTGCGACGTGCGACCCGTGGGCTTCACCTCGTCGACCGACGAGCGCACGATCTTGCCGCGCTCCATGATGACGAGCACCTCGTCGTCCGCGTCCACCACGAGCGCGCCGACCAGGTCACCGTTGCGCTCCGGCAGGTTGGCCACCTTGATGCCGAAGCCGTTGCGGCCCTGGACGCGGTAGTTGTCCTCCGTGAGCTGGGTCCGCTTGGCGATACCGCCCTCGGTGACCGTGAACAGGAAGGCGTCGTCACGGACCACGTCCATGGCCAGGAGGTCGTCCTCCTCGCGGAACTTCATGCCCGTCACACCCGAGGTGGAGCGTCCGAGGGGACGCATGGCGTCGTCGTCGGCCGTGAAGCGGATCGACTGCCCCTTGCGCGAGACGAGGATCAGGTCGTCGGTCGCGTCCACGAGACGGGCCGAGACCAGCTCGTCGGTGTTGCCGTCCTCGTCCTCGCGCAGGTTGATCGCGATGAGGCCGCCCGAACGCGGCGAGTTGTACTCCGCCAGGCGCGTCTTCTTGACCAGACCACGACGGGTCGCGAGGACCAGGTACTCGGCGGCGTCGTAGTCGCGCAGGTCGAGGACCTGGGCGATCTTCTCTCCGGGCTGGAACGCCAGGAGGTTCGCGACGTGCTGACCCTTGGCGTCGCGCCCGCCCTCGGGCAGCTCGTACGCCTTGGCCCGGTACACCCGGCCGAGGTTCGTGAAGAACAGGAGCCAGTGGTGCGTCGTCGTGACGAAGAAGTGGTCGACGATGTCGTCCTCGCGCAGCTGCGCGCCGCGCACGCCCTTGCCACCGCGCTTCTGCTGGCGGTAGTTGTCGCTGCGCGTCCGCTTGGCGTAGCCACCGCGCGTGATCGTGACGACGACCTCCTCCTCGGCGATGAGGTCCTCGATCGACACCTCTCCGTCGTAGGGCAGGATCGTCGTGCGACGCTCGTCGCCGTACCGGGCCACGATCTCCTCGAGCTCGTCGCCCACGATCTGACGCTGGCGCTCGGGACGGGCCAGGATGTCGTTGAGGTCCTTGATCGCGGCCTCGAGCTCGGCGTACTCGTCGATGAGCTTCTGACGCTCCATGGCCGCGAGGGCACGCAGCTGGAGGGTCAGGATGGCACGGGCCTGGATCTCGTCGACCTCGAGCAGCGCCATGAGGCCCTCTCGGGCGTCCTCGACCGTCGCCGAACCACGGATGAGCGCGATGACCGCGTCGAGCGCGTCGAGCGCCTTGAGGTAGCCGCGCACGATGTGTGCCCGCTCCTCCTTGGCGCGCAGGTCGAACCGGGCGCGGCGCATGACGACGTCCATCTGGTGCGTCGTCCAGTGCCGGACGAACGCGTCGATGCTCAGCGTGCGCGGCACGCCGTCGACCAGCGCGAGCATGTTCGCGCCGAAGTTCTCCTGGAGAGACGTGTGCTTGTACAGGTTGTTCAGGACGACCTTCGCGACCGCGTCGCGCTTGAGCACGATCACGAGGCGCTGCCCCGTACGACCGGACGTCTCGTCGCGGATGTCGGCGATGCCCTGGACCTTGCCGTCCTTGACCAGGTCCGCGATGCGCAGCGCCAGGTTGTCCGGGTTGACCTGGTAGGGGAGCTCGGTGATGACGAGGCAGATCCGGTTCTGGATCTCCTCGACGTTGACGACCGCGCGCATCGTGATCGAGCCACGACCCGTGCGGTACGCCTCCTCGATGCCCTTGTGGCCGAGGATCGTCGCGCCGGTCGGGAAGTCGGGGCCCTTGATCTTGGTCAGCAGCACCTCGAGGAGCTCCTCCTTGGAGGCCTCCGGGTGCTCGAGGTGCCACTTCACGCCGTCCGCGACCTCGCGGAGGTTGTGCGGCGGGATGTTCGTGGCCATGCCGACCGCGATCCCGGCCGAACCGTTGACCAGCAGGTTCGGGAAGCGGGACGGCAGGACGACGGGCTCCTGCGTGCGACCGTCGTAGTTGTCCTGGAAGTCGACGGTCTCCTTGTCGATGTCCCGGACCATCTCCGTGGCCAGCGGCGCCATGCGGCACTCGGTGTATCGCGGCGCGGCCGCCGGGTCGTTGCCGGGGGAACCGAAGTTCCCCTGGCCGGCTGCCAGCGGGTAGCGCAGCGACCAGTCCTGGACCAGACGCACCAGGGCGTCGTAGATGGACGTGTCACCGTGCGGGTGGAACTTGCCCATGACGTCGCCGACGACACGGCTGCACTTGGAGAACGCCCGGTCGGGGCGGTATCCACCGTCGTGCATCGCGTACAGGACACGACGGTGGACGGGCTTGAGACCGTCACGCACGTCCGGGAGCGCGCGACCCACGATGACGCTCATCGCGTAGTCGAGGTACGAGCGCTGCATCTCGAGCTGCAGGTCCACCTGCGCGATCCGGCCGTGCTGCACCGCGACCGCGCCGTCGGCCGGCGTCGCCTCGGTCCCGTCCCCGGGAAGGGTCCCCTGGTTCTCGTCCTGCTCGGGAGTCTCGTCCGTCACCGTCGTCTACCTCGTCCTGTCGTGGTCCTGCTGGGTGGTGAAGCTGAGTCGTCATGGCACGGAGCCCGTGCCCGCGCCAGCGGGTCCCGCCCTCTCGGACGGTCCGCCGGCGCCGGTGGCTGTGCCGGGTCCGGGCCCGGTTCTCGCCCCGGGCCCGGGGTCGGGCCGGGCGCCGCGAGCGGCCGGGTCGAGGACCCGACCGCTCCGTGGCACCGACCACGACCGCACGCTAGATGTCCAGGAACCTCACGTCCTTGGCGTTGCGCTGGATGAAGTTGCGGCGCGACTCCACGTCCTCGCCCATGAGGATCGAGAAGATCTCGTCCGCGGCAGCGGCGTCGTCGAGCGTGACCTGGTTGAGCGTGCGGTGCTCGGGATCCATGGTCGTGTCCCACAGCTCCGAGTAGTCCATCTCGCCGAGACCCTTGTAGCGCTGGATCCCGTTCTCCTTGGGGATGCGCTTGCCCGCGGCCTGACCGGAGAGCAGGAACGCGTCGCGCTCCCGGTCCGAGTACACGTAGTCGTGCGGCGCGTTGGACCACTTGAGGCGGTACAGCGGCGGCTGGGCGAGATACACGTGGCCGTGCTCGATCAGCGGACGCATGTACCGGAAGAGCAGCGTCAGCAGCAGCGTGCAGATGTGCTGGCCGTCGACGTCGGCATCGGCCATCAGGACGATCTTGTGGTACCGCAGCTTGGCGATGTCGAAGTCCTCGCCGATGCCGGTCCCGAAGGCCGTGATGAGCGCCTGGACCTCGTTGTTGCCCAGGGCCCGGTCGAGGCGCGCCCGCTCGACGTTGAGGATCTTCCCGCGCAACGGCAGGATCGCCTGGTTGTGCGGGTTGCGTCCACGCACCGCCGAGCCACCCGCCGAGTCGCCCTCGACGATGAAGACCTCGCACTCCTCCGGCCGGTTCGACTGGCAGTCCTTGAGCTTGCCCGGCATGCCGCCCGACTCGAGCAGGCCCTTGCGGCGGGTCGCCTCGCGCGCCTTGCGGGCCGCGAGCCGCGCCTGCGAGGCCTGGATCGCCTTGCGGATGATGTCGCGCGCCTCGGTCGGGTGCGAGTCGAACCAGTCCGTGAGCTGAGCGCGCACGACACGCTGGACGAAGGACTTGGCCTCGGTGTTGCCGAGCTTGGTCTTCGTCTGCCCCTCGAACTGCGGCTCGCCGAGCTTGATCGACAGGACGGCCGTGAGGCCCTCGCGGATGTCGTCACCCGTGAGGTTGTCGTCCTTCTCCTTGATGATGCCCTTGGCCCGCGCGTACTCGTTGACCAACGAGGTCATGGCCGCACGGAAGCCCTCCTCGTGCGTGCCGCCCTCGGTCGTCGAGATCGTGTTGGCGAACGTGTGCACGGACTCGGAGTACGAGCCGGTCCACTGGAGCGCGATCTCGACCGAGATGCGCCGCTCCTTGTCCTCGGACTCGAAGTCGATGATCTCGTCGTGGATCAGCTCGACCTTCTTGGCCGAGTTGAGGTGCTTCACGTAGTCAACGAGCCCGTCGTCGTACTTGTACGACACGACGCGGGGCTTGAACTCGTCCTCGCCCTCCGGAGCCGCGACGAGGTCCTCCGCAGGATCGGCGACCTGACCCGTGACCTCGTCGTCGGTGTCGAGGAACTGGCGGCGCTCGTCCGTGAGCGTGATGCGCAGGCCCTTGTTGAGGAACGCGTACTGCTGGAAGCGGGAGCGCAGCGTCTCGAAGTCGAACTCGGTCGTCTCGAAGATCTCCGGGTCGGCCCAGAACGTCTGGGTCGTGCCCGTCTCGGTCGTCGCCTCGCCCTTGACGAGCGGTCCGTCCGTCTTGCCACCGTCCTTGAAGCGCTGGCTCCAGGTGTAGCCGTCGCGCTTGACGACGGTCTGGACCTTGCGCGACAGCGCGTTCACCACGGAGATGCCCACACCGTGCAGACCACCCGAGACCGCGTAGCCGCCACCGCCGAACTTTCCGCCGGCGTGCAGGATCGTCATGACCACCTCGACCGTGGGCTTCCCCTCGGTCGGGTGGATCGCGACGGGGATGCCACGGCCGTTGTCCGTGACTCGTACACCTCCGTCTTCCAGAAGTGTCACGTCGATCGTGTCGGCGTACCCCGCGAGGGCTTCGTCCACAGAGTTGTCCACAACCTCGTACACGAGGTGGTGGAGTCCGCGCTCACCGGTCGACCCGATGTACATACCGGGTCGCTTGCGCACCGCCTCGAGGCCTTCGAGGACCGTGATGTTGCTCGCGTCGTACGTGCCGCCAGAGGGATCCCGGTCCACGCCCGGCCCTCCACCACTCTCCGGGGGCAGGCTGGAAGGGACGTTGTCTGTGTGGTCTGCCACGGGCGGAAGCGCTCCTCGTCATCATGCACGCGACAGGTTCACCCGCTGGGGAGGATCGCTGCACGGCTCATCGGTTCCGGCTCGCGCGGTGCACCAGTCGGTGCGTGCGGAGGTACCCGGAATGACCTCTCCATTCTACCTGGGAGGTGGCCGAAACAGCGGATTATGAGGCCCTGGAGGCAAGTTCTCCACAAGGTTCTCCACAGGGTGGGGGATCTATCCACCGACGATGCGGGTCCGCCGGGCCTCTGGGTGGGCAAAACAGGTCGAACCGGGCAGCACGTCAGCCGTACGTGTCGCGCGGTCCACGGCCCCGGACGGACTTCGGTCCGCGCCGGAAGCTCGGTCCGGTCGGGCCGAGGACCGTCACGGTCTCCACGACTCCCTCGCCGACCTCCTGGGCCAGGCGTTCGAGCAGCCGAGGCGTCAGCAGGCGGACCTGGGTGGCCCACGCGGTCGAGTCCGCGCGCACGACGAGCACCTTGTCCTCGAAGGTCTCCGGCTCGCAGTGGTCGGCCACCTGGTCGCCGACCACCTCGCGCCAGCGCCCGATCACCCCACCGACCGACACGTCCTGGACCCAGCCGCGCTCGTGCAGGAGCCGCTGCACGACCGCCCCGAACGTCTGAGGGTCCCGACCCCCCGGGCGCGCACCTGTGGACGGCGGAGGGTCCGCCAGGACGCGTCGTGACGGCTGACCCGGCCGGATGCCCTTCGCCCGTGCGGCCGCGCGCGCACGGTTGAGCGCCTCGCGCGCGACCTGTGCAGGGGGAGTGAGGTCCACGACCTCGCCGACAGGCAGACCCGGAGGCCGGCGGTGCTCCTCGTCCTCGCCGTCCTTCGCGGGCTCCTCGCCCTCACGCACGCCTGGTCACCTGACCGTCGTGCACGTCGAGCCGCAGCCCCGAGAGCTGCGCGGGCACGTCCTCGGGCACGGCCGCCGTGATGATGACCTGGTGGGCGCCCGAGACGAGGTCGGCGAGCTTGTTGCGGCGACGCACGTCGAGCTCCGCGAACACGTCGTCGAGCAGGAGGACGGGCTCGCCGTCGGGCCCCCAGTCCGGCGACCACAGGAGCGAGCCCGCCGCCTCCGGGGCCCCGTCCGTGAGGAGCCGGTACGACGCGAGGCGCAGCGCGAGCGCGAACGACCACGACTCGCCGTGGCTCGCGTACCCCTTGGCGGGCAGACCGCCCAGGGTCAGGACGAGGTCGTCCCGGTGCGGGCCGACGAGGCACACCCCGCGCTCGATCTCCTTGCTGCGCAAGGAGGCCATGGCCTCCAGGAGCTGGGCCTCGAGGGACTCGACGGTCTGCGGCCGGCCGTCCTGCCCGACGGCGTCGCCCACGTCCTCGAGGGCGGCCGCGACCGAGGACCGGTAGGCGATGTGCGCCTCGCCCTGCCCCGAGCTGACCTGCTCGTACGCGGCGGCGGTGTAGGGCTGGAGCGCCGCGACGAGCTGGAGACGCAGCGCGACGATCTCCGCCCCCGTCGCCGCGAGCTTGGCGTCCCACACGTCGAGCGTGCGCAGGTCCGGGGTCGACGAGCGCGACGCACGCATCGCCCCGCCCGCCGACTTGAGGAGCGCGCTGCGCTGGCGCAGGACCCGGTCGTAGTCCGAGAGGACTCCCGCGAACCGCGGCACCAGGAGCACCGCGAGCTGGTCGAGGAACCGTCGACGGCCGTCCGGGTCACCCTTGACCAGGGCCAGGTCCTCCGGGGCGAAGAGCACCGTCCGGGCGATGCCCAGGACGTCACGAGGCTTGCCCGCCGGTGCACGGTTGATCCGCGCACGGTTCGCCTTGCCCGCGGCGATCTCGATCTCGACCGTGCTCGCCCGGTCGCCCCGGACGATCCGCGCCCGGACCACGGCTCGTGAGGCCCCCGCACGGACCAGTGCCGCGTCGGACGGCACCCGGTGGCTGCCCAGCGTGGCGACGTACCCGATCGCCTCGACGAGGTTCGTCTTGCCCTGACCGTTGGGCCCGACGAACGCGTTCACACCAGGCTCGAGCTCGACGTCGACGGACGTGTACGAGCGGAAGTCGGCGAGCGAGAGGTGAGAGATGTACATCAGGTCCTACGGCGTCGGGTCGGGTCGTCTGGTCGTGCCGGTGCGGTCCGCCCACAGCATGTGGACGGCCTGTGGAGAGGGCACCGGACGACGCCTACCAGTGTGCGGCCTCCCCGGTGCGACGACCTACCGGGCGATCGACGTCGTCGGGCAGGGAGAACCTCCGCCTCAGGAACCGCCGGCAGGCTTCACGGCATGCCCGCCGAACTGCTGACGCAGGGCCGCGACCGCCTTCATCGCGGGCGAAGCGCCCTGACGTGAGGCGAACCGGGCGAAGAGCGCGGCCGAGATCACGGGGAGCGGCACCGCGCTGTCGATCGCCTCGTCCACAGTCCAGCGGCCCTCGCCCGAGTCCTCGACCCAGTCGCTGATCTCGCCCAGCTCCGGGTCCTCCTCGAGCGCCTTGACCAGGAGGTCCAGGAGCCACGACCGGACGACGGTGCCACGCGTCCAGGCCTTGAGGGTCCCCGGGACGTCCGTGACGATGTCCTTGGCCTCGAGCAGCTCGTACCCCTCGGCATAGGCCTGCATCAGGCCGTACTCGATGCCGTTGTGGACCATCTTCGCGTAGTGACCGGCCCCCACCGCCCCGGCGTGCACGAAGCCCTCCTCGCGCGGCCCCTCCGGGCGCAGCGCGTCGAAGACCGGCATCGCGGCCTCGACGAGCGCCGCGTCACCGCCCACCATCAGGCCGTAGCCGTTCTCGAGCCCCCAGACGCCCCCCGAGACGCCGACGTCGAGGTAGCCGATGCCCAGCGGGGCGAGGTGCGCGGCATGCTCGGAGTCGTCCGAGAAGTGGGAGTTCCCACCCTCGATCACGACGTCGCCGTCCGTGAGCAGTCCCGCTAGCTCGGTCACCACGCCGCGCGTGACGGGCCCCGAGGGGACCATGACCCACACGAACCGCTGCCCCGGGGGCAGCGCGGCGACCAGCTCCGCGAGCGAGGCGACGTCCGAGACCTCGGGGTTCTGGTCGAACCCCGTGACCTCGATGCCGCCCGCGCGCAGACGGGTGCGCATGTTCGCGCCCATCTTGCCGAGTCCGACCAGTCCGATGTGCGTGACCATCGCGTGCCTCCGTACCGTAGAGCTCGAGCCGTGCGCGGCGTGGTCGCCGCTAGCTCGCGAAGCGGATGGGGACCAGCAGGTAGCGGTAGTGCGACGAGTCCTCGCCGTCCAACGACTCCTGACCGGTGAACTCGACCGGCTTGTTGGGGTGCGTGAAGCTCAGTCGGACGAAGTCCGTACCCAGCGCCCCCAGGCCGTCGAGCAGGAACTGCGGGTTGAACGCGACCGAGATCTCCTCGCCCACCAGGACGGCCTCGAGGGCCTCGGACGCCTGCGCGTCGTCCCCCTGGCCCGCGTCGAGCACGACCTGACCGTCCGTGAACGACAGGCGGATGGGGGTGTTGCGCTCGGCGACGAGCGAGACACGCTTCGCCGCGTCGATCAGCGGGGCGGTCGCCATGACCGCGTGGATGGGGGTCTCGTCCGGGAAGAGCCGGCGGACCGCAGGGTAGTCGCCGTCGACGAGCTGGGAGGTCGTGTGACGGCCCCCGGCCTCGAAGCCGATGAGGTCGACGCCCGAGCCCGCCGTGAGACCCACGTTGACCAGGCCCGAGCTGCCCAGGGACTTCGCGACGTCGTTGAGCGTGCGCGCGCGGACGAGGGCGACCGCGTTGAAGTCGGGGGAGGACGGGGTCCAGGTGAGCTCGCGCAGCGCGAGACGGTAGCGGTCCGTCGCGAGCAGCGTGATCCGCTCGCCGTCGATCTCCATACGCACGCCCGTCAGCAGCGGCAGCGTGTCGTCGCGGCTCGCGGCCACCGTCACCTGGGCCACGGCGTGCGTCAGTTCGTCGCCCGAGACGGTGCCCGACAGCTCCGGCATCGCCGGCAGCGCCGGGTAGTCCTCCACAGGCATGGTGAGGAGCGTGAAACGGCTCGCGCCGCACGTGACGATCACCTTGTTGCCCTCGACCGCGAAGTCCACCGGCTTGGCGGGCAGCGCGCGAGAGATCTCCGCGAGGAGGCGACCGGACACCAGGACCGTCCCCGGCTCGACGACCTCCGCGGGGATCTCGGAGCGTGCGGACACCTCGTAGTCGAAGCTCGACAGCCCGATGGTGCCGACCGCGTCGGCCTCGATGCGTACCCCTGCAAGGACGGGCGCCGGAGGCCGCGTCGGCAACGTACGGGCCGTCCAGGTCACTGCGTCGGCCAGGACATCACGCTCAACCCGGAACTTCATCCCACACCCTCTCGTCCATGGATCGATCTTCACATGTCAGGCACTCGACCGCGCGGTACACAGGGGTGAGTTCGCTTGTGCATGAAGATCGCACGTCGCGTGTTCTCGCGTCACCCTCCTCGCCGTCGGGGAGGGCAAGACCTGTTCGGGTCGTCGTGCCCGCATGAACCCTACGCGAGACCCGGCGTTGCCCGGTACCTCTGGCACGCTCTGTGGATCGGTGTCCGTCCTGCGCCTGCCCGGGCTCGATGTGACGGCGGTCACAGGTGCGAGATGAGGCAGCTCGAACGGCCCGGGACCAGATGAAGGCGTGTGGATTTTTCCTGCTTAGAGATCATTCGTCGTAGTCATCGGTGCTGTGCAAAGTGTGGAAAACGGGTCTTCGCGCAGGTCAGAGGCCGATTCTGCGTGTGGACGAAGTGGGTACGGGCCTGTGGGTAAATCGCAGGCACTGTTGACGACGAGTTGTCCACAGATCACCGTCCACCGACGGGACCTCCTCTGTCCACACGATGTGCCCCGTCGTCCACAGTTATCCACAGGTAGGTGCACAAGCTTGTGGGGGAGGCGCTCCGGCGAGCGATCTGTACACAGCACAGAGTGCCCTGTACACAGGCCGCTGGGGACGCAGTGATGCTGATCTGGGGACGGCCGGCGTCGAGCGGTGGACATACCCCCAGGCCTTGTGGACAACTATGGGGACAAGTGGATATCCACCGGCACTTGTACACATGGGCATGAACTGCCTGTGCATCCACAGGACTGTGGAGAGCCGTCAGATCGAGGACGCGCGCCGACGTCGGGCCTCTGTGCACAGACGTTGAAGACCCGACGGAAGTTCATCCACAGGAAAGCCGCTTAAGGTGCATAACAGGCAGCGGGCGTCCTTGCGAGCTGGGGACGATGTCACCGGTGACATCAGTCCGAGGACGTCAGGCTGCTGGGTCTGCGGGTACCGGCGCTCCTGATCGGACGTTCCTCGGGCCGCGTGAACAGGCGCTGTGGACGACGTCCAGCCGCGGGGACGAGCGCTCCGCTGGACGACGGGGCGGAGGTGTACGCGGAGCGCAGGGGCACCGTGTGCTGGGCGGAGGGGTGAGGTCACCGCAGCCCAGGTGGCAGGTGTTCGCCAGAGGCTGCGCTACGCAGAAGGTGCGTCGACCTGGGGTGGGGCAGGGTGCGCCGCTCGTCGTGGGCCTGGCGAGACCGCCCGAGGAACGAGGGCGCGGAGGGTTGAGCGGGGCACACCCCCACCCGCCCCACCCAGGGCGACCCTCATCCAGCGAGCGCGACCGCTCGCGGCACGGCCGGGGCTCAGCCCCGGTGCTGCTGCTTGATCCTGCTCGTCAGCTCGGTGACCTGGTTGTACGTCGAGCGACGCTCGGCCATCTGCTCGGTGATCTTGCGGTTCGCGTGCATCACCGTCGTGTGGTCGCGGCCGCCGAACTGCTGACCGATCTTCGGCAGAGAAAGATCGGTCAGCTCGCGGCACAGGTACATCGCGATCTGGCGCGCGGTGACCAGGACACGAGAGCGCGAGCTGCCGCACAGGTCCTCGATCGTCAGGCCGAAGTAGGCAGCCGTCTGGGCGATGACGCTCGCGGGCGTGATCTCGGACGCGTCGTCGTCGGTGATGAGGTCCTTGAGGACGATCTCCGCGAGAGCGAGGTCGACCTGCTGCCTGTTGAGGTTCGCGAAGGCGGTCACGCGGATCAGGGCGCCCTCGAGCTCGCGGATGTTCGTCGAGATCTTCGAACCGATGTAGGACAGGACGTCCGTCGGGACGGCGAGGCGCTCGCTCGCGGCCTTCTTGCGGAGGATCGCGATACGGGTCTCGAGGTCGGGGGGCTGGACGTCGGTGATGAGACCCCACTCGAACCGGCTGCGCAGGCGGTCCTCGAAGCCGTTGAGCTGCTTGGGCGGCAGGTCCGACGTGATGACGAGCTGCTTGTTGGCGTTGTGCAGCGCGTTGAAGGTGTGGAAGAACTCCTCCATCGTCTGCTCCTTGCCCTGCAGGAACTGGATGTCGTCGATGAGGAGGACGTCGACGTCGCGGTAGCGGCGCTGGAACGCCCCGGCCTTGCCCTCGCCGATCGAGTTGATGAAGTCGTTGGTGAACTCCTCGGAGTTCACGTACCGCACCCGCACGTTCGGGTACAGGTTGTGCGCGTAGTGCCCGATCGCGTGGAGCAGGTGCGTCTTGCCCAGACCGGACTGCCCGTAGATGAACAGGGGGTTGTAGGCCTTGGCCGGGGCCTCGGCGACAGCGACGGCGGCGGCGTGCGCGAAGCGGTTCGAGGAGCCGATGACGAACGTCTCGAAGATGTACTTCGGGTTCAGACGGGTCGGCTCCGCGTGCGGGCGCTGCGGGACCGGTGCGGGGAGCATGCGCTCGCGCTCGGGCTCGACGTGGACCTGCATCGGCGGCTCGGGCACGCTGGCGGTGAGCGCCGCCGGTGACGGCGGTTCGGCGGCCAGCTCGGGGTCGACCGTGATCCCGAAGCGGACGTCCCTGCCGAGCGCTCCCGCCATCGCGGAGACGAGCTCGTCGCGGACCCGCGTCTCCAGGTAGGTTCGCGTCTGCTCGTGCGGGACGGCGATGAAGACGGTGTCGTCGAGGATCGCGAGCGGCTTGGCCAGCTTGATGAAGGCGATCTGGCGCGGCGTCATGTCGGGGCTGGCTTCGAGGACGGCGATGGTCTGAGCCCAGACGTCTGCGATGTTCTCGTCGGGGTTGGACACCAGGTGATTCCTTCGTCGTCGGGTGCTGCATGATGATCAGGATCAGTCTGGAGTGTGCCACGCGGACCCGTTATCCACATAGTTTTCCACAACCTGTGGGGATTACTCGCAACGCTCCCGAGCATGACGGCCGTCGACCGGTGGTCGGGTGATGGACGGTCGTTCGACAAGACGGTGACGGCGCGGAGGGTGGTGCCCCGCTCGGCCTCTCTCGCGGGACTCGGCCTCTCGCGCCAGGACCAGGGTAGACGTACCGGTCGCTGCACGACATATCATGACAGGCTCGGCGTCGTGGAACCCGGGTTTGACCCGAGGGGGGTCCGCGGCGTAACGTCAGACAGCCGTTCCAGGTACTTTCGCGCGCCCTCACGGGGGCGAATCCACGGACTGATCGTGGCGGGTACACGGGCGGCTGGGGTGCAGAACTGCATCCCTTCCAGCTGTAGCACTGCATCGTCGAGGACATAGACGGTGTACCTCCCCGACGTTCTTGGAGTACCTCGTGAGCAAGCGGACTTTCCAGCCGAACAACCGGCGCCGTGCGAAGACCCACGGTTTCCGGCTGCGTATGCGCACCCGCGCCGGCCGCGCCATCCTGGCAGCCCGTCGTCGCAAGGGCCGCGCCGAGCTCTCTGCCTGACAGCAGGTGCTACCCGCGGCGCACCGCTTGCGCCGTTCCGTAGATTTTGAACGGGCGGTGCGAAGTGGCGTGCGCGCGGGACGATCGACCGTGGTGGTTCATCTCTCCCAAGACCCTGGGGGCGACGAGCCACCACAGGTCGGTTTTGTCGTTTCCAAGGCCGTGGGCAACGCCGTGCACCGGAACAAGGTGAAGCGGCGCCTGCGCGCCGCGTCTTCGGCGTACCTCGACGCACTGCCGCCACGGTCCCGTGTCGTCGTGCGGGCTCTTCCGGCCTCGTCCGACAGCGACTACGCCCGGCTCGACCAGGACCTCGCGTCCTGCATCAAGCGCGCCGTCGCCCAGTGGGACCGTCGATCGGCCGACGCATGAGCGCCACGGTCCAGGCCGAACCTGCTGGGATCAGCTCACCGGGCTGGATCGCCCGGTCGTGGCGGTTCGTCCAGCGGATCCCGCTGCTCGTGCTGGTGGGACTCATCAGGGCGTACCAGAGCGTCATCTCACCGATGACAGGTCCCACCTGCAAGTACTACCCCTCGTGCTCGCAGTACGCGCTCGTCGCGATACGACGGCACGGTGTGCTGCGAGGCGTACGGCTCGCCGTCTGGCGGCTGCTGAGGTGCAACCCCTGGAGCAAGGGCGGCGTCGACGACGTCCCCGAGGCGCTGAGGAAGCACTCGCACTAGTCCTCCTGCCGGCGACGCCGGTCAGGACCCAGTTTGTTGAAGGTTAGGGAGTAGTACGGATGGACTTCTTCGCGTTCCTCGCGCCGATCGAATGGGTCGTGGCGTGGATCATGTACCTGTGCCACCAGGGGCTCGTGTTCCTGGGCATGGGCGACGGCCCCGGGCTCGGCTGGGTCTTCTCGATCGTCGGCCTCGTGATCATCATCCGTATCCTGCTGATCCCGCTCTTCTTCAAGCAGATCAAGGCCTCTCGTGGCATGCAGATGCTGCAGCCCGAGATGCAGGCCATCCAGAAGAAGTACAAGGGCAAGTCCGACCCGGCGTCCCGCGAGGCCATGAGTCGCGAGACCATGGAGCTCTACAAGAAGCACGGCACCAACCCGTTCGCGTCGTGCCTGCCGATCCTGCTCCAGTCGCCGATCTTCTTCGCACTCTTCCGCGTGCTCAACGGCCTGGTGCCGATCTCCAACGGTGATGCCAAGGCCATCGGTCCGATCGACGCGAGCGTCGCGAGCGACATCGAGAGCTCGTCGCTGTTCGGGGCGCACCTCTCGGACATCTTCCTCAAGACCGACGACATGCAGGCGAAGATCGTCATCGGCGTCCTCATCGTCGCGATGTGTGCCACGACCTTCTTCACGCAGCGCCAGCTGACCATGAAGAACATGCCGAAGTCGGCGCTCGAGGGCCCCATGGCGTCGACGCAGAAGATGATGCTCTACGTCTTCCCCTTCATCTTCGCGGTCTCCGGCGTGAACTTCCCCGTGGGTGTCCTCGTCTACTGGACCACGACGAACCTCTGGTCCATGGGCCAGCAGTTCTACACGATCAAGCGCATGCCCGCTCCGGGATCCGAGGCCGAGCGCCTCATGAAGGAGCGCAAGGCTCGCAAGGCCGCAGCCAAGGGCATCGTCGAGGAGGCGGCTCCGGTCATCGAGCAGCCCCGCGGCCAGCGTCAGCAGCCCAAGCGCAAGGACCGCCAGAAGCCAGGCACGCCTCGCGTCATCAACGGAACGACGGCTCCGTCTGCCGAGGTCAACGATGCCCCGGTCAACGATGCCCCGGTCGATGGTGAGACCGACGGTCCGGCCAAGGGGACCGGCAAGGGTTCCCCGAAGCCGAAGCAGCCGAAGAAGTAGCCCCAGTCCTGTTCCGAGAGCGCCGAGGTTCCTTCGAGACCCCGGGGTTCTCATGACCCCAAGGAGTCAGCAATGTCGTCGACCGACGCACCCGCTGCCGAAGACCACGCACCCGACGAGATGACGCGTCTCGAGGAGGAAGGCGAAGTCGCAGCGGACTACCTCGAGGAGTTCCTCGACATCGCCGACCTCGACGGCGACATCGACATCGACATCGACCACGGGCGCGCAGCACTCGAGATCGTCGCCGACGAGCCGACCTCGTTGCGGCACCTGGTGGGCAAGGAGGGGGAGGTCCTGGACGCGCTCCAGGAGCTGACGCGGCTCGCGGTTCAGGCGCGGACCGGCGAGCGCAGTCGGCTCATGCTCGACATCGCTGGCTTCCGTGCGCAGCGCAAGATCGAGCTGACCGAGCTCGCGACCAAGGCGATCGCGAAGGTGCGCGAGTCGGGTACCGAGCTGTCGATGGAGCCGCTCAATGCCTTTGAGCGCAAGGTCGTCCACGACGTCGTCGCCGCAGCCGGTTTGAGCAGTGACTCGCGAGGCACGGACCCGGAGCGCTACGTCGTGATCCGTCCCGCTGAGGTTTCCTGACCTCCTTCGTCTCGTCCCCCGCAGCGGCCCGGTGTTTCACGTGAAACACCGGGCCGCTGTGTTTTGTGGGCCGTGTGTCGCCCGATGAGTTCATGTGAAGCCAAGATCGTTGTCAGGACGGGCGTCGCAAGATGACCGGCGCCTTGCGTCCCCCCGCAGGGGAGCGTGGCCGCAGCCTGAGGTGCCCCCGGCTGTCGATCTGGCGCGCCGTGGCCGATGCACTGACGGCTGTCTACAAGGTCGGGACGCGGGAAGAGGCACGGGCCCATGCCGTGACGGTGGGACTGCACAGCGCCCCGAGCAGGACAGCAGCACGGCCTGATGACGACCCACGAGCTGGTTGCCGGTAGGCGAGGCGGTCCCTGGGGTGTGACCGTCAGTGCCTGACGATCTCCCGTCGCCTGCCGGTCGCGGGACGACCAGGTTCGACGCTCGGTCGGCCCGCCTCGAGGTTCGCTCCGGAGGTCGCCACGGGTCGGGGCATGAGAAGCGCGTATCGCTCGTCGAGCATCGCGGAGGTCTCTGATCCCCGAGACGCAGCCGCAGTCGACGGCTTGTCGCCTGAGGCGCGTTGACGGTTCTGCCGGGAATCGCCGCGCTCGGCGGGCGGGGGGGGCGAGGGTGCCCGGGGATCGGGTCGCCAGCGGTACGTGGAGGTTCACGGCGTGGGGGCTGATTGCACCGCCCATCCACCCCAGCTCGCGCACAGGTTCCACCGTCCTGTGCGAGATCCGGTGGTCGTTGGCACAGCGAGTTCTCGGGGCCGCGCCCTGCCCATCGCTACGCCTCCGGCTGCATCGAGACCGCCTCGGCTCGACGTGTTGCCGGCCTCGCCGGGCATCGCACCACAGCCGTGCGAGACGTGACACCATGGACCCGGACCGTTCGGCATCGTCCGACGTCCCCTGGGAGCTTGAGCACCGAAAGAGGAGTAGATGACCCACGAGATGAGCGACGCCGTCGAGGGCAGTGTTTCACGTGAAACACTCGCCGACTCTCCAGAAGTCCAGGCGTACTTCGGTGCGGCGTACCCGCTTGTCGCCCGCTTCGCAGACCTGCTGCACGACCAGGGGGAGCTGCGTGGGCTGATCGGTCCGCGGGAGGTCTCGCGCATCTGGGAGCGGCACATCCTCAACTCCGCAGCGGTGGTCCAGTTTCTTCCTGTGACCGGCACGATCGCCGACATCGGTTCCGGTGCGGGCCTTCCCGGGATCGTCATTGCGGTGATGCGCCCCGACGCAGAGGTTCTCCTGATCGAGCCGATGGAACGACGCTGCGCGTGGCTGTCCGAGGTCGTCGAGGACCTCGGACTCTCCAACGTCGAGATCAAGCGAGGGCGCGCCGAGGAGTATCACGGCGCCTTCCAATGTGACGCAGTGACCTCGCGTGCTGTTGCCGCCCTTGAGAAGCTGGCGCGCATGTCCCTTCCCTTGGTGGAGCGTGGCGGGGAGATGGTCGTCCTCAAGGGGCGCAATGTGGCGCAGGAGATCGAGCCGGCGCGCAAGGTGCTCCGCAAGTACAAGACGGAAGAGCCGGAGATTCTCGAAGCGTCGAGTGTTGACGGCGTCGAGCCGACAACCGTGCTCCGAATCCGGCGCACGCCTGCTCAGGTTTGAACGGTGCCCCTAGGGCCCTTCGCGACGTGACCCCGAGTCCGCCACGTGGAAGTCACGGTGAGTGGAGACCAGGGGGAGGAGTGCACCGCATAGGGTGGCAGAGCCCCGGGTCCCGACGGTGAGACTCGGTGACGACACGCGTCCGGCGGTCCATGAATGAGGCTGTGGTGGGGCGCATGCTGGAGTAGGTCAAGTGAGGGAGATGGGCGTGACTGAGAGTTCCGACCAGCAGCAGGACATCCCGTTCGAGAGTCGGGACATGACGTATCTCGCGAGCGTTTCACGTGAAACATCCGAGGGCTACCCGTCGGACGCCGCGTTCGACGAGAGCCGGCGCGAGGAACTGATGGCGAGCCTCCCCGAGATGGATGACGACACCCCCCTCGCGGCGCAGCTCACGATTGATGCCCGTCGCCGGATCGATCTCCACGGACGACGCTTCCCGCGTCCGGCTTCGACACGGGTCATCACCATCGCCAACCAGAAGGGCGGCGTCGGTAAGACGACGACGACCGTCAACCTGGCAGCCGGGCTGGCGCAGGCTGGGCTCAACGTGCTGGTGATCGACAACGACCCGCAGGGCAATGCATCCACTGCTCTCGGGGTCGAGCATCGTGCGGGTACACCTTCGGTCTACGAAGTTCTGGTCGATGGCGCGCCACTTTCTTCAGCAGTCCAGCAGTGCCCAGACCTTCCGACGTTGTGGTGCGTGCCCGCGACGATCGATCTGTCGGGGGCGGAGATCGAGCTGGTCTCGCTGGTTTCACGTGAAACACGGCTGCGGAAGGCGGTCGACGACTTCCTGGAGGAGCGTGTCGCCCAAGGCCTGGAGCCGATCGACTACGTCCTCGTCGACTGCCCGCCGAGTCTCGGTCTGCTGACCGTGAATGCCTTCGTGGTCGGGCGCGAGGTGCTGATCCCCATCCAGTGCGAGTACTACGCCCTCGAGGGGCTCAGCCAGCTCCTGAAGACCATCGAGCTCATCAAGGCGCACCTGAACCCGCGGCTGCACGTCTCCACGATCCTGCTCACGATGTACGACGGTCGCACCAACCTCGCGCAGCAAGTCGCCGCAGAGGTGCGTGAACACTTCCCCGAGCAGACCCTCAAGACGTCTATCCCGCGCTCGGTGAGGATCTCCGAGGCCCCCAGCCACGGTCAGAGTGTCATCACCTACGACCCGAGCTCCACGGGCGCTCTCGCCTACCTTGAGGCTGCACGCGAGGTCGCGGATCGCGGCCGCCCTGAACCCTTGCCTGTCCCTACCGTCGACGGAGCGTCTCGCAACGTCTCACGGCAGAACTACCTCGCCGAGCGATGGGCAGTGCTGCCTAGCTACCAGGAGGATGCACGATGAGTGAGAAGCGCCGTGGGCTCGGTCGTGGTCTCGGAGCATTGATTCCGACCAGTCCTGAGCGTGAACGTCCGGTGGACGTCTTCTTCCCCTCCGCGCCGCGTGTGGCGGAGTCCAGCTCCCCCGCTAGTCCGGACTCCGGGGGAGGGGAGACTGAGGAATCCGGTGCTCCCGTGCTGACCATCGAGCGCACGGATGCCGACTCGCCGGCCTCGCTCGGGGGCGTCGACGAGGTGGATCTCGTCGCGCTCACCAGCACGAGCACCGAGCAGGGGGTGGCACGGGCCGAGACATCCTCGTCGGTCGAAGCGACCGGAGGCGACAGCGAGCCCACCAAGGCTGACGACACGCCGGCCGACGTTTCACGTGAAACACGTACGACGGAGACGACGGACGCTTCGACCGAGCCGGCACCGGCCGACCTCGTGCCGGTGCCGGGGGCGACGTTCGCAGAACTCCCCGTGGGGCTGATCCGGGCGAACTCTCGTCAGCCACGCACCGTCTTCGACGAGGGCGAGCTCGACGAGCTCGTCGGCTCCATCAGGGAGATCGGCGTCCTGCAGCCCGTCGTCGTCCGCCGCGACCCCGAGAACCCCGGGGGCTACGAGCTCATCATGGGCGAGCGGCGTTGGCGAGCGACCCAGGCAGCGGGCCTGGACGTCATTCCGGCGATCATTCGCGAGACGGACGACGCTGACCTCCTGCGCGACGCGCTTCTCGAGAACCTGCACCGTAGTGCGTTGAACCCGTTGGAGGAGGCTGCGGCATACCGCCAGCTGCTCGACGACTTCGGCTGCACGCACGAGGAGCTGGGTACACGCATCTCCCGGAGCAGGTCGCAGATCTCCAACACGCTGCGCCTGCTGCGTCTGCCGCCACTGGTCCAGCGTCGAGTGGCGGCCGGAGTTCTCTCCGCCGGGCACGCCCGTGCGCTGCTCGGTCTGACGGATGGTGCGGAGATCGAACGCCTCGCTCAGCGCATCGTCTCCGAAGGGCTCTCTGTGCGAGCCACGGAGGAGATCGTCGCTCTCGGGGGACTGGATGCGAAGCGTCCTGTGGAGCGCACGCCGAGACCGGGCCAGCGCAGTGCGGCGATCGACGAGCTGGCATCCCGACTCTCGGACCGCTTCGAGACGCGCGTCAAGGTCGACCTCGGGAAGAACAAGGGCCGGCTGACGGTCGAGTTCGCGTCGGTCGAGGACCTCAACAGGATCCTCGACCTCATGGCACCCCAGGATCCGGGCCTGCTGCGCCGGTAGGTGCCACTCGGGCAGACCCCCGACGTTCCACGTGAAACATCGGCCCCGGTGAGCAGCTGCTCATCGGGGCCGATGACGTTCGTCGAGGAAGAAGCGGTCAGCGCTGGGAACCCTGACGCACCGCGCTCTGCGTCACGATCGCGCGGTAGAGGTCCCCTAGATCGCGCCCCGCAGCATGAACTGCCTGCGGGAACAACGAGGTCTCCGTCATCCCGGGCGCGACGTTGACCTCGAGGAAGTGCGGAACGCCGTCGGCGTCGACGATGAGGTCCGATCGCGAGAGGTCACGCAGGCCCAGAGCGAGGTGGGCGCGGACCGCCGTCTCCTCGACGCGCGCAGCGACGTCGGGAGCCAGTCGGGCGGGGGCGTAGTAGCTGGTGCGGCCCGGGTTGTAGCGGGCGTCGTAGTCGTAGGTGCCCTCGGTCACGATCTCGACTGCTGGGAGCGCCTCGGGGCCGTCCGGACCGTCCACGACGCTCACGGCGATCTCGGTGCCTTCGACGGCACGCTCGATGAGGGCGATGTCGCCGTAGGAGAAGCAGTCGACCATCGCACGAGGCAGGTCCTCGGGACGGCGGACGAGCGTGACGCCCAGCGCGGAGCCCCCTCTGGTCGGCTTCACGACGAGGGGGAGCCCCAGGCGACCGACGATGGCGTCGAGCACAGGCTGAGCGCCGAGCTCGCGGAAGAGGCTCTGGGGGAGAGTCACGTAGTCCGGGGTCGAGAGGCCCGCGCCCAGCACGACGTTCTTGGCGATGGGCTTGTTCCAGGCGGCTCGCGATGCCCGGGGACCGGTCCCTACGTAGTCGAGGGAGAGCAGTTCGAGGACGTCGCGGATCGAGCCGTCCTCCCCGCTCGCGCCGTGCAGAAGCGGCCAGACGACGTCGGGCTTCTCCTCGGCGAGGAACGGGAGGAGGGACGCATCGACGTCGTGCACCGTCACCTCGAGGCCTGCACCACGCAGGGCGTCGGCGACACGGCGCCCCGAGCGGAGCGAGACGTCGCGCTCGTGCGACAGCCCCCCCGCGAGAACGGCAACTCGTTCGACAGGGCGCGGTTCGTTCTTCGAAGCGCCCCCGTCCCGCGAGGCGGGGTGATCGGCCGGCGCGAGCTCGGCGACGTCCTCGGTGACGGTCTGTGATTCCGCAGCGGTACCCACGGTCTTGGTCCTCTCGACGTTCAGCAGGTTTCTCACGCGGGCAGGGGTGGCGCTCACGCGAGGTTGGGGCCAGGGTTCTCGACGTCGGACAGGTCCGGGTCCTGGGCGCCGGAGGTGCCGAAGAGGTCCACGAGCTCGCGCTCGGCAGAGACGACCCCGGCGAACCGCCGGACTCCCTCCCTGATACGCTCCGGCGTCGGGAAGCAGTAGGAGAGACGGACGTGGTCCGCGCCCGTCCCGTCGGCATAGAACGCCGTCCCCGGGACATAGGCGACGCGGGCCGTCACCGCGCGGGGGAGCATGGACCGCGCGTCGAGCCCGTCCGGAAGCTTGACCCAGGTGTAGAACCCGCCGTTCGGGACGTTCCAGGAGGCAGACGGGAGGTGCTCCGAGAGGGCCCCGATCATGGCGTCGCGTCGTTCCCGGTAGAGCTCGCGGAACTGCTTGATCTGGCCCTGCCAGTCACAG
The DNA here is from genome assembly GCF_016907365.1 of Oerskovia paurometabola. Taxonomy (NCBI): domain Bacteria; kingdom Bacillati; phylum Actinomycetota; class Actinomycetes; order Micrococcales; family Cellulomonadaceae; genus Oerskovia; species Oerskovia paurometabola. The sequence continues at coordinate 164,174 of NZ_JAFBBV010000001.1, read as the reverse complement.
GTGTCGAGGTAGGTCGCGATCGCGAGCTGCGAGGCGTTCGAGGGGCACAGGATCGCCGACTCGCTGGCGAGCACGAGCTTCTCTCGGACGGCGTGCGGGGCGACCACCCACCCGACCCGGTAGCCGGGAGCGAACGTCTTGGAGAAGGAGCCCAGGTAGAGGACCCCCTGGTCGTCGAGCGAGCGCATCGCGGGCAGCGGGTCGCCGTCGAAGCCGAGCAGACCGTAGGGGTTGTCCTCGATCACGAGCACCCCGAACCGCTGGGCGATCTCGAGGATGCGGGGCCGCCGCTCGACCGAGAGCGTCACGCCGGCAGGGTTGTGGAAGTTGGGAACGGTGTAGAGGAGCTTGACGCGCCGACCCTCGGCGGCCAGCCGGGTGAGGGTCTCCTCGAGGGCCTCGGGGATCAGACCGTGCTCGTCGAGCGGGACGTGGACGATGTCGGCCTGGTAGGACCGGAAGACGCCGAGGGCCCCCACGTAGCTGGGTGCCTCAGCGACGATGACGTCGCCCGGGTCGATGAAGATGCGCGTCACGAGGTCGAGAGCCTGCTGGGATCCCGTGGTGACCACGACGTCGTCCGGGTGGCAGTCGATGCCCTCGAGGCGCACGACGTCGACGATCTTCTCGCGCAGCGACTCGTCGCCCTGGCCCGAGCCGTACTGCAGCGCTGTGGTGCCGCGCGTCGCGACGAGCTTCTGCATCGCATCCGCGATCACGTCGAGGGGAAGTCCCTCGAGGTAGGGCATGCCGCCCGCGAGCGAGACGACCTCGGGGCGATTCGCGACCGCGAAGAGGGCGCGAATCTCCGACGCTCGCATGCCGTGGGCGCGCTCGGCGTAGGCGCCGAACCACGGGTCGAGGCGGGTGCCGCCCGAGGCGGCAGGCTGAGCGGGGTGCGTCGGTGTCGTGCTCACGCTCCCCAGTCTCCCACGGCGGATCGGTGGAAACCGTGAAGGGGCCGCTGACCGGACGACGGCAGGGAGCCTGTGGGGCCAGCCCTTCACCGGCCGGCCCGGGTGACGGACAGACCGTCCCGACCAGATGCCTCCGGCGGCGAGCCCAGACGCCGGAGGGGCGGTCGGTCCGGTGGACCGACCGCCCCTCCGGGGCGATGCCCGCAGATCGCGGCGGGCGAGAGCGTCAGGCGATGAGTGCGTCGATCTCCTCGGCGAGGATGCGCTTGGGCCGTCCTCCCACGATCGACTTCACGAGCTCACCACCGGAGTAGAAGTTGAGCGTGGGGATCGAGATCACGCCGTACGCCGCGGTGATCGCGGGGTTCTCGTCGGAGTCGAGCTTGGCGATCTTGACCTTGCCGGCGTACTCGCCGGCCAGCTCCTCGAGGATCGGGGCGATCTGCAGGCACGGCCCGCACCAGGTGGCCCAGAAGTCCACGATGACGGGGATGTTCGACTCCAGGACCTCGGACTTGAAGGTGTCGTCGGTGACCTTGACGGTGTTGCTCATCGGATCTCCTCCAGTGCGCGGGGCAGCTCGTCGGGGGCGGGGGACTCGGGCGTGCCGGCGATCTCGGGGAGCCCCTCGGCGTCCTCGATCGCGTCGACGAGCTCGGTGAGGTAGCGCTGGGCGTCGAGCGCCGCAGAGCAGCCCGAGCCGGCCGCGGTGATGGCCTGGCGGTACGTGTGGTCGACCGCGTCGCCGCACGCGAACACGCCCTCGAGGTTGGTCGCGGTGGTGCGTCCGACGACCTGGATGTAGCCGTCGTCGTCCAGGTCGATCTGCCCCTTGACGAGCTCGGAGCGGGGGTCGTGCCCGATCGCGACGAACAGGCCGGTCGCGTCGATCGAACGCTCCTCACCCGTGAGGGTGTCGCGCAGCGTGAGCGACTCGACCTTGTTCTCGCCGTGGATCCCGACGACCTCGCTGTTCCAGGCGAACTCGATCTTGGGGTCGGCCTTGGCCCGGTCGGCCATGATCTTCGAGGCGCGGAGCTCGCCACGACGGTGCACCATCGTGACCTTCGACGCGAAGCGGGTCAGGAAGGTGGCCTCCTCGACGGCGGAGTCTCCGCCGCCGACGACCACGATGTGCTGGTCGCGGAAGAAGAAGCCGTCGCACGTCGCGCACCAGGAGACGCCGCGGCCGGAGAGTCGCTTCTCGTCCTCCAGGCCCAGCTCGCGGTACGCCGAGCCGGTCGCGAGGATCACTGCACGAGCCGTGTAGGTCTCACCGTTCCCGGTGACGACCGTCTTGACCGGGCCGTCGAGCCGGAGCTCGATCGCGTCGTCCCACTCGACCTGCGCACCGAAGCGCTCGGCCTGCTTCTGCAGGTTGTCCATGAGCTCGGGGCCCATGATGCCGTCGGGGAACCCAGGGAAGTTCTCGACCTCGGTCGTGTTCATCAGAGCGCCACCCGCGGTGATCGAACCCGCCAGGACCAGGGGCTCGAGGCCCGCACGCGCGGCGTACACGGCGGCCGTGTACCCGGCGGGGCCCGAACCCACGATGATGACGTTCCGCGGGGCGGTCGTGGGGGTCTGTTCCGTCACGTGTACTCCTCAGTGGTGGGTGGTGCACCGGGTCCAACGCCGAGCGGCGTCGTTCTGTTCCGAGGGCACCGTCGGTCGGTGGGCCGATGGATGGTCGACACCGACGTCGTGGCTGAGCACCCCGAAGGGTGCGGCCACGACGTCAGTAGACCGTGATCTCGTTGAGCTCGACGCGGAACTTGCCGTCACCGTTCGTCGGGAGCTCCGTGATGTACAGGACGAACGTGCTGCCTTCGGTCGCGGGGTCGAGCGTGAGCTCGACGGTGTCCGAGAACGTCCCCGATGCGAGGACGTCGCCACCCGTGGGCGCGTCGTCGGTGACGGCTCGGACCTCGACGCGGCCACCCGTGTTGTTCGTGTCGAGCACGATGCGCTGGACGGTCGCTTCGTCGTCGAGCGTGAACGTGTAGCCCGTCTTGGTCTTGTTGCCGCCGAACGCCGCCGTGTTGTACGAGTAGGTGTACCAGAACGTCGTCGGGTCGCCGTCGACCGCGAGGGGCACGGACTCGGGCTTCTCGCCGACGTCGTCCGGGTTCGCGACGTCCGGGTCCAGCAGACCGCCTGCGGCGATCGGGAGGGGCTCGGTGTTCACCGGCACCTCGCCGTCGTCGGGGGCCGTCTCGGGGGCCTGGGAGCCGGTCGAGGACGATCCACCCTGAGCCGATCCCGGGGTGAGGACGGCGCCGAAACCGCCGAGACCGGACTTCACGCCCCAGACGACGGCGGCGATCACCAGGAGGAGCACGACGGGCATGATGATCCAGGTGCTCTTCACGCTGGTCTTCTTGGCGCTCGTCGTCGCGAAGGGACCGGTCCGCGGTCCGGTCGCGGGGTCGACGGCGGGACCCTGCCCGGTGGGCTGCGCCGTGACCGGGGCGACCGGCGGGGGCGGTGGGGCCGTCGGGTGAGACCCCGTCGGGGGCTGCTGCTGGTAGGCGACCTGGGTCGGGTAGGCGCCCGTCGTCGGGGCGGACGATGCCGCGTAGGCGACGGGGGCGTCGGCGTAGGTAGGCGCGGGGTAGCTGGCACCGTCAGGGAGCGCGGAGGCGCCCGCGAGGGGCACGCGGTGGATCCGCCCGGTCGTGGGCCGGTGGAAGGGGACCGCGGGGGGCGGAGTGCCTGGCGGTGTCGAGAGCGGGACGTCGAACGCGCTCCGGATGGACTGCCGGCTGACCCGGTTCGGCGCGGTCGGGGCGGGCGGCTGGACGAACGTCGGGAGAGCGGCGACGACGGACAGCGCCCCCCAGGGCTCGAGGGCGCTCACCAGGTCGGCCGGCGACGAGGGCGGTGCTGCGAGGCTGTCGAACTCCTGGGTGTCGTCGTTCGTCGACCCGCCACCGTCTGTGCCTGCCCGGGTGGGCGAGGCCTCTGCGTCGGCGAAGACCTTGGTGCACAGGTCCGACAGGTCCGTCGGTGCCCCAGGGACGAGCGTTGACAACGGGAGCACTCCTGCCGCGTCGCGCTGGGCGGGGAGCGGGTGGACCGAGTCAGGACTGATCCAGGGCACGTCGAGGCTGGGTCCCGCCCAGCGCGCTGTCATCGCGTAGTACAGCAGCGCGACGAGGCCGAGGGTGTCGGCTCGTGAGGTCTCGTCGGCGTCGTGCTGGTCCTGTCCGCTGATGCCCGCGTCGAGCCCGAGGCCCGTCACGACGACGCGGTCCCCGTCGACCCGCAGGGCTTCCGGTCGTAGTGCCAGGTGGTGGACGCCGCGCCGGCGGGCGACCTCGAGCGCGGCCGCAGCCTCGCCGACGATGGCGCGCGCCTGCTGGGCGTCGACGATCCCGCCCGCCACGACCTCGGACAGGGTGATCCCGGCGAACGGCTCGGTGATGACGTAGGCGACACCGTCGTCGGTCCCGACGTCGAGCACCCGGGTCAGTCGCGGGTCGGCGACGAGCGCGGCCCGGCGGGCCGAGTCGATGGCCTCTGCGACGTGCTCGCCGGCGAGCAGCGAGACCCGCACGGAACGGTTCAGGACCGAGTCGTGCGCGGACCAGGCGGTGACGTCGACCAGGTCGCTCGCCAGCCGTTCACCCAGCAGGTAGCGGCCCACCAGTGTCGTGCCGGGTCCTGCTGCGGTCACCTGCCCACCTCGAACTTTCTTGCCGTCGACATCTTCCCCCCACATGGTACGGGCGTCCTCTAACTCGTGGTCGGGCGTCGCCGCCCGAGCTTGCGGAGCAACGGGTCGGCGAGCTGATCGAGCTCGCGGACCCGCATGACCTTGAGGCCGCCGATGTACACGGCGGTCATGACGATCCCGACGACTGTAGTGACCACAGCAGCCCGCAGCCACGAGAGTCCGTAGAGGTCTCCGAAGAGCTGGAGGACCCCCCAGCCGATCCCGGCGCTGACCCCGGCCGCGAGGGCGGTCTTGACGTGCATCCGCACGATCCGGAAGGCGTCGAGACCATGGAGCTTGCGTCGAAGTCCCGCGGTCCGCAGCAGGACGGCGACGACGTTGGACAGCGACATCGCCGCCCCGACCCCGACGACCCACCACACGGGGTCGAGCGTGCGGGTCGCGAGCCAGGCGACCCCGACGAGCGCGATCGTCGCCGGCACCTGGATCCAGAAGACCGTCTTGCCGTCCTCGTAGGCGTAGTACACCCACTTCATGAGGACCATCCCACCCAGCGGCACGAGGCCGAAGGCCATGGCGACGAGGATCTGACTGACCGCCACGGCGCTCGACGGCGTGACGTTGATGAGCAGGAGCTTGGTGATCGGCAGGGCGAGGATCGCGAAGACGGCCGTGGCGAACACCGTGAACACACCCACGGTCCGCACCCCGCGCGAGAGGTCGTGCCGCACCCGTGCGAAGTCGCCCGCGCCCGCGGCGGCGCTCATCCCGGTGAACAGGGCCGTCGCGATCGAGACCGTCACGAGCGAGTGCGGCAACAGGTAGATCATGAGCGCCTGCGTGTAGGCGGCGTTGCCCGCGACGGCGAAGGCCTCGGGGGCGCCCGTGACCACGCCGGTCACGACGCCGTTCGTCAGGGGGTCGCCGTCGTAGGCACCGAAGGTCTCGCGCAGCGCGGCCGCAGGTGCGCTCGAGGCGAACTGGGTCGTGAACAGGACGCCGATCTGCTCGAGCATGACCGCGCCGAACGTCCAGATCGCGACCTGTCCGGCGGAGCGCAGCCCGATGCCGCGCATCCCGAGCCGGAAGTGCCAGCGGAACCCCGCGCGCCACAGGGGCACGAGGAGGATGAGGGCCTGCGACGCGACCCCGAGGGTCGCGGTCCCGGCGAGGACGGCGATCTTGGTGCCGTCCCAGGTGCCGAGGTCGTCGGCCGCGCCCGTGGCGTACGGCCCGTAGATCGCGATGAAGGCACCGAACCCGACGATCGAGACGATGTTGTTGACGACGGGGGCCCACATGAACGGGCCGAACTGGCCACGCGCGTTGAGGACCTGCCCGAGGAGCGTGTACAGACCGTAGAAGAAGAGCTGCGGGGTGCACCAGAACGCGAACGCGACGGCGAGCGAGAACTGCGCGGAGCCCCAGCCGTCGGTGTAGAGGGTCACGATCACCGCGGCACCCGCGGTGAGGATCAGGCTGAGCCCGAGGAGCAGCACCCCGGACAGGGTCAGGAGCTTGTCGAGACGCTCCTGGGGGTTCTTGGAACGGTAGGCACGGACGATCTGCGGGACGAGGACGGCGTTGAGCACGCCTCCCGCGAGGATCGCGAACAGGACGTTGGGGATCTTGTTGGCGACGTCGAACGCGTCGGCCGCGAGGCCGGTGGTGCCGATCGCGGTGACGAGGAGGACGTTGCGAACGAGTCCGAGGACGCGGGAGACCGCGGTGCCCGAGGCCATGAGCGCCGAGCTGCGGCCGAGGCTGCTCTTCGGGGTGGTGGCCACGGCGGGCTCGCCGGTCGGCGTCTCGGTCTCGTCAGCGGGTTCGACGGGGGCCATGGCGGCGTCGGGACGGGGGCGTCCTGCCCGCGTGGTCCCGGTAGGTCGGAGGTGCTTCACTCGTCGTGCCCTGTCGAGCGGCCCGACGGCGCCGCCGCCCCGTGGGCTCCCGGCACACCCGCCGCGGGCGTCATCTCGGCGACGCGGCGCGGCGACCGGCCGCGTCGGATGGTGCGCCAGATGCCGCCGATCATGAGGAGCGCGACGAGCCCGGCGAAGATCGCGGTCCCCGTGTTCTCCCACTCGGCGCGCACCTGGACGACGAACGCCGAGGAGGGCGAGACGACGGCGCCGGAAGGAACCGCGAGAAGCTCGACCTCGACCTCGACGTCACCGCTGCCGATGGCCTGGACGGGAACCTTGAAGGCGACCTCGGCGCCTGCCGGGACGGGCCCGACCGGGAAGGAGACGACCTTCAGGAGACCGCTGTCGGGACGGAGCGCCACCTGGATCGTGACCGGCTGGTCGAGCGTGTTGCGCACCCAGACGGGGATCTTGCCCGACGTGTTGATCAGGGTGACGTCCAGCTCGCGGGGGACGATCGACACGGCGGACCGGATCAGTGCCGCATCCTTCACCGCGGTGTCCACCGCGACGGTCCGGTCGTCGGGAAGCGACCGGTAGGCGACCGCGGTGGGTACGACGAGGGCGGGCTCCGCTTCCTGGGCGATGGCCGCGGGATCGGCGGTGATCGTGGCGAAGTCCGCCGTCTGGGTCCGGGCGCGCTGGAGCTCGTTCATCTGGGAGACCGGCAGCGTTCCCTCGCTCACCGAGGACTCGGGCAGCGGGGAGCGCGCGACGTCTGGGACCGCCGAGCCGAGGAGGTCGTCGACCGGGGCGACGTCGACCCAGGTCGCCTCTGCCAGGGCATCGAGGACGGACGTGAGGGCGTGAGGGTCCGGGTCCCACGAGCGCGGGAGGGCGACGAGCACGTGTCGAGCCTCGGTCGGTCGCTCGGAGGCTGCCACCGCCAGGTCGGCGAGGAGCCGTTGTGTCGCGTCGGCCGTGGACGGGTCGTCGGCGTCGCGCCCGGCACGGGTCGCGTCCTCGACGTCCTGGGTGAGGGCGGCGTCGGCGACCAGCGCGGTCGCGGGGCCTGCGTCGGTCGGGACGGTGGCCAGGCCGTTCGGGGTGTAGTTCACCGAGCTCTCGGGGGCGAGCCCGTCGCCCCGGACGACCACCAGGGGGGACCCGGACTGGACCGCCGTGCGGACCGTCTGTACGTCGGGGACGTCGTCGGCCGGGTAGACGAGGTCGGTCCGCCACGCGGTATCAGGAGTCGCGCCCCCCGGCAGCGGGGTCGTGGTGGCGGGCAGGAGCGCGCCGACCCGCGCATAGGCGGCGGGGTCCGGGTCGTAGGGTCGCAGGCCGAAGACCGTGCGGCTGGCGGCACCGTCGCGCACCGCCGCAGCCCATGCCTGCGAGTCGGTGTCCGGCGACGTCTCGGCGGCCGCCAGGAGCGAGGGGTCGAGCGCCCACGCGATCTCGGGGACCTGGGCCGTGGCGGACAGGAGCCTGCCCAGCCGTCGGTCGGCTCCCAGAGCCTCGTCCACGGCGCGGACGTCGACGCTCGACGTGGCGGTCCCGGTCGTGCTCGTCAGGGAGAGAGCGGGGCCGGTGACCGGGGCGATCATGCTGACCCGGACCGGGACGGGTGCCTGCGAGTCGCCCCAGAGGAAGAAGGTGCGCAGGACGTCGAGCCGCTCGCCGCCGTCCTCGACCATGACGGAGAGGGGCCGAGGCCCCCACGTCGAGCCCGGCTCCAGGTTGAGGTCGTCGGCGGCCACCTCGAACGTGACCGTGGCGTCCTCGCCCGGTGCGAGCGGGTCGACGTCCTCGGTGGTCATGCGTCCGGCCGGCTGCTGGGAGACGGGGGCGTCGGCCCAGGCCTCGAGGGCGGACCGGGTGCCGACGGGCCGCCAGCTGACGCCGAGCGTGGCACGGGGAGCCTTGAGCCCGTCCTCGGTGCCGTTGTGGATCCGCACGACGATCGTGAGGGTGTCGCCGGGCTGCACCGTGGTCGGCGACATCGACACGAGCGTCGTCGTGACCGTTCCCTCGTCTGCCTCGTCGACCGGGGCCGCCGTGGGGTCCGTGTCGGTGGCGAGGGTGCTCGCCTCGACCGACGTGGCCCGGGCCCCCGTCACGACCTCGGCAGGCGTTGCCGCGAGGGCGGCCGAGGGCAGCACGGCGAGCCCTAGGGCGAGCAACGGCGCGAGGAAGGCTCGCACGTGAGAGCGGGCCGACCGTCGGCTCGGGGCGGGTGGCGTCGTGCCGAGGGCGGTGCGGCCGTCGGTCCGGCGGGGGCCGTTCGCTGCCGGACCGTGCGTCGAGGCGCGGGGCGCGCCACCGGAGAAGTGAAAGCTCATGGGTGGTCGGTCGGGTTCCGTGGGTCGTCGGGTGCCGGCCGGCTGGTACGGACGACGGTGCGAGTCACGGTACCCCGGAAGTGGGCGCTCGTGCGTCGCCCTCGCAGGACGTCGTGCGCAACCGCGGCGAGGCGGCGCTCGTTGGGATAGGACAGGCGGTCGGGCAGGTCCTCGAACGGGACCCAGGCGACGTCCTCGGCCTCGCCGTCGGGGTCGCCCTCGACCGTGAGGTGCCCGCCGGTCGCCCGCAGCAGGAAGTGGTGGACGACCTTGTGCACCCGACGGTCCTCACCGGTGAACCAGTAGTCGATGATCCCGAGCGGGGTCTGGACGGCCCCCGTGATCCCCGTCTCCTCGGCGATCTCCCGGACGGCGGCCTCCTCGGGCGTCTCCGCGCCCTCGAGGTGGCCCTTCGGCAGGCACCACTCGAGCCGACCGCCGCGGTTGCGCCGCGCGATGACCGCGGCCCGGAACAGGCCCTCGAACGTGTCGACGACCAGCCCACCTGCGGAGATCTCCTCGACGACGGGCAGCGGAGCGGGTGGGCTGGCGGACGGGGCGGGACCCCGGTGGGTCTCCGGGTCTCTCCGCAGCGCGTGACCACCGGGCGGCGCTGGTACACCGCGATGGTCCGGAGAGTGCGCTGGGGTGGACATGACCCAACATTACCGAGTGTGGAGTCCGCGCTTGATCTGGCACGCTTGGATGTCGTGCCGACTCCTTCCCAGAACTCTCCCGCCCCCGAGCCTGCCGCGCCGCCCGTCGAGGGGTCTCGCGGGGTGCCGACGACGCCCGAACAGCTCGAGCTCCTGCGGCGTGCGCTGGCGGTGCTGACGGAGATGGCGCCCGCGGCGATCGAGCTGGGCGAGATGTTCCGCGCGGCCGGCCACGAGCTGGCGCTCGTCGGCGGCCCGGTCCGTGACGCCTTCCTGGGGCGCGCGAGCAACGACCTCGACTTCGCCACGTCGGCCGACCCGGACCAGACCCAGGCCCTGCTCGCGGCCTGGGGCGACGCGCACTGGGACATCGGCAAGGAGTTCGGCACGATCGGTGCCAAGCGCTTCGCGCCCAAGGGTGCCCCGCGCGGTGTGGACGAGCTGGTCGTCGAGGTCACCACGTACCGGACCGACGAGTACGACCCGGCGTCGCGCAAGCCGCTCGTCGCGTTTGGCGACACCCTGGTCGGCGACCTGTCGCGGCGCGACTTCACGGTCAACGCCATGGCGGTGCGCGTCCCGGAGATGCTGTTCGTCGACCCGCACGACGGGCTCGCCGACCTCGCGACGGGCGTCCTGCGCACCCCGATCGCACCGGAGCGCTCGTTCGACGACGACCCGCTGCGCATGATGCGGGCCGCGCGGTTCGCGGCCCAGCTGGGCTTCGAGGTCGAGCCTGCGACGCGTGCCGCGATCGTCGACATGGCGTCGCGCATCGAGATCGTCTCGGCCGAGCGGGTGCGGGACGAGCTGACCAAGCTGCTCCTGTCCGACGACCCGCGCAAGGGGCTCGAGGTCCTCGTCGAGACCGGCCTGGCGGACCACGTCCTGCCCGAGCTCCCTGCCCTGCGTCTCGAGATCGACGAGCACCACCGGCACAAGGACGTCTACCAGCACTCGCTGACCGTGCTCGAGCAGGCGATCGCCCAGGAGACCGGGCCCGACGGCGCGGTGCCGGGTCCGGACCTCGTCCTGCGTCTCGCGTCTCTCCTGCACGACATCGGCAAGCCGGACACGCGGCGGTTCGAGCCGGGCGGCGGTGTCAGCTTCCACCACCACGAGGTCGTGGGCGCCAAGCTCACGGCGAAGCGGCTCAAGGCGCTGCGCTTCGACAAGGAAACGGTCAAGCAGGTGTCGCGGCTCGTGGAGCTGCACCTGCGCTTCCACGGGTACGGGGAGGGGGAGTGGACCGACTCCGCCGTGCGCCGCTACGTGACCGACGCGGGACCGCTCCTGGAGCGACTGCACCGCCTGACGCGGGCGGACTCGACCACCCGCAACAAGCGCAAGGCCCAGCGCCTGTCCGACGCGTACACGGACCTCGAGCAGCGCATCGAGCGGCTGCGCGGGGAGGAGGAGCTGGCCTCGATCCGGCCGGACCTCGACGGGCAGCAGATCATGGCGACCCTGGGCATCGCGCCGGGGCCGGAGGTGGGACAGGCCTACAAGTTCCTGCTGGAGCTGCGTCTCGACCGCGGGCCGCTCGGTGAGGACGCCGCCCGCGAGGAGCTGCTGACCTGGTGGGCCGCACGCGAGGCGTGACGTGACGCCGAGACGCCGAAGGGCGGGCACCGACGGCGCCCGCCCTTCGTGCGTGGTCCCCTGCGGGACCGGTCGATCCGTCAGCGGCGCTCGGTCGCCTCGCCCGCCGTCTCGAGGACGGGAGCGTCCTGCGCGAGGGGCGCGACGTCGTCGGACAGGATCGCCGGGGCCTCCACGACCGCCGGCCTGCGCAGCAGGAACGACAGCGCGACCGCGACGAGCATGACCACGGCACCCCAGACGAACGCCGAGGACACTCCGTCGGCGAGGGCGACCTGCGGGCTCGCGCCCTCCGCGGTCCTGGCGACCTCGTGCGACGTCATGACGGCGATGAACAGGGCCGTCCCGGCCGCGCCCGCGAGCTGCTGCACCGTACCGATCATGGCGCTGCCGTGCGAGTACAGCGACGGCTTGAGCGCCGAGAGCGCACCCGTGAACAGCGGCGTGAACACGAAGGCCAGGCCCAGGCTCAGCACGACGTGCGCACCCAGGACGAACCACGGCGACGTCGTCGCGCCGACCGTGGTCAGCGCCGCGAGCGCGACCGCGACCGCGCTGAGCCCCGGCAGGACCAGGGGGCGCGGGCCGAGGCGGTCGTACAGGCGGCCGACGGTCGGGCCCAGCAGACCCATGATCAGGCCGCCCGGCAGCATCATCAGACCCGTGTAGACCGGGTCGAGACCCAGCGAGCTCTGCAGGTACAGCGGCAGCAGGATGATCGAGCCGAACAGCGCGATCATCGCGACCGACATGATGCCGAGCGAGACCGTGAATCCGCGCGAGGAGAACACGCGCAGGTCGAGCAGCGCCGCGTCGCGGCGCTGCAGCACGAGCTGGCGCGCGACGAACAGCACGAGGAACACGGGCCCGACGACGAGCGGGATCCACACGGGCACGGCCGGCGTGGCGCGCGCGGCCTCACCCAGGTTGGACAGCCCGAAGACCAGGCCGCCGAACGCCAGGACGGCGAGGAACAGCGACAGCGGGTCGAGGCGCGTGTGCGTACGGTCGGCCGAGTCCTTGACGTACTTCGCGCCGAACACGAGGGCGACGAGGGCGATCGGCAGCACGAGGCCGAAGATCCAGCGCCAGGACAGGGTCTCCAGGACCAGGCCGGACAGCGTGGGGCCGAGGGCCGGCGCCGCGGCCATGACGATCGCGACGTTGCCCATGATCCGGCCACGGGCCGACGGCGGGACGAGCGTCATGATCGTCGTCATGAGCAGCGGCATCATGATCGCCGTGCCCGACGCCTGCACGACGCGGGCCCCGAGGAGCCAGCCGAAGCCCGGCGCGAACGCGGCCAGGGCCGTGCCCGCGCTGAACAGCGACATCGCGAGCAGGAACGCCCCGCGCGTCCCGAGACGCTGGAGCAGGAAGCCCGTCGCCGGGATGACGACCGCCATCGTGAGCATGAAGGCCGTGGTCAGCCACTGGCCGGTCGACGCCGTGATGTCCATCTCCTCCATGAGGTGAGGCAGCGCGACGCCCATGGTCGTCTCGTTGAGGATGACGACCGACGCAGAGACGAGGAGGAGCGCGATCACGAGGAAGTTCTCCCGTGACAGCTTCTCCGAGACGGGTAAGGACGGGGCGGTGCTCTGCGGTACCTGCATGGCTCTCCTGTGGGGTCGGTGCGCACGCGCGACGGGGAAGTGCGCAGCGAGGTGGGGGAGCGTCCATCCGGATGTCGTACGCCCTACGAGAACTACGCTGAACCATCCTCGGATATTCCCCCGGTCCTGACGACTCCTTTTCCGGGCAGGACTCATCGGCGCCACGACGGCGGGTCGCCGCGGCACCGGGGCCGCGCGGAGGACGAGCGGGTGGGCTACCTCACCCCGCCGCGGGGCGTCCGTCCGGAGCCGCCTCGGGAAGGGGAGCGTCGCCGTCGGGCCCCGCCGCGTGACGCGCCCCGAAGCGGCCGAAGACCAGCGCAGCCCCCGCGTACGCGACCGCGAGGACCACGAAGACCGGGCGCGAGTACCCCGTGTCCGGCAGCGTGAACGCCGCGAGGGCCGCCGCGCCCACGAACGCCGCGTTGTACAGGACGTCGTAGAACGCGAAGGCCCTCCCGCGGAAGGCGTCGGCCGTGTCGCGCTGCACGATCGTGTCCACCGCGATCTTCGTCGCCTGCGCCGCAAGACCCAGCAGCAGGGCGCCCGCGAACACGACCGTGCGCGACGGCGTCGTGGCCAGCAGGAGCTGGCTCATCGCGGCCAGACCCAGCATGAGCGCGATCCACAGGTGCGGACCCGTGTACCGCGACAACGTCGGGGTCAGTACGACGGCGAGCGCGCCACCGACCCCCGTGAGGCCCACGACCGTCGCGAACGTCGCCAGGCCCGCGTTCGTGTTGCCCGGGTCGGAGAGCAGGTTGCGCGAGATGAGGATCGACGCGATGAACGTGACCCCGTACAGGAACCGGTGCGTCGCCATGACCACGAGGGCCTGGCCCGGCGTGCGGCGCGCGACGAGATAGCGGGCGCCGTCCGCGAGGCCGCGCGCGACCTTCGCGATCTCCGTCGTGATCGCCGCCTCCGCGGGCCGGTCCGGCCCCAGCAGCCCGCGCGACATGCGCAGCGCCAGCAACGACGCCGCCCCGAACACGAGGGCCGCGCACACGAGCGCGACCGAGTCCTTCTGGCGCCCCGGCTCGAACGTCAGGCTCAGCAGGAAGCCGATGCCACCGCCCACGAACGCCGCCGCGGCGCCCAGCGTGGGGGTCAGCGAGTTGGCCGTCAGCAGCAGCGGGCCGTCGACCACGCGCGGCAGCCCCGCGGACAGGCCCGCGAGCAGGAAGCGGTTGACCGAGAGCGTCGCGAGCGCCAGCACGTAGATCCACGGCGTCACCCCCGTGGTCAGCATGAGCACCGCGGTCGCGGCCGTCAGGACCACGCGCACCGCGTTGCCCCACACCAGGACCTGGCGGCGGCTCCAACGGTCCAGGAAGACCCCCGCGAACGGACCCACGATCGTGAACGGGGCCAGCATCACCGCGAACGCCGCGGCGATCGAGGCCGCCGTCCCCTGGGACTCCGGGGAGAAGAAGAGGAGCGACGCCAGCCCGACCTGGAACATCCCGTCGCCCGCCTGGCTGACCAGCCGGACCGCGAAGAGCTTCCTGAAGTCGCGCAGCCGAAGCAGGACACCGAGTTCCGAGATCACACCCACCGGTTCAGGGTATGCGGTGGTGAGAGCGATCCCCGCCCCAGGACGGCCCGACGGCGGCACGCGCCCCGGATCGGGGGGCGTGCCGGTGTGCCGGGGTGGGGTGGGCAGGAGGTGGCGGGGCCGGTCCTGTCGGCGAGACGGGTGGTTGGGTCCGAGACGGGTCTCTGGGCCACGGTCCGCGCGACCCGTCTCGTGCGGAAGCACCCATCTCGTCCCGGGCCCCCGCCCGCCGGGGCCGGCCGGTGTCCAGGGGGCGAGGCCGTCGGGCATGCGAAGAGGGCCCGGGACCTTCAGGTCCCGGGCCCTCCTCATGAGCCGTCAGGTCAGCGCACGCCACTACCGTCGCGCTGGTCCTGCGCTCGCGAGCTCGCTACGGATCAGCGCAGGTACTTACGGTCGCGCTGGTCCTGCGCTCGCGAGCTCGCTACGGATCAGCGCAGGTACTTACGGTCGCGCTGGTCCTGCACTCGCGAGCTCGCTTCGGATCAGCGCTCGTTCTCGCCGGAGATGAAGGCCTCCAGAGCCGCACGGCCCTTCGTGTCCTCCATCTGGACCGGCGGGGACTTCATGAAGTACGTCGAGGCCGAGAGGATCGGGCCACCGACGCCGCGGTCCTTGGCGATCTTCGCGGCGCGCACGGCGTCGATGATGATGCCGGCCGAGTTGGGGGAGTCCCAGACCTCGAGCTTGTACTCCAGGTTCAGGGGCACCTCGCCGAACGCGCGGCCCTCGAGGCGGACGTACGCCCACTTGCGGTCGTCGAGCCACGCGACGTAGTCCGACGGGCCGATGTGGACGTTGCGGTCCTCGGTCTTGCCACCGAGGGGACCTTCGAGGTTCGACGTCACGGCCTGCGTCTTCGAGATCTTCTTGGACTCGAGGCGCGTGCGCTCGAGCATGTTCTTGAAGTCCATGTTGCCGCCGACGTTCAGCTGGTACGTGCGGTCCAGCACGACGCCGCGGTCCTCGAAGAGCTTCGCGAGCACGCGGTGCGTGATGGTCGCGCCGACCTGCGACTTGATGTCGTCGCCGACGATCGGGACACCGGCGGCCTCGAACTTCGCGGCCCACTCGGGGTCGGAGGCGATGAAGACCGGCAGGGCGTTGACGAACGCGACACCCGCGTCGATCGCGCACTGCGCGTAGTACTTCGCGGCGATCTCCGAACCGACCGGCAGGTAGCAGACGAGCACGTCAGCGCCCGACTCCTTGAGCGCGGCGACGATGTCGACCGGCTCGGCGTCCGACTCCTCGATGGTCTCGCGGTAGTACTTGCCGAGGCCGTCGTTCGTCACACCACGCTGGACGGTGACGCCCAGCGGCGGCACGTCGGCGATCTTGATGGTGTTGTTCTCCGAGGCGTTGATGGCCTCCGAGAGGTCGAAGCCGACCTTCTTGGCGTCGACGTCGAAAGCGGCGACGAACTCCAGGTCGGACACGTGGTAGTCACCGAACTGCACGTGCATCAGTCCGGGCACGGTGCTGCTCGGGTCAGCGTCGCGGTAGTAGTGCACGCCCTGGACCAGGGAAGATGCGCAGTTTCCGACGCCAACGATGGCGACGCGGATGGAGGACATCCTCGCTCCTTGCTGTCAGTGCCGGGGGCGCTGCGCGCCGACGGCTTCGTAGTTAGTGGTTGTCTTGCCCGTGACGGTTCTCGGGGCCGCTCGACGGCCGGGTGCGACGACGGTCGCGCTCGGTCGTGATCAGTCCGTCGAGCCAGCGAACCTCACGTTCGACCTGTTCCAGGCCGTGACGCTGCAGCTCAAGGGTGTATTCGTCCAGGCGCTCGCGAGTGCGGGCGGCGGACTCCTTGACCGACTCCAACCTCTCGGTGAGCCGGCTGCGCCGACCCTCGAGGATGCGGAGACGGGTCTCGGCGTCGGTCTGCGCGAAGAACGCGAACCGGACGTCGAAGCTCTCGTCCTCCCAGGCTGCCGGACCCGAGGTCGCGAGGACCGTCTGGAGACGCTCCTTGCCCTCGGCCGTGAGCTGGTACACGATGCGTGCCCGCTTGCCGGACAGCGCGTGGGGAGGGGTGGTGGGTGACTCGGTGCCGACGATGTGGCCGTGCGCGACCATCGCCTTGAGCGCCGGGTAGAGGGAACCGTAGGAGAAGGCGCGGAACGAACCGAGCAGCAGGTTGAGCCGCTTGCGGAGCTCGTACCCGTGCAGCGGAGACTCGTTCAGGAGGCCGAGGATGGCGGTCTCCAGCACGTCGGAACGGCTGCGTGCCATGGCACCTCCTCCTCGGTCAGGCTGTCACCGCGGAGGGCGGATCGGGCTGCGTCATCTCCTCGATGTATCGAGTCGATACATCGACAGGCTAGGTGCAATCGGACCGCTGCGCAATGCGTCGGTGCATAGAGGTGTGTGTGACCGGTGCGTCCGGCCAGATGTGAAGGACTGGCGGAACTGCCGCGTGGCTGTGGCGAAACAATGCGATTCGTGCTGGCGAGGCCCTTGTCCTCACGGGGTGACGGCCTATTGTTCAGGGTGGTCCGATGCATGTCCCGCGTCCCCCGTCGTCCTCTCCTTGGGCGAAGCGCGGTCCGGTCCGGACCTGAAGTGACCCCCAGAGGAAGGTGAACCGTGGCGAGCTCCGCGAGGCAGACGAAGGGCACGGCGCGCACCGCCAGCACAGCGCGGACGGGCACCACGGCGCGCAAGCGTCGCTTCTTCAACTACCCCCGATCCCACGTCAAGAGCTTCCGTCGCTGGCTCCCGTCGTGGCGCGTGCTGCTCGGGACCTTCCTGACCGGCGTCGCGCTGGTCGCCGGCATCGTCATCGCCGCCTACGCCACCACGACGGTCCCCGAGGAAGCCGCCTACGCGAAGCAGCAGAAGACGACCGTCTACTACGCCGACGGCGTGACCGAGATCGGGACCTTCCAGGTCGAGAACCGCGTGATCGTCCCGTTCGACAGCCTGCCCGAGTACGTCGGGAACGCGGTCGTCGCGTCCGAGGACGCGACGTTCTGGGAGAACTCCGGGGTCGACATCAAGGGCATGGCCCGCGCCGCGCTGAACAACGTCACCGGGGGTCCGCGCCAGGGCGCGTCGACGATCACGCAGCAGTACGCGGAGCGCTACTACTCCGACGAGACCATCTCCAGCTACGCGGGCAAGTTCCGCGAGGCGATGCTCGCCCTGCGTCTGACGCAGAAGGAGGACAAGAAGGAGATCCTCGGGAACTACCTGAACACGATCTACTTCGGTCGTGGCGCGCACGGCATCGAGGCCGCGGCACAGGCGTACTTCGGCGTGCCGGCCGCCAACCTCACCCTCTCGCAGGCCGCGCTCATCTCGGCCGTCATCCCGAGCCCGAACAACTACGACCCCGCGGTCAACCCCGAGACCGCGGAGGCCAAGTGGAACCGCGTGATCCGGCGCATGGGTGAGCAGGGACTGATCACGCCGGAGGAGAAGGCCGCTGCCGCCTTCCCGGTCGACACGCTCCTGCCGAAGGCCACGGCCACCAACACGAAGGGCGGCCAGGCGGGCTACCTCCTGGACATGGTCCAGGACGAGTGGGCCAACTCGGGCCGCGACGCCGAGGACCTGTTCACCAAGGGCTACACGATCGTCACGACGATCGACAAGGCCATGCAGGACCTGGCGGTCGCGACCGCCGAGGGCACGATCCCGCGAGACGGCGAGCACCCGGCCAACGCGGGGCTGAGCCCGTCGATCGTCTCGATCGACTCGGCCGACGGTGCGGTCAAGGCCATCTACGGCGGGCCGGACTTCGTGACGAAGCCGTTCAACTCCGCGACGGACGGCATCGCGCAGGCCGGATCGACCTTCAAGCCGTTCACGCTCGTGGCGGCGCTCGAGCAGGGGATCGACCTGTCGGCGAGGTACGACGGCAACAACGACGTCGAGGTGCCCGGGTTCTACGAGAAGGGCAAGGGGGTCAAGAACTTCGACAACGGCACGTTCGGTGAGGTCGACCTCGTCAAGGCCACCGCGAACTCGATCAACTCGGTCTACGCGGCGCTCAACATGGAGGTCGGCCCCGAGGCCACGGTCGAAGCGGCCGTCAAGGCCGGGATCCCGGCCGACACCATGGACCTCAAGCCCGTCCCGTCGAACGTGCTCGGTACGGCCTCGGTCCACCCGATCGACCTCGCGCACGCCTACGCGACGTTCGCGGCGCAGGGCTTCGAGTCGACCCCGCACGTCGTGCAGTCCGTCAAGCTGCTCAGCAGCGGCGCCGAGATCTGGGAGCCCGCGGGCCGCAACGAGCGCGTCTTCGAGCCGGACACCATGGCAGCCGCGACCTACGCCATGACGCAGGTCGTCGAGGCCAAGGGCGCCTCGGGTGCGCCGGCCAAGGCGCTCAAGCGGCCCGTGGCGGGCAAGACCGGAACGTCGAACGACAACAAGTCGGCCTGGTTCACCGGGTACATCCCCCAGCTCGCGACCATCGTCGGCCTCTACCAGACCAACCCCGAGACGCAGGCGCAGGAGCAGATCGAGCCCTTCGGCGAGTACTACCGCAAGTCCATCACGGGTGGAACCTGGCCCGTGGACGCCTGGACGCAGTACATGGAGGGCGTCATCGCGCTCCCGCAGTACGCCGAGGTGCAGGAGTTCCCGCAGTACACGCCCAAGAAGCCGGTCCCGACCGAGACGCCGAGCGAGGTCCCCACGGAGATCCCGCCGGTCGACGAGCCCGAACAGCCCGAGCAGCCTGAGACCCAGACAGCCATCCCGACCGACCTGGTCGGCAGGTCGAAGGCCGATGCTCGGGCGGCACTCGAGGCGCTGGGCTTCCGCGTGGCATTCACCGAGGAGTACTCGGCGGACGTCGCGAAGGACGTCGTCATCCGCGTGGGCAGCGCGGGGCAGCCCGCCGCGCCGGGGACGACCGTGGCGGTCGTCGTCTCGAAGGGGCAGGACCCGAACAACCTGCCGACCAACGAGGTCGTCGTGCCCGAGGTGACCGGCCAGGCGCAAGGCGCTGCCGAGGCGGTGATCCGACGTGCCAACCTGGTCTCCACCGTGCGCGAGGAGGAGAGCCAGCTGCCCAAGGGGCAGGTGATCCGGGTGGAGCCGGGGGCCGGCCAGAAGGTCCCACCGGGCAGCACGGTCACCCTCGTCGTCTCCAAGGGCCCGCCCCAGGGGTAGCACCCAGATTTCCCGACCCCGGCCCTGACCGGGTACCTTGGGATCTTGCTGTGTCTCGATCCGTGCTGCCATCAGTGCGGGGACGGCACAGCGACGCACAACCCTCCTGTCACGGAGAGACCGTGACCGCTGAGTCCGCAGGAGGTGGGTTAACCGCATGCGTCAGTACGAATTGATGATCATCCTCGACCCCGAGATCGAGGAGCGCACCGTTGCTCCGTCGCTCGACAAGTACCTGACGGTCATCAAGACCGACGGTGGCACTGTCGACAAGGTGGACATCTGGGGCCGTCGCCGCCTGTCCTTCGAGATCAACAAGAAGTCCGAGGGCATCTACGCCGTCGTCGACTTCACCTCGACGTCGGACACGGCCAAGGAGCTGGACCGTCAGCTCGGCCTCAACGAGGTCGTCCTGCGCACGAAGGTCCTGCGCACCGACGCTCGCTGATCACCCGCACTTTCTGACTTCCCTCGCGCCGTCCCGGTGCTCTGCGCGTCCTCATGGGCGCCGTCAGTGGCACGTGGTGGGATGTCCGCGGACGGGGGTCATCCCCTTCGAAGTTTCTTCGATACGCAACGAACAATGAGGAGCTGGCATGGCTGGTGAAACCGTCATCACGGTGGTCGGAAACCTGACCGGGGACCCGGAGCTTCGCTTCACCCCCGCAGGGGCTGCCGTCGCCAACTTCACCGTGGCGTCCACGCCGCGCACCTTCGACCGCCAGAGCAACGAGTGGAAGGACGGCGACACGCTGTTCATGCGCTGCTCGATCTGGCGCGAGGCCGCGGAGAACGTCGCCGAGTCCTTGACCAAGGGCATGCGCGTGGTTGTTCAGGGCCGTCTGGTCCAGCGTTCGTACGAGACCCGCGAGGGGGAGAAGCGCACGGTCGTCGAGCTGCAGGTGGAGGAGATCGGTCCTTCCCTGAAGTACGCCTCCGCGAAGGTCACCCGGGCCCAGCGCTCGGGCGGCGGCAACTTCGGTGGCGGCGGCGGTTTCGGCGGCGGCGGTGCTTCGAGCGGCGGTGGTTTCAGCGCTTCCGGCGGTGGCCAGCAGAACAACGACGACCCGTGGGCCACGGCTGGCCCCGCGTCGTCGGGTGGGTCCTCGTTCTCGGACGAGCCCCCCTTCTAGTCACCGCTCACCCCAGACAAACCCTTCCCGGCGGGGCAGGTGCCCGACGACGGCACCCACCCCGGCCGGGGATAGCACCTTGTGAAGGAGCAACACCATGGCGAAGCCAGTGGTGCGCAAGCCCAAGAAGAAGTCCAACCCCCTGAAGTCGGCGAAGATCGAGTCGGTCGACTACAAGGACACGACCCTGCTGCGGAAGTTCATCTCCGACCGCGGGAAGATCCGTGCCCGTCGCGTGACCGGCGTCTCCGTCCAGGAGCAGCGTCAGATCGCACGTGCCGTCAAGAACGCTCGCGAGATGGCGCTCCTGCCGTACTCGTCGTCCGCACGCTGATCGAGAGGGGATAGAACATGGCAAAGCTCATTCTGACCCACGAGGTCACCGGCCTGGGCGAGCCCGGCGACGTGGTCGAGGTCAAGGACGGGTACGCCCGTAACTTCCTCGTGCCCCGTGGCCTGGCGACCGGATGGTCCAAGGGTGCCGAGTCGCAGATCTCTGCGATCCGCAAGGCTCGCAAGGCTCGCGAGATCGCGACGCTCGACGAGGCCAAGGCGACGCGCGACTCGCTGCAGTCGAAGCCTGTCGTCGTGCAGGCCAAGGCGGGCCAGGGCGGCCGTCTGTTCGGTGCCGTCACCACCGGTGACATCGCCGAGGCCGTGAAGGCTGCCGGCGGCCCGTCCGTCGACAAGCGCAAGATCGAGATCGGCCAGCCGATCAAGTCGACCGGTTCGTACACGGTCACCATCCGCCTGCACGCCGAGGTCTCGGCGAACATCGCGGTCAACGTGGTGGCTGCCTGATCGACTGATCGCCCCTGTCCCGTGAGGGATGGATGGATCGGAGATCTCACCCGACGGCCCGGTCCCCTCTGCGGAGGGGGCCGGGCCGTCGGCGTTCCCTGGACCGGTCTGTCAGAACGTTCACGCCCCGGTGACCATCCACCGGTCGCTGCGCGCACGCAGCCCCGTGGTCAGCGCGCGCGCCGCCATGAAGACCCCCGCGAAGGCCGCCCACAACCACGCGAGGCCCGCGGCGCCGTCGGGCGCGAGAGCGCGGACCGCCAGCGCGAACGGCACGTACACGACGAACGTGACCATGCCCGCCCACGCGAGGTAGCGGCCGTCCCCGGCACCGATGAGCACGCCGTCCAGGACGAACACCCACCCCGCCATGGGCAGCAGCAGGCCGCACACGGCCATGCCGAGCGCGACGGCGGTGCGGACGTCCGGGTCGGACGTGAAGAACAGCGAGAACCACCAGCCGCCCACGGCCATGACGAGGCCCAGCAGCGCGCCCGCCGCGACGCCCCACTGGAGCGTTCGGCGCAGCACCGAACGGACGTGCGACCGGTCACCCGCGCCCAGGCCGTGGCCCACGAGGGCCTGCGCGGCGATCGCGAGGGCGTCGAGCGCGAACGCCGCGAGCCCCCACACCGACGCGACCACCTGGTAGCCCGCGAGCGTGACCTCCCCGAGCCCGGTCGCGACGAAGACCGTCAGGAGGATCGCGAGGCGCAGCGAGAGCGTGCGCACGAACAGCGGCGCGCCCGCGCGCGCGTTGGACCAGATGCCGCCCGCGGCGGGGCGCAGGGACGCGCCTTCGCGCCGGGCACCGCGCACGACGACGACGCCGAGCACCGCGCCCATGGTGAGCTGCGCGACGGCCGTCCCGATGCCCGAGCCCGCGATGCCGAGGCCCACGCCGTACACGAGGACGACGTTGAGGACGGCGTTGAACGTCGCGCCGCCCGCGGCGACGTAGAGGGGAGTGCGGGTGTCCTGCAGGCCGCGCAGCACGCCCGTGGACGCCAGGACGACGAGCATGCCGGGCAGGCCCAGGCCCGACCAGCGCAGGTACACCAGCGCATGCCCGGCCACCTCGCCCGTGCCACCCATCGCGCCGATCGCCCAGCCGCCCCCGATCCACAGGGTCGCCGCGAGGACCAGGCCCAGGCCGAGCGCGAGCCACATGCCGTCGATCCCCGACTGGAGGGCTTCGCGCCGGTGGCCCGCGCCGATGCGCCGGGCCACGGCCGCCGTGGTCGCGTACGCCAGGAAGACGCACAGTCCCACGAGGGTCAGCAGGACCGTGGAGGCCAGGGAGAGCCCGGCCAGCTCGGCGGTCCCCAGGTGCCCGACGACGGCGCTGTCCACGAGCACGAAGATCGGCTCCGCGACGAGCGCCCCCAGGGCCGGCACCGCGAGGGCCAGGATCTGCTTGTCGATGAGGCGACGGCTGGGGGGCCCGTCCCCTGTGGACGACGGCGGCCGGTGCGGAGCGCCGTCGGTGACCGGGGAGCGGTCCTCGGGTGAACGGGGTGAACGACCGGCGTCGGAGGGCTGACCGGGAGCTGGCTGGCGTGCGTGCGGCGTGTCGCCGGAATTTCTTTCGTCCACACCCCTGAGCCTAGTGAACAGGCTGCTCATGGGCGTGTACAGGGGACAACTCGTCAGTTGTCCACATGGTTGTCCACATGGCTGTGAACAGGCTGGCGGGGTCTGTCCACAGGCTGTCCACACCTCTGTGAACAGGGTCGTTTGCGGGGGATGGAAGCGCGATCTACTGTCGCTGAGTCGTGCATGCTCGGGCCTACGGACGGTCGACGGTGCAGCACCACACGACACCCCTCGACGACGCGGGCTCAAGACGTGTCGGTGGGCCGGAGTAGAACAGATGTGCGACGCAGGACGATACCCGGCCATGCCGGGGGAGTGAGGGGCCCGCATGTCGATCGACGAGCTCGAGTCGAGCTTCGGACCACCCGCAGGCAGCGGCGGTCCCGGGTTCGACCGCACCCCGCCGCAGGACATCGCGGCCGAGCAGAGCGTCCTGGGCGGCATGCTCCTGTCCAAGGACGCCATCGCGGACGTGATCGAGCAGATCCGTGGCACCGACTTCTACAAGCCGGCGCACGAGTCGATCTACGACGTCATCATCGACCTCTACGGGCGCGGCGAGCCCGCCGACGCCATCACGGTCGTCGCCGAGCTGACGCGCCGCGGCGAGCTGGGCCGGATCGGTGGCGCGCCCTACATCCACGACCTCATGGCCATGGTCCCGACCGCGGCCAACGCGGGTTACTACGCACGCATCGTGCGCGAGCGGGCCGTGCTGCGCCGCCTCGTCGAGGCCGGGACGCGCATCGTGCAGCTCGGGTACGCGACCGACGGCGGCGACGTCGACGACGTCGTGAACAACGCGCAGGCCGAGGTCTACGCCGTGACCGAGCGACGTACCGCCGAGGACTACATCGTCCTGGGCGAGGTCATCGGCGGGACCGTCGACGAGATCGAGGCCGCGGGGCACCGCGGCGAGGGCATGGTCGGGGTGCCGACGGGTTTCGCCGACCTCGACCGGCTGACCAACGGGCTGCACCCCGGGCAGATGATCGTGATCGCGGCACGCCCGGCCATCGGCAAGTCGACGCTGGGAATCGATATTGTTAGGAGTGCTTCCATAAAGCACAACATGACGTCCGTCGTGTTCTCGCTCGAGATGAGCCGCAACGAGATCACGATGCGTCTGTTGGCTGCCGAGGCGCGCATCCACCTGCAGAAGATGCGCAACGGCTCCATGGGGGAGGACGACTGGCAGAAGCTCGCGGGCACCATGGGCAAGATCTCCGAGGCGCCGCTCTTCATCGACGACTCGCCCAACATGTCCCTCATGGAGATCCGCGCCAAGTGCCGTCGGCTCAAGCAGAAGCACGACCTCAAGCTCGTCGTGATCGACTACCTCCAGCTCATGACGTCGGGCAAGCGCGTCGAGTCCCGCCAGCAGGAGGTCTCCGAGTTCTCCCGTGCGCTCAAGCTCCTCGCGAAGGAGCTCGAGGTGCCGGTCATCGCGATCTCGCAGCTGAACCGTGGCGCTGAGCAGCGCACGGACAAGAAGCCCGCTATGTCAGATTTGCGTGAATCGGGCTCTATCGAGCAGGACGCCGACATGGTCATCCTTCTCCACCGCGAGGACGCCTATGAGAAGGAGTCTCCGCGAGCCGGCGAGGCAGACCTGATCGTGGCCAAGCACCGAAACGGCCCGACCGACACGATCACCGTCGCGTTCCAGGGGCACTACGCGCGGTTCGTGGACATGCAGGTCTGACGCACTTGTCGTGTTGTCGACGTGCAGCCTGGAGTGCACGATCCTCCGTCTGGGCGGCTTGGCCCTGGTTCTCCCCTGTTGTTCGACGAGGGTGGTCAACGAGCCGCGTCGCACGCTCCTCACGGCCGTCGCGGGCCGAGTCTTGCTGATCGAGCGTTGATGCCGCCGTCGGCCCGCTGCCATACTCCTCCGGTGCCCCGGAACCCGGTTGTGGGAGCGGGGTACACCGCCGTTCGGCGCCGGTCGGTGCGCAAGACAAGGGAGACGAGCGTTGACGGAGACCAGCAACTTCGACCTGTACTGCGTACGGGTGTCCGTCGACGAGAGGTCGGTCATCGTCAGCGCGACCAGCCTGCCCGGTCGTGGCGCGCTCGGTGCGCGCGAGGTCGTGATCTCGCTCGACCGGATCGAGCGGGTGCGGTTCAAGGCGGCGACACTCCTCGCCAACGGCTCGATCACCATCGAGCGGGATGGTCCGACGGTGCAGCTTCACTTCCGGAGGAAGCAGGCGGGAGCCGCTGAAGCACTCCTTCGCGCCATCGACGCCTCGCGCAGAGGTACTGGCTCAGCATTGAGCGCTGCCGAGCCCGTCATCGTCCAGGTGGAGTACCTCGGCACCACCTCGTCCCACCCGGAACCCGCAGCCGATCTCCCCGCGTGGGCCACCGATCTTGCGCCGCAGGACGACCGCCGCGGGTACGCGTTCGCGTGGCGACCGGCAACGCCACCGCGAGTGGGTGACGTCGGCATCGACGATGCCGGGCGTGAGGTCGTCGTCGTCGGCCTCGGGCGCCACGGCTATGACGGACCGTTGCGGGATGTCGTCGAACTCCTGCCTGTCAACGTCATCGACGTCTCACAGGCTTCGTGTGCGCCGACGGGTCACGACGCGACGGCGTCAGTGGTCCCGCCGAAGCGCATCGAGCTGACCGAGGAGTTCGAGACGGCGCTGGCGATCCTCACCTCTGGCGGTTCGATGTTCCTGACGGGGAAGGCGGGGACCGGGAAGTCGACGCTGATCCGGCACTTCATGGAGTCGACCCGGCGCCGCGTGGTCGTCGCGGCGCCCACGGGGATCGCCGCGCTGAACGTCGACGGCCTCACCCTCCACCGCCTGTTCTCGTTCGGGGCGAGCACCACCTTCGACGACGTCGCGACGGGCGACTACCGGCCGCGCCGGTTCGCGCGCGAGATCCGGGCCATGGACACCCTGATCATCGATGAGGCGTCGATGGTGCGGGCGGATCTCCTCGACCAGGTCGAGATCGCGCTGCGCCGCTTCGGCCCACACCCGGGCGAGCCGTTCGGCGGCGTGCAGATCGTGCTCGTGGGCGACCTGTTCCAGCTGCCGCCCGTCGTGCCCGAGCGGGAGAAGGAGTGGCTCGCGTCGCGGTACGAGACGGAGTACTTCTTCTCTGCGCGAGCCTTCTCGCGCGATCGGTTCCCGACGGTGGGGCTCACGAAGGTGTTCCGCCAGCTCGGCGACGACCGCCTGACCGGTCTGCTCAACGCCGTCCGTGAGGGACTTCTCGCCGACGAGATGCGGGCTGATCTCAACACCCGCACGGACGCCGCGTTCGAGCCGCCGTCCGACGAGTTCTGGTTGACCGTCGCCCCGACGAACTCCATCGTGACCTCCCGCAACCGGGCCGCGCTGGAGCGCCTGCCGGGAGAAGCCTTGAGCCGTAGGGCGACGACGTGGGGTGACACGTCCCAGTTCGACAGCCCCGTCGAGGAAGTGGTGGTCTTCAAGGTCGGGGCGCAGGTCATGCTCCTCAACAACGACACGGCCGACCGCTGGGTCAACGGCACGATCGGGCGTATCGAGAGGGTGGACGGCGAGACCGTCGTCGTGCAGCTCAATGACGGCGACGTCGTCGATGTCACCCCGCACACGTGGGAGGTGACCGAGCCCCAGTTCATCGATGGTGCGATGTCGCGCGAGGTCGTCGGTCGGTACACGCAGCTGCCGTTCAAGCTCGCCTGGGCCGTCACGATCCACAAGTGCCAGGGACTCACGCTGGACCGCCTGGTCGTCGACCTGTCCGGAGGCACGTTCACCTTCGGGCAGGCGTACGTCGCGCTCAGCCGCTGCACCTCGATGGAAGGGCTGGTGCTCCACCGCCCCGTCGAGGCACGCCACCTCCAGACCGACCGGCGCGTAGTCCGCTTCCTTGCTACGGCTTCGGGAACGGAGGCGCACCGCCACGTCGCGATCGCGACCCTGCTCGTCGGAGACGACGACGTCCGCTCGAAGCCGAGGCCCGTCGAGATCGCACTGGTCTTCGACGACGGAACCGAGATCTCGACGCTCGTCAACCCTGAGCGTGACCTGACCGGAGCGCGGGAGGCCTTCGACATCGGGGTCGACGACATCACCTTGGCGCCGAACCTCGCCCAGACGTGGTCGGTCCTGGCGCGGCTCCTCGACGGCGCTGTGCCGGTAGGGGTCGACATCGACCGCACGCTGGGCTACGTCGACTGGGAGCTCAAGAGGCTCGGGAACGTCCGTCCGTTCCCACCAGGTGTCGTCGTCGATCCTGGGCACGCCAAGGGTGACGAGACGGCGGAGCTCGCCGCGCCGTCTGCGCTCCGTCGCGCTCGAGCCTCCCTCGCCATCCACCTGCGCGACGGCGGAGACGGCGGGGCTGCTTTCGAGACCGCGAACGCCGAGGATCAGGCGTCGTACTTGCTGACGCGTGACACGGTGACCGTGCCCGATGCAGGACCTGCGCTGGCATCACTCCTCAGCGCCAGTCGCACCGTCAGCGATGCGATTCTTCGCGGCGTTCCCGCCCCGCCCGAGCCGGCGGTAGGCAACGAGATGATCCGACAAGTCGTCGCGGCTCGACTTGCATCTGTGGCGCAGAAGTCCGCCGGGTTGTCACCCGCCGTCGTCGAGCGACTGAGGTTGCTCACGGCGATGCTCGGGGCGGACCTCGGCGCCGAGATCGCATCCCGCGGCGGTGCAGGTGCTCCATCGGCGGTGTTCCGCGGTGCGCGCGTCTGTTTCACAGGTGACGCCATCGGCCTCGATGGTGCGCCTCTCTCGCGTGCGGAGTTGAACGAGCACGCGGAACGCATCGGTCTCGTTCCCGTGGACAACGTCACCAAGACGCGGTGCGACCTTCTGGTCGTTGCCGAGCTTGGTACTCAGTCTGGTAAGGCACGCAAGGCGGCCCAGTACGGCAAGCCGGTGATCTCGGTTTCCGACTTCCTCACTGTGGTCCCAGGGGAGGCGCCTGTGATGCCAGCACCCATGCGCCTGCGTCCCGCGCGGTCCGACACCGTCGACGGCGCTCCCGAGGCTGTGCCCCGAGCGGCGCCGAACGTCCGGGCGGCTTCGTCGCGAACCGGAGTTGGCCTGCCTCGTGCCGCCGAGGCGGCCGAGGCCCTCGCGCTTCAGCGTGAAGGGTGCACGCTCGATGACATAGCGGCGATTCTTGGCAAGTCGGCATATACCGTCAAGGACCTGCTCGCCGATGCGCGGTTCTACGAGATGCCCGAAGCGCAGCCCGAGCGCCTGGCTGTCGCGCGCCGGGCCGCGGAGCTCCAGACGACCACCAGGATGAGCAAGGCGGAGATCATCGCGCTGCTCGACCTGGGGAGGAAGGCAGCCGACCGCGTCTTTCGGGACGTCGATTTCGTTGCGAGCAGCGACGTCGCACCGAGTGACTGAGTCGATACACGAGAACCTCGGGTCCCAAATCCGCGGTCGTACCTACTTTGCGTGGTCTCGCGACATGCCCGAGACCACGTAAAGTACAGCGGCGTGTCCGCGCAATCTGCGCTGCACGTCGACATGTCGAGATGTGGCCCAGCTTGTGCCTCCTCCGTAGGTCTTCTTTTCATGCCACGCCGTACCGCCGAGACTCGCGCTGATGATCGTGCGGCTTCCGCGCCGCGCTGATCGGGCACCTGTTTCCCAAGGTGATGATCGACCTCGACGAGCTCATGCGCGGGGCAACGACCGGGCTAGGGCGGCCGCTGCGAGTGCGAGCGCTACGAGCACCGCTCCCACCTGGTGGAACGCGGCGAGTGCCGCACCGCTGTCTGCGCTCGTCGCGACCATCGAGCCGAGGATGCCTACTCCGACCGCACCGCCGAGCCGCTGGGTGATGTTGTACAGGGTGTTGCCGTCGGCAAGGTCGTTCTCGCTGAGTGGCGCGAGGAAGGCGGCGAGCAGCGGCGTCGTGACGAATCCCGCGGCGAGGGCGCGGCCGCACAGCATGATCGCGGTGACCCACAACGGTGTGTCGTGCGTGAGCAGCAGCATCACGCCGCTTGACACGGCGAGCGCGGCGAACCCGAGTGTCACCAGTGTTCGCAGTGGGATGTGTGTCGAGATGCGCTGACCTAGTGCGGTTCCCAGGCCCATGACGATGCCCTGGGGGATCAGGGCGAGCCCCGTGGCAAGAGCGGTGTGCCCTTGCACCTGCTGGGTGAACACCGGTATCAGGAACACGGTTCCGAAGGCGATGATCGAGGCGAGCACCTGGAGCACCAGCGCGAGGAGCGACTGACCGCTACGGACGACGTCGAGGCGTACCGGCGGGTCCTTTCGCCGGGACGCGGTTCTGACGTACGCGGCGAGCAGCCCGATCCCTGCGACGACCAGCGTCAGCGGTGCGGGACTGCCCCATCCACCGGCGGAGCCGCGCGTGGCCCCGAGGAGCGTGGTCACCAGGCCGGCCGACAGCACGAGGAACCCGATCGCGTCGAACCGGGCTTCTGCCCTGGCCCGCGTTCCGAGGTGGCGCAGGCGCGATGCGAGAAGCAGTCCGGCCGCGCCCACCGGTACGTTGACCAGGAAGACCCACCGCCACCCTCCGGCGCCGATCAGAAGGCCACCGAGCGACGGTCCGAGGGCGGGAGCAAGGAACAGCACCACGGCGGCCGAGACGGGGACCTTGCCACCGCTCAGGCCGTCCTTGCCCATCAGGATGCTCAATGCCAGCGGGACCAGGGGAGCGCCGACAAAGCCCTGCACGACCCGAGCGGTGACGAGCAGCTCGATGCTCGGGGCCACGGCGCACACGGCGGAGGTGGCGACGAACAGCGCCATGCTGACCAGGTAGACACGCATCGTGCCGAAGCGGCGTGAGGCGTACGCGGTCAGTGCCAGTCCTACGGCGAGGGACAGCAGATAGCCGGAGACGACCCAGTGGACCGTGTCGAGCCCGGCGCGGAGGTCTTGGGCGATGTCCGGGACCGCGACGTTGACGATGCTCGAGTCGAGCATGCTGAGGGAAGGGCCGATGAGCAGTCCGTAGCGTGCGGCTCGGCCGATCCTCGTGGCACCGGGGCGTGTGTCCGCGCCGTCGACGGTCACGACCGTTCCGCTTCGTTGCGCAGGTCGTCGAGCCAGCGCAGCTCCTGGGAGAGGCGATCGACCAGCTGTTCCTGCGCGCGGCGCCGCCATGGCAGGGCCGGGTCCCGCGGGGCCTCGGCCAGGAGGCCCTGTACCTGAGCGAGCGCGTGCTCGACGATCTGCCGTCGCACTCCCAGGACGCCGAGGCGCGACGGTACCGGGAGCTCGTCGAAGAAGCTGACGCGGAGCAAGAACTCCTCGTCGTCGCTCGCCAGCTCGCGCGGCAGTGTGGACACGAGGTCGTGAAGCATGCCGCGCCCGGTCTCGGTGATGGCGTAGACGTTGCGCGCCGGGCGCCCTTCCTGCTGCTCGACAGACTTGGTCACCGCGCCGTCGCGCTCCAGCTGCTTGAGGGCCGGGTAGAGCGAGTTGTTGTTGACCGGCGCGATCGACGGGCGCCGTATCCGGCTCTTGAGCTCGTAGCCGTGGGCCGGGCCGTTCCGCAGGACGCTCAGGGCGTAGATCTTGATCGTCACCCGTCCAGCCTAACCTAGGTTAGGCTGGACGGTGAACGCGAGCTGCTGGTGCATCCCAGGGCGGCGGCAGCGCTCGGATCGGCAGGTGGTCAGGCCGGCTCGACGCGCAGCGTGGTGGCGCGCGCGCCGGGTGCCGTGATGTGGTCGACGGCCGAGCCGTTGCCGTACTTGGCGCGGTAGGCGGCGTCGACGGCGTCGTCGTGGCTGCCGTCGCGGACGAAGGTCACGTCGGCGCGGACTCCGCCGGAGTCGATCTGACCGGTGCCCGTGCGTTGCACGCCGCGGTACCAGGCACCGTCGACGCCCCGCACGGAGCGGATGTACAGATGGTCGTCCACGACGACGTGCCACACGATGCGGGGGGTGCGCAGCGTCCCGTCGGGGCGGTGGGCGGCGACGCGCAGCTCGCCGTCGGCGTCGATGGCCGCCAGGTCGGCGGAACTCCAGTCGCTCATGGTGCTGCTCCTTCGTGGTGAGGGGGCCATGTCGGCGGTCCTGCACGTCCCCTCAGGATCGATGGTGCGGTGGCGCGTCGCCTGCTCAGGCGGGGGCGTGCTCGTCCAGCGCGCGCAACGCGTTGAGGGTGCGCGGGTAGCCCACGTAGGGCAGCAGCTGGGTGATGACCGCCAGGAGCGTGGCGCGGTCGTTCCCGACGTCGAGGTTGGCGCGGACGTGACCGGCGACCTGGGGCTCGGCTCCGCCGAGGGCGATCAGCATGGCGAGGGTGAGCAGCTCGCGCGTGGGCACGTCGACCCCGTCGCGGGTGTAGTGATCGCCGAAGCAGTTCGCGGACAGGTACCGCTGGATGTGCTGCTCGTCGGCCGGCGCGTTCGCGTACATCGCGTCGACGGCGTCCGCGCCGACGATCTGCTTCTGCACCGCGAGCCCGGCCTCCGAGCGGGTGTCCGGCGTCGTGGTCGACTGGCCGGGCAGCGGCAGGCTGACACCGCGCTCGGTCAGGAGCGCGTTCGTCGCGTGCAGGAAGTCGAGCACGCGACCCATGCCGACGTACGGCACCGCCTGGTACACGACCTCCTTGACCTCGACCGGCGTGACGCCGACGGTCAGCGCGGCGCCGGCCATCACGCGGAACTCGTGCAGGGCACCGCAGGCGATGAGCGCGGCGAGCTGGACCATGAGCCTGGTGCGCACGGGCAGGGGAGCGTCGCGCTGCACCTCGTCGAACGCGAAGTTGTCGAAGTACTCGACGAGCTCCGGGTCGGTCCTTGCGAGCGTCGAGACGTGGTCGGGGAACAGCTCGTCGTGGTGGGCGCGTGCGGACGGTGTGGGGGCCATGACCACTCCTCGGGGCGGGGTCGGGGACACGGAAGGGAAGGGGGTGGGCGCCGGGGCGCCCACCCCCGGTGGTCAGGGCCGCAGGGCGACCTTGAGGGACTCGCGGGAGTCCATGAGGCGGTAGGCCTCGGCGACGTCCTCGAGCGGCAGGGTCGCGTCGAACACCCTGCCGGGGTCGATCTCCCCTGCGAGGACCTGGGCGATCGCTGCCTCCTGGTAGGCCCGCACCGGGGCGGGGCCACCGGCGAGGCGTGCGTTCTTCCCGAACAGGGACCCGAACCCGACGGGGGCGTCCTCGTACTGGGGGACGCCGACGCGGGAGATGATCCCGCCGGGGCGGACGACGCCGTAGGCCTGCTCGTAGGCGGGCATGTGGCCCACGGCTTCGAGCACGGCGTGCGAGCCTTCGCCTCCGGTGAGGTCCATGACCTTGCCGATGCCCTCGGCGCCACGCTCAGCGACGACGTCGGTCGCGCCGAACTCACGCCCCAGGTCGGTGCGCGCGGCGTGCCGGCCCATGAGGATGATCCGCTCGGCGCCGAGCTGCTTGGCGGCGAGCACGGCGGACAGCCCGACGGCTCCGTCACCGATCACGGTGACGATCTGGCCGGGCTGCACCTGTGCCATGTGCGCTGCGTGGTAGCCGGTGAGGTACACGTCGGACAGGGTGAGCAGGGAGTTCAGCAGTCCCTCGTCGGCGGTCGCCGGGTCGACGTCGGGGACGACGACGAGGCTGCCGTCGGCCAGCGGGATGCGGGCGAGCTCGGCCTGGAGGCCACCGGTCTCGCGGGAGCCGTACCATCCGCCGTGCACGCAGGAGGTCTGGAAGCCCTCCCGGCAGAACACGCACGTGTTGTCGGAGAACGCGAACGGGGCGATGACGAAGTCGCCCTTCTTGACGTTCGTCACGGCGCTGCCGGTCTCCTCGACGACGCCGATGAGCTCGTGGCCCATCGGGTTGCCCTGGGTCGCCCCACGCATGGAGTGGTAGGGGTGCAGGTCCGAACCGCAGACGCAGGCCCGCACGACGCGCACGATGGCGTCGGTGGGCTGCTGGAGGACGGGGTCGGGGACGGTCTCGATGCGGACGTCTCCGGCGCCGTACATGAGTGTTGCTCGCATGAGGTGGTGCCTCTCGGTGGTGCGGGGATGGATCGGGTGTGGCGGTCGCCGTCGGCGGTGCTGGTGCTCAGGCTTCGGGGATCTCGCGGCCGAAGGTCTCGAGCGTGATGTCGGCGGGGTCGGGACCGCCGCGGACGCCCGTGTCCAGGCCGTCGATCGCGGCCAGCTCGTCGCCCGTGAGCTCGAAGTCGGTGACGGCGAAGTTCTCGGCGATGCGCGCGGGGGTGACGGACTTGGGGATCGCGGAGCGGCCCTGCTGCAGGTGCCAGCGCAGCATCACCTGCGCGGGCGTCCTGCCGTGCGCGGTGGCGATCCGGCCGATCGTCGGGTCCTCGAGCGTGCTGCGACGCTCCTCGCCGTAGCCGGGGTAGAACGTGATGCCGCCGATCGGCGACCACGCCTGCGTGAGGATGCGGTGCTCGGCGTGCAGCTCCTGGAGGCCCTTCTGCTGGAAGTAGGGGTGGACCTCGATCTGGTTGACGGCCGGGACCACCGTGGTGGCCTCGAGGAGCGAGGTCAGGTGCTCGGGCATGAAGTTGCTGACGCCGATCGCGCGGACCTTGCCGTCGGCGAGCAGCGTCTCCAGCGCTCGGTAGGCCTCGATCGTCAGGTCGAACCGGCTCGGCAGCGCCTGGTGCAGGATCAGCAGGTCGATGGTCTCGATGCCGAGCTTTCCAGCGGACTTGTCGAACGCGTGCAGCGTCGCGTCGTAGCCGTAGTCGCTGATCCAGACCTTCGTCTCGACGAAGATCTCGTCGCGCTCGAGACCGGATCCGGCGATCGCGCGTCCGACCTCGCGCTCGTTGCCGTAGGCGGCGGCGGTGTCGATGTGCCGGTAGCCGGTACGCAGCGCCTCGGTGACCACGTCGACGGTCTCCTGCGGGGGCGTCTGGAAGACGCCGTACCCGAGGGCGGGCATCTCGGTGCCGTCGTTCAGTGTCAGAGTGGGGATCGGGTTCGTCGTCATGCCTTTCACGCTAGGAGGTTTCCGCCGGATGAGGCAGGTCCTGCTGGTACCCCGCTCGGACGTCACGACGTCGCGGCGCCGGTCCGCGCCAGCAGGGAGCCCCAGGTACCAGCAGAACCTCCCAGGAGCGGGGCGTCGGCCGTACCGTCGAAGGCATGGACCTGAAGGCCGAGACCCGCGAGTTCCTCACCAGCCGCCGGGCGCGCATCACCCCCGAGCGCGCAGGCCTGCCCGCGTACGGTGGCAACCGGCGTGTGCCGGGCCTGCGCCGTGAGGAGGTCGCGATGCTCGCGGGTGTGAGCGTCGACTACTACACGCGGCTCGAGCGCGGGAACCTGGGCGGTGTGTCCGAGGAGGTCCTCGAGGCCGTGTCCCAGGCGCTGCAGCTCGACGAGGCCGAGCACCACCACCTGTTCGATCTCGCCCGCGCGGCGAACCAGTCCGGGGCTGCCCGGTCACGCGCCAGGCGCACCTCTGCGCCCGTCCTCCGTCCGGTGGTCCAGCGGATCCTGGACTCGATGGAGGGCGCGCCGGCGTTCGTGCGCAACGGTCGGCTCGACGTGCTCGGGGCGAACACGCTGGGGCGGGCCCTGTACTCGCCCATGTACGAGTCGCCCGAGCGGATCGCGAAGAGGCCGGTCAACAGTGCCCGGTTCCAGTTCCTCGACGCGGAGGCGGCACGGGCATTCTGGGGGGACCGGTACGACCGCATCGCGCACGACGCGGTCGCGATCCTGCGGGCCGAGGCGGGCAAGAACCCGTACGACACGGCCCTCACCGGACTGGTCGGGGAGCTCTCCACACGCAGCGAGGACTTCCGCCGGCTGTGGGCGTCGCACGACGTGCGGCTGCACCGCACGGGCACCAAGGTGTTCCACCACCCCGCAGTGGGCACGCTCGAGCTCGACTACGAGGCCCTCGAGCTGCCCGCCGACACCGGCCTGCAGCTCAACGTCTACACCGCGGTCCCCGGGTCCCCGTCCGACGACGGGCTCAAGCTCCTCGCGTCCTGGGCCGCGACCCGCGAGCAGGAGGAACGCCCCGCCCCGTCCCGGTCCCCGTCCCAGTCCACGCTTCGAGGAGAAGAACGCTGATGCGTACCCTGCCGCGGGCCCCCACGACGAAGAACCCGCCCGAGCAGTTCACCGGCGACGTCTGGCTCGACATGATCGTCAGCCCGCTGGACGGCGATCAACGCACCGTCGTCGGACGCGTTCGCTTCGCCCCCGGTGCACGCACCGCCTGGCACGTCCACGCCCGCGGTCAGTTCCTCCATGTCGTCTCCGGTGTCGCGCTGGTCGGTACCAGGGACGGCGCGGTCGTCCGGGCCCTGCCCGGCGAGACGGTGTACTGCCCTCCGGGTGAGCAGCACTGGCACGGCGCTGCACCTGACTCCTTCATGGAACACCTCGCGATCTCGGAGGGTGCCGACGACCCTGCCCGGAGCACGACCTGGCTCGAGCACGTCACCGACACCGAGTACGCCGCCCGATGAGCGAGGCGGTGACCGTCTCCGTGAGGGGTCCTCACGCTCGGCGGGGTGGCCGACCGGCTCTCGCCCGGGCGGCCCCTGGAGGGGTGATCAGATGTTGAGGGCATCGCCGACCGGGACCCGGCTGACCCTGATGAGCCAGAAGCCGAGGGCCCCGACAGGGACGGTGACCGCGAAGATCCCCCACGCCCCTCCTCGTTCCCCGTGCACGAGGTTCCAGATCGCGACCGCGGCGAACAGGGCGGTGAGGGCCACCCCGGCCACGAACAGGAGCGCACCGATCAGCGCGACGAAGGGTCGTTCCCTGGGCTGCTTGGCCATCCGTGCGGTCCCTCTCGGTCGTCGCGCCCGGTCACCTGCCCGCAGGACGGGCCTCGGGGCAGAGCGGGCACCTCACAGTAGTGGGTCTCCCGGTGGCCCGTGCCGCTCGTGCCGCACCGTGCCCGACGGCGCCGCTCACCTGTGAGGCGAGCGGCGCCGTCGGGCAGTGGCTCACCCGGGCCGCAGCCCGGGCGGGACGCAGGTCAGCCCTGCGGCGCCCACGGTCCCCAGCGGTCGCCGGGGGCCTGGTTCCTCGTCCACCACTTGGCGGTGTACGTGGTGCCGTCGTGCGTCACGGTGTCCCCCGAGGAGTAGACGCGGGTCGGCTTCCACGCCCCGACGCCCTTCGAGTCGACGCCTGCGATCTCCTCCCACGGGCCCCACGGGTCCCCGGGGGTCTGGCCCGAGGTCCACCACTGGGCCCGCCAGACGGCGCCGCCGTACGTGACGATCGCTCCGCCCGCGTAGGCGGTCTTCTTCGACCACGCGGCCGGTTCGACGTACGTCGGCTGGGCCTGGGGGTTGAGCTCGTCCGTCAGGACCGACTTCGCGGCGTTGGTGACCGGGTCGTCGAGCAGCAGGACGTCGAGGCCCTTCTGGATGTCGTTCGAGATGATCGCGCCGTTGTACCAGTAGGCCGACCACGACCCGCCGAGGATCAGCCGGTCGGGCGACAGCGCGCCCCGGTCGAACCACGCGATCTCGACCGGGTTGGCCGAGTCCGTGAAGTCCCACACCGAGATCCCGCCCTGGTACCAGGCCTGGACCATGATGTCGCGGCCCGGGACGGGGATGAGCGAGCCGTTGTGCGCGACGCAGTTCTCGGTCGCGGCCTGCTCGCGCGGGATCTTGTAGTAGCTCTTGAACACGAGCTGTCCGTCGACGATGTCGTAGATCGCGTCCGCGCCCTTCTCGGGCCCGACCGTCGCGTTGCACGTGGGCGCGCCGCCGCCGCCGAGCTCGTCGGTGAAGACGACCTTGGTGCCCGCGTTGTTGAACGTCGCCGAGTGCCAGAACGCGAAGTTCGTCGTGTCCCGCACGACCTCGGTGACCACGGGGTGCGCACGGTCGGAGATGTCCATGAGGATGCCGTCGCCCATGCACGCGCCCGCCGCGATGTCCTTCGACGGGTAGGTCGTGATGTCGTGGCACCCGGACGTCGTGCTCGAGCCGTTGCCGCCCGGGTTGCCGCCGTCGGGGAAGAGGACGGGCGTCGAGACGAGCTCGGCCGACTCCGGGTCGTCGACCGGGATCTGCACGACGCTGATGAGGTCGTGCGGCGGCTTGCAGTCGGGGAACGCGGCGTTGGGAGAGTAGGACGAGACGTAGACGAACAGGTCCTTGCCGTCCTTCGACGGGGCGAGCGAGTTCGTGTGCGAGCCGCACTGGGTCTCGACGGCCGACACGTACCGGGGCGACGTCGGGTCGGAGATGTCGAAGACCTTCAGGCCCTCCCAGGACTCCTTGATCGTCGCGCTCTGGGCGACGTTGTCGCACGAGGCGTTGCTGCGCGAGGAGTCGGTGCTCAGGACGAGCAGGTCGCCGTAGACCGAGATGTCGTTCTGGGAGCCGGCGCAGACGACCTGCGCGACCTGCTGGGGGTTCGTCGGGTCGGCGACGTCGTAGACCGTGAACCCGCCGTAGTTGCCGGCGAACGCGTAGCGGCCCTGGAAGGCGAGGTCGCTGTTGTACTGGCCCTCGGGCGCGAAGGCCCCGTTCTTGGGGATGTTGGCGACGAGGGTGAGGTTAGGGCTGCCGGCGATCTCCCCGGGGGCCAGGACGTCGGTGGCCTGGGCGAGGGGAGCGAGGCGTTGCGCGGGAAGGGAGGACGGAGCCTGCTCGAGGAGCTCGGCCACCGCCTCCGGAGATCCGTCGGACGGTTCGGCGTACGCGCCCGACGCGACCGCGAGCGAGGAGACGGCGAGGGTTGCGGCCACGGACGAGGCGAGCAGTACCCGGTTCTTGCGCCTGTGCGTTCTTCGATGCACGAGGGAAACACCTCCTTGGTAGGGTTCTGCGCATTCTGACCGTCAAATGTGACATGCACCACTTAAACGGGATGGTTCCGGCGAGGTTTTACACGGAGGGAACAGAGCCGATGCGGAGTTTTCCCGCTGGAAACGCAGGGTGGGCGAGCGCCCCACGTCCGGGCGCCCGAACGCTGACCTGGGGGTTCGTCGTCGTCGGGCTGGCGCTCGGGGTCTCGGGGTGCACGGGCGAGGCGGCACCGACCTCGACGCCGTCGAGCGTCGTCGTCCAGCCAGGGCTGCCGGGGGAGGGGAACGCGACCGTCGCACCCGAGGACTTCGACGGTGCCCCGGCGGAGGGTTCCTGGAACCAGGCGGACGTCGGGTTCGTCGCGGGGATGATCGAGCACCACCTGCAGGCCCTGGAGATCGCCGCGCTCGCA
Source organism: Oerskovia paurometabola (assembly GCF_016907365.1). Classification (NCBI taxonomy): domain Bacteria; kingdom Bacillati; phylum Actinomycetota; class Actinomycetes; order Micrococcales; family Cellulomonadaceae; genus Oerskovia; species Oerskovia paurometabola. The sequence continues at coordinate 126,113 of NZ_JAFBBV010000001.1, read as the reverse complement.
CCGGACCGCGCGGAGTCCGACGCCGTCCGCGCCTTCGCCGAGCGCGTCACCGCCGGGCAGGGACCGGAGATCCATGCGCTCGCGTCGTGGCTGCAGGCGCGCGACGTCGAGGTGCCCGAGGGAGCCGAGACCGCGGGCGGCACGGGCCCGCGCGTCCCCGACGGTGCGGACGGTGGGCACGGGACCCACGGCGAGGCCGCCGTCGGGATGCTCACCGACGAGCAGATGGCGGCGCTCGCGGCAGCGAGCGGGGCGGCGTTCGACCGGCTCTTCCTCGAGGGCATGATCGCGCACCACGAGGGCGCGCTCGACATGGTCGACGTCGTGCTCGTCGACGGTCAGGACCTGTTCGCGCACGAGATCGCCGCCGAGACGGCGTCGGGCCAGGGCGGCGAGATCGACCGGATGCGCGATCTCCTCGACGGGCTCTGAGCCCGGGGTAGCGGCAGTCCGTCAGGTGTTGCGCCCTCCGGGCCCCCGTACGACCATCGAGGGACGCGACGGACGAGCCTCTCGACCGGGGGCCGGCCGCATCCTCCGCACGCGAGTCCCGAGATCTCCCGACGGGCGCTGCCAGGTCCGGTGCGCCAGTGAGGAAGCTGCGATGAGCGACGCCACGTCCCGTGCCACGACGACGAGCGAGCCGGAGATCGTGCTCTCCAAGGGCACCGTCTACGTGATCTTCAGCTCCCTGCTGGCCGCGATGTTCCTGTCCGCGCTGGACCAGTCGGTCGTGGGCACGGCGCTGCCGACCATCGTGGGGGACCTCGGCGCCGCGCAGGACGAGGGCTGGATCATCACGGCCTACCTGCTGGCGATCGCGATCGTGATGCCGATCTACGGCAAGATCGGCGACGTGCGCGGGCGACGCCTGCCCTTCCTGGTCGCGATCGCGATCTTCGTGGTGGGGTCGACCGGGTCCGCGCTGTCGGGCTCGTTCGTCGAGCTCGTGGTGTGGCGCTCGGTCCAGGGGCTGGGGGCCGGGGGCCTCGTGATCCTGAGCCAGGCGATCATCGCCGACATCGTCTCGGCCAGGGACCGCGGCAAGTACATGGGGCCCATGGGTGCGGTCTTCGGCATCGCGACGGTCGCCGGCCCGCTGCTGGGCGGCTGGTTCACCGAGGGCCCCGGGTGGCGCTGGTGCTTCTGGCTCAACGTGCCGATCGGGCTGACCGCGCTGGCGATCGCCTGGTTCAAGCTCCGGCTCCCGTCCCGCACGCCGAGCCGCCGGTTCGACGTCGGCGGTGCGGTCCTGATGGCCGTCACGACCGCGGGCATCGTGCTCCTCACGAGCTGGAGCACGATCTCGAGCGACAAGAAGTACGACTGGAGCAGCCCCGCCCTGCTGACGGTGCTGGTCGTGGCGGTGCTCGCGCTCGTCGGGTTCCTCGTGGTCGAGACCAGGGCGGCCGACCCTCTCATCCCGCTGCACCTGTTCAAGAGCCCGACGTTCTCCGTGTCGGTCTCGATCGCCCTGGTGCTGGGCATGACGATGTTCGCGGCGCTGTCGTTCCTGCCGACCTTCCTGCAGATGGCGCAGGGCTACGGCGCCACGGAGTCCGGGCTGCTCATGCTGCCCATGACGGTCGGGCTGATGATCACGGCGATCGGCTCGGGCCTGCTGATCGCGCGCACGGGACGGTACAAGATCTACCCGATCCTGGGGATGGGCATCGCGACGATCGGCCTGGTCCTGCTGACGCAGCTCACGGCAGACATCTCGATGGTGACCTTCGGCGCGATGATCTTCGTGCTCGGGTTCGGGCTGGGGCTCGTGCTGCAGACCATCGTCATCGCGGTGCAGAACTCGGTCGCCCCCGAGATGGTCGGGGTGGCGACGTCGACGAACAACTTCCTGCGGGAGATCGGTGCCGCGGTCGGCACGAGCGTGTTCTCGACCGTGTTCACCACGAGGCTCGCGACGAACCTGACCGACGCGGCCAAGGGCCTGCCCCCGAGCGACGTCCCGGCGAACTTCGGCCCGGACACCCTCACCCCGGAGGCGGTCAAGGGGTTGCCGGCCCAGCTGCACGACGTCGTCGTCACGGCCTACACCGACGCACTGGCCCCCGCGTTCTGGTACCTGGTCCCGCTCGGCGTGGTGGGGTTCGTCATCGCCTTCTTCATGAAGGAGATCAAGCTGTCGGACAAGGCGGGCCTGGTGGCCAGGGGAGCGGCCGTCGAGCGGTGAGCGGCGCCGTCGGGGCAGGGGGCCCGGGCGGGCGCGACGATCGACACCTCCCGCACCGGCCTCCAGTCTCCGAGTGCGCCCTCGCGAACGTGGTGGGAGCATCACGGAGGGTTCCAGAGACGGGCGGTGCGCGATGGACGTCGACGACGTCGAACAGGTGGCTGCGACCGGGGCGCTGCCCCGGTGGGACCGCGTCGAGCACCTGGTCGTCGAGGCGCACGCCCGGTACCGCGACCTCACGGCCGGAGCCGTCGCCGACTACATCCCGGTCCTGGCCACGGCAGACCCCGCGCTGTTCGGTGTGAGCGTCGCCGTGGTCGACGGCGAGATGCACGAGGCGGGGGACACGGGCGTGGAGTTCTCGGTGCAGTCGATCTCCAAGGCGTTCGTCTACGCACTCGTGTGCGAGGCCTACGGGCACGACGCCGTGCGGGACCGCGTCGGTGTCAACAACACCGGGCTCCCGTTCAACTCGGTCATGGCGCTCGAGCTCAACGACGGGCACCCCATGAACCCCATGGTCAACGCCGGCGCTCTCGCGGCGACCGCGATGATGCCTGGCGGGACGCCCGCCGAGCAGTGGGAGAACGTCCGGACGGGACTCTCGCGCTTCGCGGGCCGGTCGCTCGAGCTCGACGGCGTCGTCTACCGGTCCGAGTCCGAGACCAACATCCGCAACAGGGCCATCGCGCGCCTGCTCGAGAGCTACGGACGGATCCAGACCGACCCGCTCGAGGTCGTCGACGTGTACACGCGCCAGTGTGCGCTGCGCGTGACGGCCCGCGACCTGGCAGTCATGGGCGCGACTCTTGCCGACGGCGGGGTCAACCCCGTCACCGGGGAGCGGGTCGTCTCGGCGCAGGTCTGCCGGGACACCCTCGCGGTGCTGGCCTCGACGGGCCTGTACGAGCGGTCGGGGGAGTGGCTCTTCGAGATCGGGCTCCCCGCGAAGTCGGGGGTCGCCGGGGGCGTCGTCGCGGTGGCGCCGGGAAAAGGGGCGATCGGGACGTTCTCTCCACCGCTGGACTCCGCGGGCAACAGCGTCCGGGGTCAGCGCGCGACGGCCTACCTGTCCCGCGCCCTCGGGCTCAACCTCTTCGCGTCGTCCGTGCACGTCCCGGAGAAGACGGAGTCCCGCTCGTGAACGCTCATCCTGGGTGCCTCTCGCGCGTCCCCGCGGCGGCCGGGCTCGGCGACGTCGTCGAGCGGCGCCAGGGCTCGGCGGGCGAGCGCCCCGCGGCGACCCCGGCCATCATGGGGGCATGACCTCCCTGTTGCAGGTCGTCCGCTCCCTGGTCGCCCCGCTCACGCGCACGCGGGCCTTCCGCAGGGCCGGGCCGGTCGTGCTGCCGCCGGTCGAGCGGTTCCTCGCGCGCGTGTCGGGCGGGCGGTGGCAGATCAGCGCGATCCTGGTCCCGTCGCTCGTCCTGCACACGACGGGTGCGCGATCGGGCGAGCCGCGCAGCACCTACCTCATGTACACGCCCGACGGTCACGGCCGGGCGATCGTCGCGGGCACGTCGTTCGCGCGCGACCGGCACCCCGCCTGGACGTACAACTTGCTGGCGCACCCTGACGCGTCGATCACGGTCCGTGGCCGGGACATGCGGGTGCGGGCGACGCTCGTCGAGCACGACGACGAGCGCGAGGCCGCGTGGGACCTGATCCAGGCGCAGTGGCCGGGGTACAGGGCCTACGAGCGGGACTCGGGGCGCGTGGTCCGCCTGTTCCGGCTCCAGCCGGTCGCGTGACCGGGGTGCCGAGGGGGCGGGTCGTCACCCCAGCGGCCCGACGACGGAGCGTTCCCCGGGCAGTCCCGTCGCCCGGTCGAGGGGCTCGCCTCGTCCGCGGGGCCACTCGCGGAAGTCGCGGAACGCGACCGGCACGCCGTGCGCCACGGAGAAGTCGGCGCTGTCCGTGACCTGCAGGTGCACGTGCGGCTGGGTCGAGTTCCCGGAGTTTCCGCACTCGGCGAGCGGCTGCCCGACGCGCACCTCGTCGCCCACCCGGACCCGCAGGGACCCGCGTCGCAGGTGGACGAGGGACACGAACGCGCCGGGGCCTCGCAGCGCGACGGTCACGTGGTTCCCGGCGACGGCGTGCACTCCCTCGCGGAGCCGAGCCGCGGCCCCCAGCGCGTAGGGCACGAGCGCCGCCTGGGAGCGACGGGCCGCGTGGTCCTCCTCGCCGTCGTGCACCTGGACCACGACGCCGTCCGCCGGCGCGAGGATCGAGCGACCGAACGCGACGAAGCGCTCGGGAGGCTCGGTCGCCAGGATGGTGCGCCAGTCGCGGACGGTCGCCGTGCGGCCCCGGTCGTCGACGCCCACGAAGTCGATCGCGAACCGCTGGCCCAGGACGTCGACGCCGTGGCTGGGCACGCGCCGGGCCGGGCTGTTCTGCACGAGCCACCGCCCGCGGAACGGCAGCGCGAGGGTCACGGTCATGCGGTCAGGGGAGGTCGGTCCGCGCACGTCGCAGGGCGCTGAACGCCCCCGTCGACCACAGCGCCCACGCGACGAGCACGGGCTGGAAGAACAACCGCCCGAACCGCTTGGCGTCGGTGTCGAGCCCGAACCCGTCCTTGTGCTCGAGCCACTGCCCGATGTTCCCGGGAAAGATCACGACGAAGAACGCCGCCGCGACCAGCCCCACCGCGACGCGTCGCCTCGAGAGCACCACGAGGGACGAGCCGAGCGCGATCTCGACCGCCCCCGACGCGAGGACCGTGACGTCCTCGTCCACCGGGAACCAGTCCGGCACCTGGGCCTGGAACTCCTCGCGCGAGAAGGTCAGGTGGCTGATCCCGGCGAACACGAGGGCCAGTCCGAGCGCGACGCGCCCGATCCGGCGAGGCAGGGTGTCAGGCGGTGGGTCGGCGGTCAGCAGTTTCGTCATGCGGCCATGGTCCTCGCGGTCGGGGCGGCTGGCATCCGGGAACCTGCGGCTCGCCGTCCGCGGTCGGGACCCGCACCCGGCGGGTCCGGAGTTCCGCTAGTGTGCGGCCGTCGGCAGGGCGCTTCCCGCCGCACAGGGGGATGCAGGGGGTTGTGTGGTGGCAAGGGATCTGAGCGTGTCGTTCGAGGCGTTGGCGAGCGGTGGCGCCCGGTTGGTGTCGCTGGCGGGGCAGGTACCGGAGCGGGTACAGGCGTGGTGCGAGGACGTGGGGAGCGCGGCCGTGGCTGCGGCCGTGGAGGAATGGGCGTTGTGGTTCTCGACCGACCTTCTGCTCGCACGCGGCGAGGTGGACGGGTTGGCCGCTCACGCGACGGGGGTCGCGGAGGCGATGCAGGAGGCCGACGGGGCGCTGGCTCGGGTCATGTCGTGATCCGGTGGGACGAGGAGGACCCGGGGGCGGGCGTGATGATGGGCCCGCTGGGGTTCGCGGCGACCTTGCGCCGGTGCCAGGACGCGCTGACGCAGGTCGCGGCGGGGGTCGAAGGGGTGCGCGGGACGCTCGGTCCGCAGACGTGGGACGGTGAGGCCGCCACGGCGTGGCAGGTGGAGGCGGGGTCGGTGCGGGCACGCCAGGCGGGGCTGGCCGAGGTGGTCGGTCCCGTGCACGCCGCGCTGGAGAGGTACGCGGACGCTGTCGTGGCCCTGCAGTCGCAGGTGGTGTTCCATCGGCAGGTACGTGAGGACGCCGAGCGCATGCGTTACGCGATGGGCGGGTTCGATGCGGGGGCGAGCCCGGCGGTCGTGGCGCGCAAGGCGATGCTCGCCGACCAGGCCGCGCAGGAGGAGCACGCGGCGAACGCTGCGTTGCGCGACCTCGCGACCCAGCGTCAGGCGCTGGACGAGACGCTGGTGGCCGCGCTGGCGGTCCCCGCGTCCTCGGGGTGGGCCCAGCGCAAGGAGGTGTTGTCCCGAGCGGGGATCACCGGGGTCGAGGCGCTGAGCACGGCCAAGCTCGTCGATGCGTACACCCGGTTCGCCGACCAGGCCCTGGACGGCGACCTGAAGAGCGGGGACGTGACCTACCTGCGGGGCTTCTTCGACGCCTGGGGCCAGGACCCCGTCGTCATGGACGCCTACTTCCAGGCTCTCGGCGGGGAACGGACGCGTGACCTCGTCAGCGCCCTCGGGACGGCCATGGGGGGCGTGGGCGACGAGACCGTCGACCCAGGTCTGCTCGCCTCGACCGCCCTTGCGCTCCGCGCGGGTCTCTCGACCGGTTCGCAAGGTTGGAGCGGGAAGCAGGCGGCATCGTTCGTCGACGGCTTGCTGCACCGCGCGAGCCCTGTCGTGGGCGGATCGTTCTCGACGCTCGGATGGATCTTCGGCGACGCATCGGGAGCGCCGATGGGGCCCTCGCTGGCCGTCGCGGCCGCGGACCGGCTGGACGCGTGGGAGCGCCCGACCGAGCGGGTGGGGTTCGCGCCGGTGATCGACCAGAGCGCGGTCTCCGGCGGTCGGTACCTGAGCTGGAACGACCACCCCGACGTCGCGGGTCGAGCACCGTCGGACGATGCGACGGGTCGCGTGTTCGAGACGCTGGGTCTGTACCCGACAGAGGCCATGGCGTGGCTGACGCCCCAGAACGGCGACACTGAGATCGACTGGGGGCGGGTCGACTACTGGTTCGGCGTCCGTGACTGGGCCACAGGGACGACCGGGGACGGCTTCGCAGGGCCGGCTGCACTGTGGGCCGGGGCACTGCAGGTCGAGGGCGGACGGACAGCCGAGGTTCCCGATCCTGGGATGGAGAAGCGGTCGGCTGCTCTGACCGGGCAGGTCATGGACGCCCTGGGGAACAACACGTCCCTCACCCCGGTCGGGGTGGACGACCTCGGCGCACGGAACCTCTACCGTGTCCTCGAAGTTCACGTACGGGACTTCGCGATGTACCCGATCACGCACGAGTCCGAGGCGCAGAAGGGAACGGTCGTCGTCGGTGAGAGGGTTCTCCTCTCGGACGGCTCGTATCACTCCGTCCCCAACGTCTCCGATGCCGCGCTCGGCAAGGTCATGGGGATCGTCGGCGAGAACGGGTCCACGCAGAGCGCGCTAGGGAGGCTTCTCCTCGGCGAGATCGACCAGTACGGCACCGACGCGGCCAACGGGCGCGGGCCGACCCTCGTCGACGTCGCGACGCACGTCACGAGTCTGGAGGGTTTCGCCGAGGGGTCCGGCAACGGCGCTGCGTATCTCCGGGCGGCCTACCACGACGAGCAGAACCAGGCGTTCGTCGACGTGGCCTCGTCGGCCGTCGGTCTGGTGCCGGTGTCGGCTCCCGGTCTCCAGCTCGGCGTGGACTTCGTGGCCGGGGAGGCGGTGACAGCGGTCGGCAAGCAGGTGACGGGTTCCTCCTGGCTCAACTCCCGGGCTGCGGCCGGTGTGACCGGCGACTCGAGCATCGAGTCGATGCTGGTCGACCGGCGTGCCGCTGTCGGGCAGCTGCTGGCCGAGCTCGTCGCGACGGGACACCACGACCAGGAGTGGGACGCCGCCGTAGGACGCCATGTCGCGGCCGGGCTGCCCTCCGCCGAGGCCGAACGGCTTGCGATGACCGATCTGGTCGACGCCGCGGTGAACGCAGGCCGGGCCGGAGCGAGCAGCGGCACGCCGGACTACAGGGACTGACGAGGAGACGAGATGACAGTGACCGTGCGGGATGGCGCGCTGGGCGTCGTGGGCGTGCTGCTCGGGGTGGTGGTGCTGGTGGGGTGCTCTCCCGTGCCCGCCGGGCGTGAGGGGCCGTCGGACCTGGCGACGCCGGGGATGCGGTGGGAGGGGGGTGAGCCGTCTGGACCGTTGGAGTCCGATCCATGGGTACAGGCGGTGCGGGCCTCGGAGCTGAACCGGGCGTTGGCGGTCAATGAGCACGACTTCAGTGACCCGGATCTGTGGAGCACGACGACGCCGGCTCTCATCGAAGGCACCGAGACACTCGTGACGGGCCGAGCGAAGGAGGAGCCCGACGATCACCTGGTCGTCCTGGCTCCGTTGGCATTTGATCCGATACGGGTCGACGCCGATCCCTCGGGCGCGCGCGCGACGGTAGTGGTGTGCGAGTTCGCGGGGACCTGGGTGTCCGCGCAGGACATGTCGGTGGACGGAGCGGCGGAGTGGAAGCTCTACGCGTACGAGGTCGTGAAGGGTGAGGACGGTCGTCTGCGGAGTGGGCTGGGGGAGATTCCGCAGGACCTCGTGGACGAGGGGGAACGGACTCGTTCGTTCGCATGCGTGCCGTCGCAACGGAGCATCGGGTGGTTCGATCCTGTGCCCGTGGTCGAGCCTTTCCAGCCCGAGGACGTCGTCAAGGGCAGCCCGTCGGGTGCTTCGAGTCAGTCACCGGCCGGGTGAGGTGGGTGGTTCGAGGCTCTGTTCAACCCCGAGGCGCAGATCACGCCAGGGGCTCGAGCAGCGCCTCGTACGGTGCCGTCTCGACCACCCCCCGGACGGCGCGGGCGAGCTCCACGTCGGCCGTCACGAGGGCATCGCCCTGGAGCTGTGTGAGGGCCACGTACTCGGCGTCGTAGGTCGAGGCCCAGCCGAGCCGATCAGCCACCGTCCACGCGGTGCGGCGCAGCACGCCGTCGCCGAGGAGCCGGATCTTCAGACGGCCGACGCGGGCCAGCCGCTCCCGTCCGACCTCGACGGACAGGTCACCGCGATGCACGGCCTCGTGCAGAGCGGACAACGTCTGCGACCGCAGGAGGGTCGGCGCGAGCAGCTCGTGCGTGTCCGAGACCTGGGCGTCGTCGGCGACGAGCCGCAGGACCGTGCCGGGGTCGATGACGAACCGGGTCATGGAGCACCTCGCTGGTCAGGGGCTGGTCAGGGGAGGAGGGGACGTGCCTCCGCCATCGTCCCGCTCTACGGTGACCGGCGCACCCGGGTGCGTGACGTCGTCGGGCAGCGTGGGGCGAGCGTCAGGCCGTGACGCGCACGCGGAGCGGTGCGAGGGCTCGTGCCGCGAGCGGGGCCGCGCACCGCGGAGGACGGCCTCGGAGTCGTCCCCGTGGAGGACGGGGTCAGCACTCTCCCGGCGTCGTCGAAACAGCGTCCGCAGACCCGCGGCGGTACCGGTCAGGTGGGCGATCTCGCTGACGGTCGTGGCCAGGTCGTCGTCGGGGAGCATCGAGGACTCCTCCAGGACTCCGCCCGCGAACGCCGGGCGAAGAGGGGACGTCGCCAGGCTCGTCGGCTCGCTCAATGGGAATGCGAGGGAACGAACGGAGGATGGGGCGATGCGACTTCCGGGGCCAGATCCCTTCGATCCGGTGAGTGTGGAGGTGGCTCCGGACGGGAAGAGGTGCGTGCCTGGTCATGGTCCCGTGCCGGCGTGACGCGCGCACCCGGGCACGTGACGCCGTCGGGCTGTCCCAGGCCCCGGCTAACCTGCACGTATGGTGCTGACCCCCGACCTCCTGGCACGGCTGGACGCCGCAGTGGCCCTCTACGGCGCGGGCGAGCCCTCGACGCGCGACGAGATCGAGGAGGCCGTGAGCGGCCTCGACGTGGTCCTTGACCCTGGGTACGTGGAGGTGGTCGGGCGGCACGGCGGGTGCTTCGTGGGCGTCCCCGTCCACGGCCTGTGCAACGCGTCCCCGCTCGAGGACACCGACGTCGCGGCCCTCACGCGCGCCTTCCGCGCGGACGGCTGGGCCGTCGCGGACGAAGGGCTCGTGATCGGGTTCGACGGCTCGGGCAATCCCCTCGTGATCACGAACGACGGCCCCGTCGTGACCTTCGACCACGACACGGGCGAGCGGCACACCCTCGCCGAGACCTTCGCAGACCTGCTCGACCAGAACCTGCCCGACCTCCCGCCCGAGGCCTGCCGATGATCGTCACGCAGCGCAACGTCCTGGGCGGCCCCGAGCGGGACCTCACCGCCGCGACCGTCCTGCGCCGCGCGCTCCAGGCCGAGTGCGCCCCGCTCGACGTCCCTGGCCTGGACGAGCTCGACCTGATGCTCGCGCTCGGCGGCTCGGTCACGCCCTCGGCCGGCCCGGCCGGTGTCCGCAACGTCCGGTTCTCCCGGTCGCGGCGACGGATCACCGCCACGGTCGTCGTGCCCGCGCACGAGCTCGACGCGACGACCCCAGAGCTCGACGCCCTGCTGCCCCACCTCGCCGAGCTCGCGGCGACGGTGGCCGCGCGCTGCGCCCCCGACGCCCCGGACGCGGTCCGTGCGGCGCTCGCGGGCGCTTTCGAGCGGGCGGTCGCGACGGCGACCCGCGCCTGAGCGGAGCGGGGAGTCGAGGCGCGGGCGCAGTCCCGGACGCCGGTATCGGCCGTGGGACGATGTCGCGCATGACCGAGCTGACCCTGCACGACGACGCGAAGCGGCGCATGGTGCGCACCAACCTGATGCTCATCGGGATCCTGGCGCCGCTCCTCGGGCTGAACGCGGTCACGCTCGCGATCACCACGCGGAGCATCGCGCTCCCGCTCGTCTTCCTGGGCCTCGTGCTCGCCATGATCCCGCTGACGTACGCCCTCGCCCGCCAGGTGGCTGACAAGTCGCGCGTCACGTTCGGTGACGGGACCCTCACGGTCCAGGGGTGGGGGCGGTCGAAGACGTTCACGGTCGAGGACATGGAACGCGTCGTCACGATCGACAGCATGGGGTTCGCCGGCGCCGCGCCCACCCATCACCTCGTCGTCGTCGGACCGCGCAAGCGTCTCCTCCTGCTCGTGGGACAGATGTGGGACCGCGAGCAGCTCTCCGCCCTCGCGCTCGACCTCGCCGGTCGCGGCGTCCCGCTCACGCCGATTCGTCAGCCCGTCACGCCGACCCAGCTCCGTGCCCTCGACCCGCGCCTCGTGCCGTGGCGCCAGGCCCACCCCGTCGCCGTCAGCCTGCTCGTCGGCCTCGGTGTGCTCCTCGTCCTCGTCACGCTGTTCGTCGTCGTGGTCGCGATCCTGGTCTGAGCTGCGCGCTCGGCGCAGGGGCGGCGGGCGGCGCGTCCCCGGGGGATGCTGGGCGGATGGACATCGAGGCCGTCGGCGAGGTGTGGCACTGGCGGGGGCCCGCACCCTTCCACTTCGTGACCGTGCCCGACGCCGAGAGCGCCCGCATCCACGAGGTCGCGGCCCTCGTGACCTACGGCTGGGGCATGATCCCGGTCTCGGCGCGCATCGGGGGCACGACCTGGACGACGTCGCTGTTCGCCAAGGACGGCCTGTACGTCGTGCCGCTCAAGGACGCGATCCGTGCGGCAGAGGGCGTCGAGCTGGGCGACACCGTCACCGTGCAGCTGACGCTCGACGTCACGCGCTGAGGGGATCCCGGGGGGCCGTGGCCCCGGCGGCGCTCGCGGCCGGGGACCCGGTCCCGGCCTGTGCCCGCGCGACGTGCGAGCGCGCGTGCTCGATCGCGGGCGACAGGTCGGCGAACAGGTGATTCTCGTGGCGCAGCTCGTCGAGCACGCCGACGCGTGTCAGGACAGGTAGGTGGGCGGGCTGGATGCCCTTGACCAGGACCGTGACGCCCGAGCGCTCGAGGTCCGCGACCAGCTCGCCCAGCGCGTGGGCGCCCGTCGCGTCGACGAGGCGCAGGTGCGAGAGCCGCAGGACGACGACGAGGGCGTCCTGGTCGTCGCGGATCTGCGCGTGGATGCGGTCGGACGCACCGAAGAACATGGCGCCGTCGAGCCGGTAGAGCGCGATGTGCTCGTCACCCGGCAGGGCCGGTCCGGGCAGCGGCTCGCGGTGCACGGCCGCGGCCTTCGCGACCGAGCGCAGCGCGAAGAACGCCGCGACGAGGAGCCCGATCTGCACGGCCTCGATGAGGTCGACCGCGATCGTCACGACCGCGGTCACGACGAGCACGACGGCGTCGGCCCGGGTCGAGGTCAGCACGGCACGGAGGGTCGCGACCGAGACCATGCGTACCGCGGTGACCATGAGGACACCGGCCAGGGCCGCGAGCGGGATCGCCGAGACGGGTCCGGTCGCCAGGTAGATGACGCCCAGGATCACGACCGAGTGCACGACGGCCGCGAGCCGCGTTCGGGCACCCGCGCGCACGTTGACCGCGGTCCGCGCGATCGCACCCGTCGCCGGCATGCCGCCGAACACGCCGCTCGCGATCGACGCCAGGCCCTGGCCCACGAGCTCGCGGTCGGGGTCGTAGCGGTGGGAGCCGTCGTCGGGCACGGTCGTGGCGCCCGACGGCCCGCGTGACGGCCTGACGGACCCGGAACGTGCGGGCCCGCCCGGCGCGGGCGACGGCATCGCCGCTGCGACGCGGGCCGAGAGGAGGGACTCGATCGCGGCGAGCGCCGCGACCGCGACCGCAGGGCCGATCAGCGACCGGAGCATGCCCGCGTCGAGGTGCGGCACGGTCGGGAGCGGCAGGGAGTCGGGCAGGATGCCGATGCGTGCGACGGGGGCGCCCGTGAGCTGGACGACGACGGTCGCGAGCACGACCGCGACGAGCGACGCGGGCAGCGCGGGTGCGACGCGCGGCAGGACCAGCATCACGACGGCGACGAGCGCCACGGTGCCGAGCGTCCACAGGGCCGCGGGGCCGTTCGCGAACGCGGCGACGACCGAGTCGACGGCGACGACCAGCGGGTTGCCGCCCACCGTGCCCGTAACGCCCAGGGCCGCGGGGACCTGCTGGAGGAAGATGATCGCGGCGATCCCGGCCGTGAACCCCTCGACCACGGGCCACGGGATGAACGTCACGACGCGCCCGAGCCGCGTCACCCCGGCCAGCAGCACGACGACGCCCGCGAGGATCGCGACGAGCGGTACCGCCGCGGGGCCGTGCTGGGCGACGATCGGGGCGAGGACGACGGCCATCGCGCCGGTCGGCCCGCTGACCTGGACGCGCGAGCCGCCGAACACCGCGGCCACGATGCCCGCGACCACGGCCGTCACGAGCCCAGGACCGGGTCCGACCCCGGCACTCACACCGAACGCGAGGGCGAGCGGCAGGGCGACCACGCCGACCGTGATCCCCGCGAGGAGGTCGGCGCGCAGCGTCCGGGGCCGCAGGTCGACGTCGGCCCGCGAAGGGAGCAGGTCGCGCGGGGACCGGGCGGAGCGCGGTGAGCGGGCCGAGCGGGTCGGCGGGTTCGAGCCGACGGGCAGGGGCGGGCCTGACGGCCGGGGCGCCCGGGTCACTGCCCGGTCCGTTCGCTCTCCCCCTGGAGGGGAGGCAGCTCGTCCGCGGCGGCGAGCTGTCGCCCGGACGAGTCGAGAGTCTCGCGCAGGAACGCGCGCGCGACGACGAGCAGCTCGGCGACGAGCGGCCGGCTCAGCCGGTAGACGACCGTGTTGCCCGTGCGCGACGACGTCACGACACCGGCGCGCTTGAGCACCGCGAGGTGCTGGGACAGGACCGAGGCCTCGACGCCCGTCGCGGCGAGCAGGTCGCTCACGGGGGCCTCGTGGCCGGTCGCGGCGCTGAGCACCTCGAGCGCCTGGATGCGGGTGGGGTGCGCGAGGGAGCGGAACAGCTCGGCCTTGATCGCGTAGAGCGGCGCCGTGGTGGCGGTGGTGGGCACAGGACCTCCTGGAGACTTGGCGAGTTTAGCAACTCCTCAATCCATCGTTCTTCTCCGCTCGCCTCCTTCTCCCGTGGCATCATCGCGGCGTGCCCCTCCTCACCGAGCCCACCGTCCGCCCCGGCCACCTCAGCGCACAGCCGATGCCCGTCCTCGCGGGCGACGGGCTGACGCTGCGCCCCTGGGTCCGGGCCGACGCCCCGACCCTCCTCGCCGCGTACCAGGACCCGGCGATCCAGCTCTGGCACGCCCGCGCGATGGCCGACCTCGCGGAGGCGGAGGGGTGGGTCGACTCGCGGCACGAGCACTGGGTGCAGGAGGCGGCCGGGGACTGGGCGGTCGAGTCCGACGGCGTCGTGGTCGGCCGCACCGCCCTGCACCACCTGGACCTGCACGAGGGCGGGGGAGAGGTCGGCTACTGGGTCCTGCCTGCCGCGCGGGGCCGCCGGGTCGCGCCCCGGGCCGTCGGGCTGCTGGTCGCCTGGGCGTTCGAGGACCTCGGCCTGCACAGGCTGCGACTCGTGCACTCGACGCGCAACGAGGCGTCCTGCAAGGTCGCGCTCGCCGCGGGATTCGTGCCCGAGAGCACGCTCCGGGAGAGCGGCAAGCACGTCGACGGCTGGCACGACATGCACCTGCACGCCCGCCTCGCGGGCTGATCCCGGCCTCATCTGGCCCTCATCAGCGGTGGCTACGCTCGCCGAGCCATCACCTATCCGGACGTCACGGTGCTTTCTCCGCAGAGCGCCGCCTGTCCGCACGCTCTCGACGAGGAGACCAGATGCCTGCTGCCGGACCCCAGACCTTGCCCTCGCCTGCCTCGCCTGCCTTGCCTGCCTCGACGGCCCTGACCGGCGACCGGCCCGCGCGGCCTGGTCTCCTCGGGCGGTCAGACGCCGTGGCCGTCGCCCTCGCCGCCCACCTGACGCGGTGGTCGGTCCCCGCGCTCCGGGTCACGCTCGGCCTGGTGTTCCTGGGATTCGGGGTGCTCAAGTACTTCCCCGGGGCGAGCCCGGCGGAGCATATCGTCACGCAGACGGTCGGGGCGCTGACCTTCGGCGTCGTCGAGGGGACGGCGGCGGTCGTCCTGACGGCGGTCGTGGAGACCGTCATCGGGTTGACGCTCCTGACGGGGCGATGGTTGAAGGTGGGCCTGGTCGTGCTCGCGGTCGCGCTGGTCGGCATGCTGTCACCCGTGGTGCTCTTCCCCGGCGAGCTCTTCGGCGACGGCATGACGCTGCTGGGCCAGTACGTCCTCAAGGACGTCGTGTTCGTCGCCGCGGCGGCCGTGGTCGCGGCCGTCACGCTGGGGGCACGGCTGACGTGCGACGCGCGCTGACGCGCTGAGACCTGCCGCAGCCCGACGGCGCCACGATCGTGACGCCGTCGGGCGGGGGGAGGAGCAGCGCGCCTCAGGAGTCCCAGATGGCGCCGAACGCGGGGATGCCCCGCGACTCGAGGCCCTCGACGACCTGGAACGTCGTCGGACGGTTCGAGATGCAGATGACGGCCTCGGCGCCGGTCGTGCGCACCGCGTCGAGCGCGAGGGCCACGAGGTCGGGCTTGCCCAGCGCGCGCGTGTCCCACACGAGAGCGTCCGGCAGCGACTCCGTGATCTCGCCGACGAGCCCGGGGCCGAACGTGGCCTCGGGCGTACGGGTGACCCAGACCAGGTGGGCGGGCGCACCTGCGAGCAGGCTGGGCAGGCACGGGCCGATCCCGCTGCCCGTCGTGATCCACACGACCTTGCGGAAGAGCTTGCCGACGTTCCCCGCCCCGGCCGTGGGCACGCCGCGGACCCACACGTGGTCCGGCGGGGAGTCGATGAACGACCCCGTCCAGTCGCCCGCCCGGGAGATCGCCAGACGCAGCTCGGGTCGGCTCGGCGTGACGAGGTTGGCGAACGGGTGCCACTGGCCGAGCGGGTGCCGGGCGATCGTCGTCGAGGAACCCACGAACGTCTTCGGGTCGTGGTGCAGACGCACGATCGCGACGTGGGACGAGGGCGTGTGCACGTCCACCGCGACCTTGCGCAGGTGCAGCCACGGAAGCCCCACGCACACGACCACGACCGCCAGGACCCACGTCGCGGGGGCGGAGAGGATCGCACCCGACGGGTCGTCCGGCGACAGGTCGCGCGCGAACAGGACCGTCAGGGCCGCGAAGCCCGCGAGGGTCGACCAACCACCGAGCCGGTGGCTCATCTCGAACAGGTCGTGGCGCCTGCGGCGCAGCGGCGCGGTGGCCAGGGCGGCGATCGTCAGCAGCAGCAGCGCGAGGACGACGACGACCCCGAGCGTCGGCCCCGACAGCTCGCCCCGCCCGTCCGGGCTCAGCGCGGTCGCGGCGAACACCGTGAACCACGCGGTCGCGGAGATCGCCGCGCCGACGTGGATCCCGCCCAGGTGGTAGACCTTCGCGAGCCCTGCGCGGACGCGCAGGGGCCACGTCACGGGCGCGCTCGTCGCGAGGCGGAACAGCAGGTTGACGACGTGCTGCTGCCGGATCACGGCCGCGGCCCCGAGGTTCAGCGCGGCCGCCGTGAGGGTCAGGTCGAGACGCGCGGGCGACGACGTGCCGGGGAGCACCGTGACCGCCACCGCCACGTTGATCGCCAGGACCAGGACGACGAGCCGCACGTACGGCATGAGCGCGGGGCGCGTCCACAGGCGCCGCCACCCCGTGAGCAGGGGCGGCAGGTCGGCCTCGTCGGAGGCGCGCGCCAGGGTGGGCGTCGCCGGAAGGTGGTCTGTGGACAGGGGGGAAGTCATACGGTGGCCTCCTCGTCGAGTGCGCTGACCATACTGTGACGGGGACCGCCGGGGCGCGGGATCCACAGGGTGATCTGGCGGCGCACCGCCCCGTGGGGACACAGCCGGCTCCCAGACTTCGCACCTACCCTGGTCGGACGCTCGCCGGAACCGGCGCCCGCGTGCCCCGGCGATCCCGAGACACACCGGAGTCCTCATGAAGAAGCTGCCCGCCGTCCTCACCGCGCTCGTCCTGACCGCCGCCCTCGCGGGGTGCTCGACAGCCGACGGGTCGCCCGCATCGGGGGACGACAGCGCGTCCGCCGCGAGCGGCCCGGCGGGCACCCCGGCCGAGGTCAACGACGTCGACACGCACTTCGTCGCGATGATGACCCCGCACCACGAGCAGGCCGTCGAGATGAGCGAGATCATCCTGGCGGTCGACGGCGTGAGCGAACCGACGCGCGACCTCGCGCAGCGGATCCTCGACGGGCAGGCCGAGGAGATCGAGACCATGCTCGGCTGGGCCGACGCCTGGGCCATGGACGACCTCATGCAGATGCACTCCGTGCACGTCGCGAACGGCATGCTCACGAGCGACCAGATGGGGTCTCTCGCTCGCCTCGCGGACGCGAGCGCGGGTGACGCCACGGCGGTGGCCGCGGCCGAGAAGACGTTCCTCGAGCTCATGCACTCGCACCACGAGGGGGCGATCGCGATGACGCAGGGCGAGATCGAGGGCGGCGGGCACGCCGAGCTCCGGGACCTCGCGCAGGTCATGGTCGACGTGCAGACGGCCGAGATGGCCGAGATCGACACGCTCCTCGGGCGGTAGGTCGCGCTGCGTCGCGGGCGCGGGCGGTGGACCGATGAGTTCCGGCCCTCCGCACGGTCCACCCCCTCGACCACCCGCCGTGCGCACTCCTGGAGGTTCCCGTGACCGACACCCCGACCGTCCCTGCGACCGCCCGGACGCTGCGGGTCCCGGGCGCCACGCTCCACCACGAGGTCAGGGGCCGGGGGCCGCTCGTCGTGCTCGTCGGCGCGCCCATGGACGCCGACGCGTTCGCGCCGCTCGCCGACCTGCTCGCGACCGACTACACCGTCCTGACGACCGACCCGCGCGGGATCCACCGCAGCACGGTCGACGACCCGGACCAGGACACGCCGCCGCAGGTCCGTGCCGACGACCTCGCGCGGCTCCTGACCCACCTCGACGCGGGCCCCGCGACCGTCGTCGGGTCGAGCGGTGGCGCCGTGACCGCGCTCGCTCTCGTCCAGTCGCGCCCCGACCTGGTCAGGACGGTCGTCGCGCACGAGCCGCCGCTCGACGCCCTGATGCCGGACCGTGAGCGGCTGCACGCCGCGACGCGCGAGCTCGTGGAGGATCATCGCGCGGGTGACGTCGTCGGGGCCTGGCGGAAGTTCTTCGCGATCGGCGACATCGACGTCCCGGACGGGATGGTCGAGCAGGTGTTCGGCGGCGAGCGCGACCCGCAGCAGGTTGCGGACGAACGCTTCTGGTTCGCGCACGACCTCCTGGGGACCACGCTCTTCGAGCCCGACGTCGAGGCCCTGCGTGCCTCTCCCGTCCGCGTGGTCGTCGGGGTCGGCGAGGACTCGACCGGTCAGCTCTGCGACCAGACGTCGACGGCGCTCGCAGCCCTGCTCGGCACCACGACGACGCTCTTCCCGGGCGACCACACGGGCTTCGTCGACGACCCGTCGGCCTTCGCCCAGCGTTTGCGCAGGGTGCTCCGCACCGCTTGAGCCGCCCCGGATCGACCGCCCACCCGACCCACAGACACGAGGAGCACCATGTCATTTCAGGCCTACCTGGACGCCGTCGAGGACAAGACCGGGCTCACCCCCCGCCAGCTCGTGACGATCGCGCAGGAGAAGGGCTACGACGACCCGTCCGTCAAGGCCGGCGTGATCGTGGAGTGGCTCAAGGAGGACTACGGCCTGGGGCGCGGCCACGCGATGGCGATCGTCCACGTGATCAAGAAGGGGCCGACGATCGACAGCAAGCACGTCGGCTCGACCGGCACGCACCGCGACGAGTCGGACACCCTGTGGCTGGACGGCAGGGCGACCAAGCCCGCCTGAGCCCGGCTCGGCCGGTCTGCCCGACGACGGCTCGCACCTTCCGCGTGCGGGTGCGGTCCGTCGTCGAGGTGGACATGTGTCCGACTCGCGAGGTTCGTTACCTCATTGTGACAATCCCGTGGTTGCCATGTACGGTCGATTCTGCTCCGCAGAGAACCTTCTCGCTGGAGTGCTCCGGTGGACGCCGAACCCTGTCACCTCCGGAGCCACGAACTACACCCATGGCAGGGGTGGGGGACCCAATCTTGTGGGCACCGGAGACGGTGTCCTTGGGGTGAAGCCGGTCGGACCTCGGTCCGCCCGGCCGGGCAGAAGATTCTCCGGCCCGAACCCGACAGCTGACCTCTCAGGCGTCCAGGAGAAACACACGTGACCTCACGCCCACGTGCGCGCCACCGTGCCGCGCACCGCCCCATCACCCCCTTGACCTCGCTCGGCCGGTCTGCCGCGTCCGGCGCCAACGCCGTCGTGCGTCGTAGCGCGGTCGTCGCCGCCTCGTCCGGCCTGCTGATCTCGGTCTTCACGGCCCCCGCGAACGCCGCCCCTGCCTCGGACGAGTCGAAGTCCATCGGCTCGGTCGACCTCGCCGCCGTGACCTCCCAGGCCCGCGAGGCCCTCCAGACCAGCCCCGCGATCACCGTCGCCGCCGACGCGGTGCTGCCGATCGAGCAGGCCTCGGTCGCGGTCACCCCCGCTCCCGAGCCCGAGCCCGAGCCGGCGCCCGCGCCGGTCGCTGCTCCCGCCCCCGAGCGTTCCGCGGCCGCTTCGCGCAGCGTCGAGCGCGCGCAGCCCGCAGCGGCCAAGGCCGTCGCCGCCCCGGCGGCCTCGGCCTCCGGCTCGGCCGCCGTCGACATCGCCCTGAAGTACGTGGGCGTGCCCTACGTCTACGGCGGTTCCTCGCCGAGCGGGTTCGACTGCTCCGGTCTGACGCAGTACGTGTACGCGCAGCTCGGCGTCTCGCTGCCGCACCAGTCGGGTGCCCAGCGCGACGCGGGCACGCCCGTCTCGGCCGCCGAGGCCCGTCCGGGCGACCTCATCTGGACCCCCGGCCACGTCGCGATCTACGCCGGCAACGGGATGCAGATCGAGGCCACGACCCCGGGCAGCACCGTCAAGCACAGCAAGATCTGGCAGAACAACCCGACGTTCATCCGCGTCGGCTGACCCGCTGCCCACGAGGCCCCGTCCACAGTCCTGTGGACGGGGCCTCGTGCGTTCCCGGCGCGTCCTGACCGCCCGACGGCAGCCGGTTCCTCGCTGACGGGGAGCGGGCGGGCGTCGGTATGCTCCACGCCATGCGGATCCCCAAGGTCGTGGTCGGGTGGACGGTCGCGGCCGTCGTCCTCGTCGGGCCGTTCGTCGTCTGGGTCGCGACCTGGACGACGACCGAGCTGACGTGCTTCACCGAGGACGACCTGGTCTCGCACACGAACCGCTCCACGACGTACTACGAGGTGCGGACGTCCTGCGGGGTGCTCCGGGTCACCGAGAACCGCCAGAGCCGGTTGGACGACGCGATCGACGCCGGGCAGACGTACCGGATGACGATCGAGGACCGGACCATCGTGCGGTGGCTGATCGATGTCGAGGAGACGTGAGGGTGCCCTCGCGTGCGCCTCGCGGCCCGGCCCGCTCGAGAGCGCGGGCGGAGGGTCAGCCCACGAAGAGGCAGAACGGGTGCCCGGCCGGGTCGGCGTAGACGCGCAGGGGCTCGACCGGGTCGTCCGACCGGTCGCGCAGCAGGCGGGCCCCCAGGGCGACGGCGCGCTCGTGCTGGACGTCGAGCGTGTCGCGGTCGGGGACCGTGCAGTCGAGATGGACCTGTTGCGGGACGGCCGGGTCGGGCCAGGACGAGGGCGGCAGGTGCTCGACCTGCTGGAACGCCAGGGGGACGCCCCCGGGCGAGCGCAGCACGAGCCAGTCCTGCCCGTTCGGGTCGGCGGCGCCCTCGGCCGGGGGCTCGTCGCCCAGGCGGTACTCCAGCCCGAGCAGGGCGCGGTAGAACTCGGCGAGGCCGCGGGCGTCGGTCGTGTCGAGCACGACCTGTCGGACGGTCGGGAACGTGGTCATCGGGCACCTCCGTGGGAGGACGGTCTGGCGGGACGACGTCGTGGTGGCGCCGGACCAGGGTCTGCTTCCTGACCTTCTCGACCGGTCGGCGGGCGACCGGACGACCCGTGTCCGTCCCTGCCGTCAGGTCGGCCACCTCTCCGGAGTGTGGCACGGGCCCGGCGACGGCACTCGCCGAGGGAGGTGCCCACCGTCCGGCCGGTGCCTGACGGAACGGGCCGAGCCCGTCACACGACGACGGTCGCCACGAGGACCACCGCGAGCAGCACGAGGTAGGCCCGGGCGTGCACGCGGTCGGGCATCCGGCCGACGAACCGGCGCGTGAGCACGATCCCCAGGACGGATCCGACCGCCAGGCCGACGAATGCCGAGAGGTCGACGTAGCCGAGGTGGCCGGCCCCGACGACCGACGCCGACGCGCCCCCGGCCACCACGTAGGTGATCGAGGCGGCGACGGCGACGGGCAGGCCGAGCGGGTTGGCGAGACCGGCGGAGTCCGTCATGGACCAGCCGTGGCGGCGGAAGAGCGGGACCGTCATGACGCTGCCACCCACGCCCAGCAGTGCCGCGACCGCGCCCACCGAGGGCCCGACGACCAGGGTCGTCGTCCGGCCCAGCGGGCGCGCGGGTCGTGCCGTGGCGAGGAACCCCGGGCGCAGCACCGCGTGGAGGAGCGTGACGGCGAGGTAGACGACGAACGCCCATCGCAGCACCTCGCCCGGCACGAAGCCGGCGACCGAGGCGCCGAGCGCCGCGCCGATGGCGATGAACGCCGTGAGGGGCCAGAGCGCGTCGGTCCTCAGCGTCCCTGCACGGTGCTGGGCGAACGTCGCGACGCCCGCGTTGACGACCATGACCGCGGACGAGGTGGCGACCGCGACGTGCATCCCCAGGTCTTCGGTGAGCGGTGCGGATCCCGGTCCCGAGAGGAGCCAGAGCAGCAACGGGACGATCATGAAGCCGCCGCCGAAGCCGAAGAGGACGGTGGTGACGCCGGTGAGGCATCCGGACAGGAGCAGGACGAGAAACATCAGGGTCCACGCTAGGAAGCGAACCCGTGGCGTGCATCCGCGGAAGTGCCAGGTTCCTTCGCGATCACGCCAGGGCTCGCTAGGGTCGTGGTGTGCGCAACACCCCGATCGACCAGGTCGACGACGTCCCGCGAGACGTCGTCCCGATCGGCACCGACTACGCGATGGGCGAGGTGCTCCCCCCGCACCGTCACCGCCGGGCACAGCTGTTGTACGGGGCGACCGGGGTCATGCACGTCGAGACGGACGACGGCAGCTGGGCCGTCCCGACGCACCGCGCCGTGTGGATCCCGCCGGAGACCGTCCACCAGGTCACCATGTACGGCGTCAGCACGTGCAGCCTCTACGTCGAGCCCGTCGCCGCGCCGTGGGGACCGGCCACGTGCGAGGTCGTGACGGTCTCGCCCCTCGCCCGGCAGCTCCTCCTCGAGGCGGTCGACCTGCCCGCGGAGTACGACGAGCACGGCCGGGACGGCGCCCTGGTGCGGCTGCTCCTGTTCGAGGTGTCGCGCATGACGCCCCTGCCGCTGCACGTCCCGCTGCCGAACGACCGTGCGCTGCTCGCGATGTGCCGCGCCTTCCTCGACGCCCCGGACGCCCATGCCTCGCCCGCGACCTGGGCGGCCGCGCTGCACGTGAGCCTGCGGACGTTCAACCGCCGTTTCGGGGCGCAGACCGGCCTGACCTTCGACCGGTGGCGACAGCGTGCGTGCGTGCTGGCCGCCCTGCCCCGGCTCGCGGCGGGGGAGTCCGTGACGCGCGTCGCCGGCGCGCTGGGGTGCGAGAGCCCGGCTGCCTTCTCGACCATGTTCCGCCGGGTGCTCGACGCGAGCCCGCAGGACTACCTCGGCACGGGTGCGCGCCCTGGTCCTCGCGGCCCCGTGGCATCCTGACCGGGTGCGCGTCGAGCCGGTCAGCCCCGAGGTCCTGGTCGCGCGGGTCGCCGCGCTCGTCGCGGGCCACCCCCGTGCCGGTGGTGCGGTGCGCGTGCTCGTCGACGGCCACCCCTCGACGCACCCGGAGACGCTCGCCGACCAGCTCGTCGAACCCCTGCGCGTCGCGGGCCGCCCGACGGCGCGCATCGGTGTGCGGGACTTCCTGCGCCCCGCGTCGCTGCGGCTCGAGCACGGCCACGAGGACCCGGACTCGTTGCTCGACGAGTGGATCGACGTCGGGGCGCTGAACCGGGAGGTGCTGACCGCCGTCGGGCCGGACGGGGACGGGCGCTACCTGCCGAGCCTTCGCGACCCCGTGACGTCGCGCTCGACGCGCGCCGACTACGTCGAGGCGCCCCCGGGGCTGGTCGTGCTGCTCGACGGGTCGCTGTCGCTCGGGCGCGGGCTCGACGTCGACCTGACCGTCCACCTGGCGCTCCAGGACGCGACCCTCGCGCGGCGCACGCCACCTGCGGACGCCTGGACGCTGCCCGCGTACGCGCGGTACCGGGCAGAGGTCGCCCCGGAGCGGGACGCCGACGTGGTCGTGCGCGTCGACGACGCACGGCGCCCCGCGTGGGTCGACGTCCGGTAGGGTCTGCGCAGCGTCGCGTGCCGGTGGCAGACCGTGCCAGGCATGGAGGCGCCGGACACGAAGGAGCACGACGATGACGACGTCGACCCCTTCGCCCTCGCGTGACTGAGGGCGAGAAGACCAGGCTCGTCGCCTGGAGCCGCGAGCTGCGCGCCGTGCACGCCCGGCTGCGCGAGGCGCTGCGCGCGACCCGGGCCGCGCTCGACGACGGAGAGCCCGCCGAACCCGCGACCCGCGACCTGCTGCTGTTCTGCCACGGCTTCTGCACCGCCCTGACGGGCCACCACGAGGGCGAGGACCGCGAGCTGTTCCCCGCGATCGCGGCCGCCCACCCCGAGCTGGTCGGGACCCTGCGCAACCTGAGGCAGGACCACTCGATGATCGCGCACCTGCTGAGCGGGCTGCTGGCCGCGGTCGACCGGGCGGCGACGCCGGACGAGCTCGACCGTCACCTCGAGGGGGTCGCCGCGATCATGGAGTCCCACTTCCGCTACGAGGAGCGCGCGCTGCTCACGGTGCTCGACTCGCTCGCGCTCGACGCCGACGTCCGCGACGTCCTGGGACCGCTCTAGCGCGCCCGGGCGGCGCGTGCCCGACGGCGGCGCGCCCGGCCGCGTGCCTCAGCGCACCTCGGAGCCCGGGTTGAGCGCGTCCCACCGCTCGCGCGAGGCCGCGATGCCGTCGCGGTGGTCGGCCGACCAGTCGGCCAGGACCTTGACCAGCCGCGTGAGGCTGTGGCCCGACGCGGTGAGCTCGTACTCGACCTGCGGGGGCACGGTCGCGAACACCGTACGCGTGACCAGGCCGTCCCGTTCGAGCCGGCGCACGGTGAGCGTGAGCATGCGCTGCGAGATCCCCGGGACCGCGCGCTGGAGCTCGCGGAACCGCCGGACCCCCTGGGCGAGCTCGACCACGACGAGCACCGACCACTTGTCGCCGATCCGGTCGAGGACGTCACGGATGCCGCAGTCCTCGTGCGGTTCGCCGCACGAGACGACGGGGGACGTGGTCACTGCGGTGTGCCCTGCTGACATCGAAGTGCCTCCTTACGGTCGGTCCTGGTCCGCGGCGACGATGGTCCCGCTCGTGAAGACAACCACACCATCGGAAGGACCTGCCCATGCTGCTCGTCACCGGAACCTCCGGCGCCCTCGGTGGGGCGGTCGCCGCCCGCCTCGCCGACCGGGACGACGTGCTGAGGGGGTCTCGAGAGCCCCGGGGGCCCGGCGCGCGGCTGGTCGACTTCGACCGGCCCGAGACCCTGCCCGCCGCGCTCGACGGGGTCGACGTGCTCCTCGTGGTCTCGGCGGGGTACGCCGAGGACGACGTCGTGCGGGCACGGCACGGGGCGGTGGTCGACGCCGCGGCGACCGCCGGTGTGCGGCACGTGGTCTACACGAGCCTCGCGGGCACGGCCGAACGGTTGACGATCGCGCTGGCCCACCGGTGGACCGAGGCCCGGCTCGCGGGCGCGCCGTTCGACGTGACGATCCTGCGTAACGGCCTGTACGCCGAGGTCCCGGTGGCGCTCGCGGTCGGGTTCACGGCGCAGCCCGACGGCGTGTTCGCGGCTCCGTGGGGAGACGGCGCGGTGTCCGTGGTCCATCGCGACGACCTCGCGGACGTGGCCGCACAGGTGGCCGCCGAGGTGCACGACGACGTCCGCGCGGGTCGGAGGTCAGGGCATGCGGGACGCGTCTACGAGCTCGCCGGGGACGCGCGCCTCACGGGGTCGGACGTCGCCGCGCTCGTCGGTGGCAGGTACGAGGCGGCTCCGCTCGGCGGAACCTGGGACGCGCTGGCCGCAGGGGTCCCGCCCTACCAGGTGGCGCACGCGGCGTCGATCTTCGCGACCCTCGGTGCGGGCTTCCTCGCGCGCGGGGACGACGACGCGGACCACCTGGCGGAGCTGCTCGGACGCCCTCCGCGCCCGGTCACGGACGTGGTGCGGGGAGTGCTGGGTTCCCGCCCGGCACCATGACGCGCGTGGCGCGTGCGACGGCGTCCCGGCGCCACCTCAGCCGCGTGAGACGGTGACCCGCCCGTTGGACGAGGACGCGTCGATCGTGAACTCGCCGTCGGGGTCGTCCGGGACGCTGACGTCCGTGCCGCCCAGGTCGGTCTCGGCGTGCACCCGGTAGCTGCCGTCGGGGACCTGGACCTGGACCTTGCCGTTGTCGGTCGCCGCGCGGACGTCCTGCGGGGTCGTGATCGAGATCTCGACCGACCCGTTCGACGTCTCGGCGTCGATGCCGTCGGTGCCTCCGAGCCGGGTCCCGGTGATCTTGCCGTTGGAGGTCCGCGCGACGATCCGCGCGTCGACGTCGGTGAGGGTGATGGACCCGTTCGACGTCTCGACGTCGACCGCGCCGGTCGCGTCCAGGTCGATGCTGCCGTGCGACGTCTCGCCCGTGACGGGCAGCCCGGCGGGCAGGTCGATCGAGTAGCTCGCCGAGCAGTACCGACCGCACCCGGACAGGACGAGGACGCCGTCCTCGACGCGGTGCGTCTCCTGCTCGGGGTAGGAGCCCGCGTAGTCGACCGTGCGCTCGATGCCGACCTCGGTCGCCGAGCCGTCCCCGCGCAGCGTGACGGAGCCGGCCTCGAGGTCGAGGCGCACCGCGGTGATCTCGTCCGTGACGGTGTAGGTGTCGGTCGCGATCGACCGCGGCCCGAACCCGCACGCCCCGAGCGTGACCGCCGCGACGGCCACCAGGCCCGCCGTCACCAGTCGCCGGTTCGTGGTCCGCATGTCGATCCCCTGTTCGTCGTGTCCGAGGCGTTCGTGGAGTGGTGGGGGCCCCGCCCCCCGGCGGGGCCCACCACCATCGAGGCTAGGGTGCGCGGACCTCTCGGCGACATGGGGTGTTCCCCCCATCTCGCCCTCGGGGTGAACCCCGAGAGCGCTCCGCACCGCAGGCCCGGACACGGGGGTGAACACTCTCCGCTCGCCGAGCGCGCACGAACCCTGGCGCGGTACTCTCGCCCGGGTAGGGAGGTTTCCGACCTACTCATGTCCAGGGGAACGACCGTCGACGGAGACCGGTAGACATGCTTCTTGCAGGAGATCAACGACTGCTCCGGGAGATCAACGCCCGCGCAGTCCTCGAGGTGCTCGACGCCCACGACACGCTCGGACGACCCGAGATCGTCGCGGCCACGGGCCTGTCCAAGACCACCGTGGCGCTCGCGCTGCGCACCTTCGTCGAGCACGGGCTCGTCGAGGAGGCCGGTCTCGACCACGACAGACGCGGCCCCGCAGCCACGCTGTACCGCGTCGACCCCGAGCACGGGTACGCGCTCGCGGTCGACATCGGTCACGTGCGCGTCCGTGTCGCGCTGGTCGACCTCGTCGGCCGCGTCCGAGCCCGCGCCGAGCAGCCGCTGTCCGCGAAGGAGCCCGAGGCGCGCGCGAGCACGGTCGAGAAGCTCGCCGCGCACTGCGTCGCCGCGGTGCGCCACGACACGGGCGCCGAGTCCGTCGCGGTCCGGTGCGCCGTCGTCGGGCTCCCGGCGATCGTGGACGCCGACCACGCCATGGTGCGCCGCGTGCCCGGCCTCGAGAAGGGCGGGCCCACGTTGCACGCGGCCCTCGAGGAAGGCCTCGGCTGTCCCGTCGTGCTCGAGAACGACGTCAACCTCGCCGCGATCGCCGAGCAGCGCACGGGCGCGGGCAAGGGGCTCGACTCGTTCGTGCTGCTGCGCCTGGGGATCGGGCTGGGCGCGGGCATCGTCATCGACGGCAGGCTGCACCGCGGCGCGTCCGGCGGGGCCGGCGAGGTCGCGTTCCTCCCGCAGCCCGGCCGCGCCCTCGGCGCCGAGAGCATCGGCGCCGCGTCGCTCGCGACCTCGGCCAAGGAGGCCGGCCTGCCCGCAGGTCTCGCACCGCACGAGGTCCTCGACCTCGCGGACGACGGCGACGAGCGTGCCGTCGCGGTCGTCGACGAGCTCGCCGGACGCCTCGCCGTGCTCGTCGCGTCGGTCGCGCTCCTGCTCGAACCGCAGAAGATCTTCCTCGCGGGCGTCGCGCGCGAGGACGCGGTCCTGGGCCGCGTCCAGACCTACCTCGCCGAACGGGTCGGCATCCTGCCGATCGTGGTCGAACCCAGCGCCGTCGCGGCCGACGCCGTGCTGCTCGGCGCCGCGGCCCTCGCGCGGGACGCGCTGCGCGACCAGGCGTTCACGGCCGCGGTACGGCGCGCCGCCGAGTCGGAGGACCTGCCCGACGACGACGCGCCCCTCGACGCAGACCTCACCACCGGCCTCTCCTCCCGAGGAGCCGACGATGCGCGCACCCTCTGACCTCGTGACCCGGCTCGGCCTCCCGCCGGACGCCCGGGCGCTGATCCTCAACGCCGACGACTTCGGCATGTGCCGCGCCGCCAACCGCGCGATCACCGAGCTGCTCGTCGCGGGCCACCTCGACTCCGCGACGCTCATGGTGCCGTGCCCGTGGGCCCCCGAGGCGCTCGCGTTCGCGGCCGACCGCACCGACCTCGACCTGGGCGTGCACCTCGTGCTCACGAGCGAGTGGACCCGGTACCGGTGGCGCCCTCTCACCGGGATCGGGACGACCCTCGTCGACGACGCCGGGTACTTCCCGGCCGACTGCCGCAGCGTCGAGCTCCGGGCGAGCGACGCGGACGTCGTGGCCGAGCTCGCCGCCCAGCTCGACGCGGCGCTCGCCGCCGGCATGGACGTCACGCACCTCGACAACCACATGGGCTCGGTCTACGGGCTGGAGACGGGCCGCAGCCTCCTGCCGCAGGTCTTCGGGCTCGCGGCCCGTCACGGCCTGCCGTTCCGGCTGCCGCGCACGGTCGGCCTGGGGCTGCCCGACACGTACCGGTCGGTGCTCGACCAGGCCGCGGCGGCGGCCGACTCGGCCGGCGTCGTGATCCTCGACCACCTCGCCACCCACCCCTTCGAGCTCCTCGGGGAGGGGACGCCCGACGAGGAGGACTTCGCCTCGATGAAGGCGGGCTTCCTCGACCTGCTCCGCGCGACCGAGCCGGGGGTCACCGAGGTCTTCCTGCACCCCATGCTCGACGACGACGAGCTCGGCGACGTCGCCGACCACTCGGTCGCCAAGCGCGGCTTCGAGCGCCGGCTGCTCGCCGACCCCGACGTCGCCGCGACCCTCGCCGAGGAAGGGATCGTGCGCGTCGGCTGGCGCGACCTGCGCGACGTCCAGCGCGGGCTCGAACCCCGGGCGCGAGACGCCTCGGGCGCCCTGTCCGCGCGGGCGAGCGACGCCGTCGGGGGTGCTCGATGAGCGCGCTCACGGCCCTGCGCGACCGCCGTCTGACCGGTCTCCCCACGCGCGGTCAGACCCTCGCCTACGGCGCCTCGGCGTTCCCCGCGAACCTCATGGCGCAGACGTTCTCGGCGTTCGTGGTGTTCTTCTACGTCGACCACCTGCGGCTCCCCGCGGGCTGGGTCGCGGGCGCGATGGTCGCGCACGGCATCCTCAACGCAGTCCTCAACCCGCTCGTCGGCGCGGCCTCCGACCGGCACCGCACCCGCTGGGGGCGCCGCGTCCCGTGGATCGGGCTGGGGATCGTGCCGCTCGTCGCGGCGTTCTCGCTCGTGTGGATGCCTCCCGAGGTCAGCCCCACGGGGCTGCTCGTCTGGTTCCTCGTGGTGGTCGCGGTCTACGACGTCGCGTACGTCGCGGTCGTCCTCAACACCTCGGCGCTCTTCCCGGAGATCTTCCGCACGACGGCGGAGCGCGCCCGGGGCAACACGCCGCGCCAGATCTTCGGCCTGGTCGGGATGATCCTGGGCACCGCCGCGGCACCGCTGCTCTACGGCTCGCCGCTCGGGTGGGTCGGCATGGGACTCGTGCTCGGTGCGCTGTGCCTCGCGTTCTACCTGTGGTCGCTCGCGGGCATGGTCGAGAGGCCCGTCGACGAGGTCGAGGTCAAGGCCCGCGAGGCCGCGCTGCCGCTGCGCGAACAGCTCCGGTACACGTTCGCGAACAAGGCGTTCGTGACGTACGTCCTGGGGTCCCTGCTGCTCCAGTCCACGACCGCGCTCCTGCTCGCGTCGGTGCCGTTCTACGTGCGCTACGTGCTGGGCGGTGCCGAGGCCGACGCGACGCTCGTGCTCGCGCCGATCTTCGTCGTCGCGATCCCCGCGATCGTCGGCTGGTCCTGGGTGGTCCGCAAGGTCGGGCCGCGCCGGGCGTTGCTGTGGTCGGTCGCGGCGTACGGCGTGGCCGTGGGGCTGTTCATGCTGCCCGGGTCGCTGCCGGGGGCCATGGCCGTGGCCGGGCTCGTGGGCATCGGGGTCGCGGGCATGATGCAGCTCCTCGAGGTCGCGCTCGGCCAGGTCATCGACGACGACGAGCGGCGGACCGGGCTGCGCCGCGAGGGCATGTACTTCGGGGTCAACGGGTTCGTGGTGCGCGGCTCGGTGATCGTGCAGGCGGTCGTCATCGCGGCGGTCCTCGGCGCGACGGGCTACGACGCCGGTCTCTCGGTGGCGGACCAGCCCGAGGCCGTGTCGACCGGGATCCGCGTGCTCATGGGCGGCGTGCCGCTCGTGGTGGCCGCGCTGGCCTGGCTCTGCTTCTGGGTGTACCCGTTGCGCGGGCTGGACGTGCCCGGCGCCGCCGGTGACGACGAGCCGCGGAGTGTCGAGGCGCTGAGCCGCTGATCCCGACGCCTCGATGACGTGTCGGAGATGACGTGTCAGAGTGGGCGTGACCCATGGGTCACGCCCACTCTGACACGTCGGTCAGGACAAGGGCTCGACGAGGGAGAGGACGACCCCGATGACGTGGTGGATCTGCCGGACGTGCGCCGTCGAGCACGCGGACCGTCCCGAGGTGTGCGCGATCTGCGCCGACGAGCGCCAGTGGGTGCCCGCGGACGGTCAGGCGTGGACGACGCTCGACGAGCTCGCGGCCGAGGGGCACGAGGTCTCGGTGACCGAGCTCGAACCGGACCTCTTCGCGCTCGCGGGGCACCCCGGGGTCGGCATCGGGCAGGAGTCCAAGATCGTGCGGACCCCGGCCGGGATGCTGCTGTGGGACCCGGTCGGGTACCTGGACGACGACGCCGTGCGCCAGGTCCGGGCGCTCGGCGAGGTCGTGGCCGTCGTCGCGAGCCACCCGCACATGTTCGGGGTCCAGGTCGAGTGGAGCCGCGCGCTGGGGGACGTGCCCGTCCTCGTCGCCGAGGCCGACGCGGGGTGGGTCGCCCGCCCCGACCCGGTGATCGAGACGTGGTCCGAGGACCGCGAGATCCTGCCGGGCGTGACGCTCTCCCAGCCGGGCGGGCACTTCCCCGGCAGTGCCGTCGTCCACTGGGCGGCCGGTGCGCAGGGGCGTGGCGTCCTGCTCAGCGGTGACACGATCTTCGCGAACCCCGACCGCACGTCGGTGAGCTTCATGCGCAGCTACCCCAACCGGATCCCGCTGTCGGGGGCCGTGGTGGACCGGGTCGCGACCCATGTCGAGCGCTTCGCGTTCGACCGGCTCTACAACAACTTCGAGGGCGTGATCCCCGTGGGTGCGCGGGGCGTCGTGCGCCGGTCCGCGGACCGGCACGCGGCGTGGGTGCGCGGGGACTTCGACCACCTCACGTAGGGCTGCGGCTCGTCGCCGAGCGCTTCGCCGACGGACGGCCCGAGCTGCACGCTCGACGTACAGGGATATCGGCGACAGGATGTCCGCGTGAGCACCGGACCAGCGCTGGACCCCGAGATCCTGGACTTCTACACCGACCGCTACCGCGAGGAGCGTCGCCTCCATGCGACCGCTCACGGTCGCCTCGAGCTGCTGCGCACGCGCGAGCTCCTGAGCAGGTTCCTCCCGGCAGCCCCCGCAAGGGTGGTCGACGTCGGGGGTGCGACCGGGGTGCATGCGGCCTGGCTCGCGGACGCCGGGTACGACGTCGACCTGATCGACCCCGTGCCGTCGCACGTGGCCCGTGCGGCGGAGATCCCGGGGGTACGTGCGCAGGTCGGGGACGCGCGGGAGCTGCCCTTCACGGACTCCTCGGCGGACGCCGTGCTCGTCCTGGGCCCGCTCTACCACCTCACGGAGCGGCTCGACCGGTTGCTCGCACTCCGTGAGGCGGCGCGCGTGGCGCGCAGCGGAGGCGTCGTGGTCGCCGCGGCGATCAGCCGGTACGCGGGGCTCCTGGAGCTCGCGGCCGTGGGGGAGGTGTCGGACGAGACGGAGGCGTCGCTGCGTCGCGCTGTCGAGACCGGCCTGCACGACCCGCGGTCCGGCTTCACGACCGCGTACTTCCACCGTCCCGACGAGCTCGCGGGGGAGCTCGAGGACGCGGGGCTGGGGACGGTCGCGGTCTACGGCGTCGAGGGGCCGAGCGCCCCGGCGCTCGACAACCTGCCGCTGGACGAGGCCGAGCCCCTGCTGGGTTCCGCGGTCCGGGCGGCGCGCCTGCTCGAGCAGGACCCGGCGATGATCGCCGCGAGCCCGCACTTCCTGGCCGTCGGCCTCGTGGGCTGACCGTCCACGACACGCTTGTGCAATCCGTCACAAGCGTCGCGACTTCGGTCCCCGGAGATGCGACGATCGAGACAGCCGAGGTCCCACGACGGAGGAGACTGCCATGAGACCGCTCGTACGACGGACCGCCGCTGCGGCGCTCCTGGTCGGAGCGCTGCTCCTGACCCGACGCCTGACCATGACCTGGGGGACCCGCGACGGCGAGCCGTCCGAGCCGCTCGCGGGCGACGAGATCGTCCCCGACGCCGACGCGGTCGCGACCCGCGCCGTCACGATCGACGCCCCGCCGCGCGAGGTGTGGAAGTGGGTCCTGCAGCTCGGCCAGGGGCGCGGAGGCTTCTACAGCTACGAGTGGCTCGAGAACCTCGTGGGCTGCGACATCGAGAACGCGGACCGGGTCGATCCCCGGTGGCAGCGTCTCGCGGTCGGCGACGACGTGCGCCTCCACCCCGACGTCGCGCTGCGCGTCGCCGCGATGGTCCCGGACCGGCACCTCGTGCTGCGGGGAGCGGTGCCGGTCGGTGCGTCGGCGCCGCCGTACGACTTCACCTGGTCGTTCGTGCTGCGCCCCGTCGCCGACGGCGCCACGCGCCTCGTCGTGCGCGAGCGCTACGGGTACACGCGCTGGTGGTCCGGGGCGATCGTCGAACCGGTCCAGCCCGTCAGCTTCCTCATGAGCGCGCGCATGCTGCGCGGCATCCGCGACCGCGCCGAGGGGCGCGTGGGCGAGAAGGCCGCCTGAGGCGAGCGGCGCCGTCGGGCGGGAGATCTTGCCCGACGGCGCCGCTCACCGTCAGCGGTGCGTCCTGCGCCCGTCGCCCGCCAGCACGGGCGTGGGCCTCAGTGCGTCACGACCGGCGCCGTCGAGCGGCGACCCGCAGCGTCGCACCGCCCGCGACCAGGAGCACCGCGCCCCCGAGGAGAGCGAGCGGCACCGTGACGCCGGTGTTCGAGAGCCGGTCGACCCCCGGGCCCGGGCGTGCCGGGTTCGTGTCGAGCGTGTTGGTCACGACGACCCCGACCACGGTGCCGTCGCCGACGCGGACCTGCTCGGTGCTGAGGACGGCCTCGGTCCAGGTGGCACCGGCGACCGGCGCGGGCGCCTCCTCGACGAGCGTCACGAGGGCGCCGTAGGGGAGGGGCTCGCTGACGCCGGGCACGCCGTCGGCCGTGACGACCACGGTGCCCTCGCCCGCTGCGAAGCCGTCCCCCGCGGGGTACGTGTAGCGCACGACGAACTCGGCGTCGGCCGGCAGGAGGTGCGCACCCGTGCCGACGACGTCCTTGCGCACCGAGAGGTACCCGGTCGTCCGCTCGATCGAGTTGACGACGTCGAGCGCGTAGGTCGAGTCCTTCGTGACGACGAAGCTGTTCGCCGCGCCGTACGTCGGGGCCGACCAGGTGCCGCCCTCGACGGCCTCGGGCGAGTCCTCGGCGACCGTGACCACGGCCCCGGCGGGGATGTCGCGAACCGTCACGGTGGTGCCGTCACCAGGCACCGAGACCGTCGTCGCTTCGAGGGCCGCCCAGGTGTCCCCGGCAGGATAGGAGTAGGTGAACGTGTACTCGTCCTCGGGCGCGACGAGCGCGGCACCTGACCCCTCGACACGCTTGGAGAGCGCGAACGCACCCACGTCCCGCGAGATCGAGTTGGTGAGCGTGACCTCGCTCGTCGTCCCGTCACCGATCGTCACGACCCTGGGCGCGAAGGTGCCGACCTCGCCCCAGGTCGCTCCTGCGACGTCGGCAGGGGGGAGCTCGGAGAGGGTCAGGACCGCACCGTAGGGCAGGGGACCGCTCGTGACGACCTCGCCGTCCGCCGGCACGACGAGCCGACCGTCGCCAGCGGCGAAGCCCGTGCCCGCGGGGTACGTGTACCGCACGACGAACGTGTCGTCGGCGGGCACGAGCCCTGCGCCGGTCCCCTCGATCGCCTTGCGGACCGAGACGAACCCCGCGTTCAGGGTGATGACGTTGTCGAGGTCGACGGCCACGACGTCGTCCTTGATCACGGTGAACGTCTGCTCGCTGAACGCCGTTTCGCCCCAGGTGCCGCCCTCGACCTCGTCGAGGACCTCCGTGAGCGTGACGCGGGCGCCCGCGGGCACCTGGTCGACTACGATCGCGGGCTCGCCCGCCGTGACGGTCACCTCGCCGGTGCCCGCCTCGTCGATGCCCTGCGCCGGGTCGGCGGGGTAGGACCACCGGACGGTGAACGTGGGGTCGGTCACGAGCCCGGCCCCGTCCCCCGCGAGGCGCTTGGTGAGGCTGAACGCGCCGAGGTCCCGCGTCACGGTGTTGGTGACGGTCACGTCCACGGTGCCGCTCGCGTCGGTCACGAACACCTCGGAGGGCGAGACGGCGGGCGACGACCAGGTGCCGCCCGGGACCTTCGTCGGGGCGGGCTCGGTGAAGCGGACGGTCGCCCCGACCGGGAGGTCGGGGACCGAGACCCGGTCACCCGTGGCGGGCAGGGTCACGCGGCCGCTGCCCGCCCCGATGCCGCGGCCGGGCACGGCGTCCCAGGCGTAGGCCAGGGTGAACGACAGGTCCTGAGGGAGGCGGAGGCCGTCGTCGTTGACGACGACCTTGTGGGCCTGGACGGCTGCGCGGGCGAGGGTCGCCCGGTTGACCAGGCGGATCTCGGTGACGCCACCGAGGTTCGACCGGTCGGCGCCGAAGGTCAGCTCGAGGCGCTCGGAAGTGGTGCCGTCCGGCTGGACGAAGACGGGGTCGGCCCAGGTGACGTTCTCCGGTCCGGTGGGCGCGATCTCCTCGAGGCGGACCGTGGTGCCCTTGAACAGCTCGTCGGTGAGGAACGTCTGGCCGTCGCGCAGCTCGACGGTGCGCTCGTCGGTGACCTGGCCGTCGAGCAGCGCCGTGTAGCGCACGCTGAACGCCGAGGTCAGGGTCGTGTCGCCGTGGAGCTCCTTGGTGAGCTGGAGCTTGCCGAAGTTGCGGCCGACGACGGTGCCGGAGCCCGACCAGCGCGTGGCCTGTCCCGTGACGACGTGCGAGACGTCTCCCTCGATCGTGTACCGGGCCGTGTTCGCGTAGGTGGTGGCCTTGCCCTCGTCGAGGGCGCGGACCGTCCACTCGACGCGGTAGACCGACCCGGTCAGACCGGTGTGACCTGGGGGGAGCGACTCGCCCGCGGCACCGGCGACCGAGGTGAACTCGACCCGCAGCCCGTCCGCGGAGACGGTGACGTCGGAGGGTCCCTTGGCCCGGAGGTCGGCCTGCTCGCGGCCGAGCCGGTCGTAGCTCGTGGAGCGGCCCTCGTAGACGGTGGGCGTGCCGATGAGCTCGTAGGCCGTGGGGTCGAGCACGTCCTCGACGACGACGTCGAGCCCTGCGGGCATGCCGTCGCTCGGCGCGGGGACGGACACCGTCCAGGTGATCGTGTCGGTGAGGTTGTCGTACCAGCCCCACTTGCCCTCGTGCTGGCCCTGGTAGGTGCAGCTCTCCGTGCAGCGGTCGGGGTTGGGCGTGACGGTCACGGTGACGGGGCCGTCGACGGTACCGAAGTCGAACACGTGCTCGACGGTCGAGAGGTTCTCGAGCCAGACGTCGGCCCGGACGGTGAACTCCCCGCTCATGGCGACCTCGTGCCCGTCGACGTACGCGGGGTCCACGGTGCACGTGATGGTCGTGGCGCCCACGACGCACTCCCCGGCCGGATCACCGTCGGGAGAGATCATCGCGAACCGGTCCGCTCGCCCGGTGAGTCCCGCGGGCAGGTCGACGCTCACGCTGACGGGGTTCGTCGCCTCGCCGGGGACGCTCCACCGGACGGTGAGCTCCTGGGTGCTGCCGTCGGCGAGCTCCTGCTTGCTGAACGAGATGCTGTCGACCGAGATCGGGGTCCCGGTCGCCGCATGGGCGGCGGGGATGGTGGTCAGTACCGAGGTGAGCGCGAGGAGGAGGGTCAGCAGGAAGGCGACCGGTGATCGTCGTCCTGTGTGCGTTCTCCGGTCGGGCAGGGCAGTCACGTCTCGCGGGTCCTCTCGTCGCGCGGCGGTGCCGCGGCGCGCCCGGCCGGTCCGGGCACTCCGGGGGAGACATCACCGGTGCGCGGACATGACGTCATATTCCGGTGATACCGGTCACAGAGTTAGACGTGCGTACCAGAATCCGCGCGGAGGGGGCGCTCACGCCGCTCGACCGTCCGCCGCCCCTCGCCGACGCGCGATGATGGTCGGATGACCACCGTCCCGCACCGAGGCCTCGCAGTCAGCCCGGCCCTGACGATCCCCGAGGGCGAGCTCGCCTGGCGGTTCTCGCGTTCCTCGGGCCCGGGCGGGCAGGGTGTCAACACCACGGACTCGCGCGTCGAGCTGTCGTGGGACGTCGAGGCGTCGGCCGTCCTGTCCGACTCCCAGCGCGCGCGCCTCCTCGCCCGCCTCGACAAGAGGCTCGTCGCCGGGGTGCTCACCGTGACGGCGAGCGAGAACCGCGAGCAGCTCCGCAACCGGGCCGCCGCGCGGACGCGCCTCGCGGTGCTCGTCGCCGAGGGCCTCGCTCCGCCGGCGCGGCAGCGCCGGGCGACCCGCCCCACGCGCGGCTCGCAGGAACGTCGCCTCGCGGCGAAGAAGCAGCGGACCACGACCAAGCAGATGCGCCGCCGCCCCACGGACTGACGGCACCCGACGGACCGACGGCGCCCGACGGCGGCGCGCACCGGCGCGCCCGCCTCACGGTTCGTCCGGCGGCCGGGACAGCACGACGGCGGCGCACCGGTCCGTGGACCGGCACGCCGCCGTCGTTCGTCGGGCTCAGAGCCCCGGGGAGCTGTGGATCAGAAGAGCGGCTCGGTCGTGATCTCCTCGGCCGACGGGGCCACGACCTGCAGGTCCTCGCCCCAGTTGGAGAACGTCATCTCCATGCTCGTCCCCATGAGGTCCACGACGACCTTGCGCATGAGGTCGTCACCGTCGATCCAGTACTGGTACGTCAGCGTCTCGGGGAGGGCGGCACCTGCGGCGTCGGCCTGCTCCGCGATCGAGCCCGTGAGCTTCGTGGTGTCGACCACGACCGTGTAGGGCTGGGCCTTGACGCCGTCGACGTCGACGGGCTCGCCGTCCTTCTCGACGCTCTTGATCGCGCCGTCGAGCGCCTCGACGCTCGCCGTCGGGTCCATCTGCTCGGTGAGGCCCTCGAACGAGGACGCCATGGGGTTGGTCTCGTCGGCGGGGTCGATCGCGACGAACTTGTTCTGGCTGAGCTCGCCCATGTTCATGTAGAAGACGCCGTCGACGAAGCGGATCTGCATCTCGCCCGAGCCCGGGACCGTCATGGTCATGGCGAGGTTCTGCGAGCCGTCCGTGAAGACGATGTCGCCGGTCATGTCCATGGTGGTGCCCTCGACAGCGGTCGAGGTCGCCATGGTCACGCTGCCCGCCGCGAGCTGCGCGTCGGTGATGCGCTGCACGAAGTTCTCGGCGGTGAGGTCCGACGACGAGTCCTTCGCGGGAGCCTTCTCCCCCTCGGGCGTCGCGGACGAGGAGGACGCGGGGGCGTCGGTTCCCGACGAGCAGGCGGCGAGGCCGAGGACCCCGACGGACGCGACGGACAGGACGGCGATACCGCGGACGAGACGCACGAAGAAAGCTCCCTCAAGGGTGGTGGGGTGAATGGTGGCGTGGACCACGAGGTCAACTCTGGGGGGTGGAGGGGGCCCACCGCAATGGGGAGCGCTCCCCATGGTGGGTGATGTCTGCCGGGGGATGGGGCCCTGAGCCGCCGGCACCGGATGCCGACCCCGTCCCACGGTGCGAGCATCGACCTGGCGGGGGCCGCCGTCGGGCAGGCCGCACCGCGCGCGAGCACGGTCCCGAGGACGAGGAGGACGCGCGTGGTCGACACCGTGAGCAGCTGGTTCGCCGACAGCGACGTCTCGGGCTGGGACGTAGTCCTCGCGCTGCTCGCGGTGCTCGGTGCGTGGCTCCTGTCCCGCCTCGCGCGCCGGGGCGTGCGCGCCCTGGGTGCGCGTACCAAGGGCCTGTCGCCCCAGGTCCTCGCGGTCGCGGAACGGGTGGTCCACTACGCCGTGCTGCTCGTGGGGATCGGGCTGGCCCTCGCGTTCCTGGGCTTCCGCACCGAACCGATCCTCGGCGCCGTGATCGTCGTCGTGATCGTCGCCGTCCTGGCCCTGCGCGGCATCGCGGACAACTTCGGGGCCGCGATCATCCTCCAGACCAGGACACCCGTGCGGCTGGGCGACGAGATCGAGTCGCTGGACTGGACGGGCGTCGTCAAGGAGCTCAACGGCCGTTCGGTCGTCATCGCGACGGTCGACGGGCGCGAGGTGCACCTGCCCAACGCGGCCGTACTGGGCGCCCCGCTGGTCAACCACTCGGTGCACGGCGCCCGCCGTTCCACGGTCGAGGTCCGTCTCGAGGACGCGCGCCCCGGCGAGATCGCGACCACCGTCCTTCCTGCGGTCGTGGGCGCGCACGGCGTCCACAGGCATCCCGCCCCCGACGCCCTCACGATCGCGGCCGAGCCGACCCGCACGACAGTCCACGTCCGCTTCTGGCACGCGCCCAAGAACGAGCCGCACGCGACCTCGGCCGTGGTCGCTGCCGTGGGAGAGGCGCTGCGCGACCGCCACGGCGAGTGGGTCGTCACGGGCGAGATCCCCGCGCAGCCGTTCGTCCCGCCCTCACCCGTGTGACCCGCCCCCGCCCCGTCCGAGCCGGGCCTCGTGGCTCGTCCGCAGAGAGGTAGTCCCGTGCACGCAGCCCTCGTCACGTCGTTCGACCAGCCGCCCCGCTACGCCGAGATCCCCGACCCCGTGCCCGGCCCGGGCGAGGTCCTCGTACACGTCCTGGCCGCGGGTCTGCACCCGCGCGTCCGGTCGGGCGCCGCGGGCACGCACTACACGAGCGACGGCGTGCTGCCGCTCGTCCCGGGCTTCGACGGCGTGGGCCGCACCGAGGACGGGCGGCGCGTGTTCTTCGCCGGCCTCCACGCCCCGCGCGGGAGCATGGCCGAACTCGTCGCGGTGCCCGAGGACCACCTCGTGGACCTGCCCGAGGGGCTCGACGACGTGACGTTCGCCGCCGCGATGAACCCGGCGATGTCGGCGTGGCTCGCCCTGCGGCGCCGCGCCGACGTGCGGTCGGGCGAGAGCGTCCTGGTCCTGGGGGCGACGGGCAGCGCCGGGCGCCTCGCGGTCCAGCTCGCCCGTCACCTGGGCGCGAGCCGCGTCGTCGGGGCCGGGCGCGACCCCGCCTCGCTCGAGGTCGTCAGGCGCCTCGGGGCGGACGCGGTCGTGCCGCTCACGGCCGACGACGCGGCCGAGCGTCTCGCCCGCGAGGCCGCGGACGTCGACGTCGTGGTCGACTACGTGTGGGGAGCGCCGACCGAGGGGGCGCTCGCAGCCGTGACGGGGGCGCGGACGGACCCTGCACACCTGCTGCGATGGGTCCACGTCGGTGCGACCGCGGGGCCGACCATCACGTTGCCCGCGGCGACGCTCCGGAAGACGAACGTGCAGGTCAGCGGCAGCGGTCAGGGGTCCGTGCCGCCTGCGGGGATGGTCGCCGCCGTCCGTGAGCTCGCGGCTCTGCTGCCGCAGGTCCGGCCCGAGGTCGACGTCGTGCCGACCCCGCTGCGCGACGTCGAGGCGGCCTGGGGCGCCCGGACGGCGTCGGGCACGCGGATCGTGCTCGTTGCCGTGACGCTTCACCCGCTCCTGGGTGCGCAGCGAGCGGCCGGGCCGGGGCAGGATACGCACTGACCCGGTACCGCCCGGTCCCGGGAACCGACGGAAGGACGAGGACATGAGCGAGTCGAAGGGTGGCGCACTGGGTGGCCTGGGCGGCATCGTCGCGAAGGCCAAGGAGGCGCTGACGGACGAGCGCATCGACCAGGTCGCGGACCTGGTCAAGGGCCGCACGTCGGACTCGGTCGACAAGCACGTCGACACGGTGGCCGAGCAGGCCAAGAAGCTCAACGACAAGTGAGCGGCGAGGGGCGGTCCCGTCGGGGCCGCCCCTCGGTCGTGGGCCGTGGTTCCTGCCGGACGCCGCAAGGTCGGCGCTGCGGGTGCCCGACGGCGTCGCTCACCGCCGGGGGCGCCCCGACCTGCGCGGGTGGTCACCGCGGGGGTGCCGACCGTGCCGTTGCGGCGCCGGGGCGGTGCCCGCCGGCGCGGCGGCCCAGTGCTCGGGGCGGTCGAGCCCGGTGGGCAGGCGCGTCGCGGCGTCCCCACGGGCCGCAGCGACCTGGGCCTGGGTGAGGAACAGCGCGTCGGTGAGGTCCGCGCCGCGCAGGTCGGTGCCGCGCAGGTCGGCCCCGACGAGGTCGGCGCAGCGCAGGTCAGCCCCCTGCAGGTCGGCGCCGACGAGCAGGGCACCGCGCAGGCTCGCGCCGCGCAGGTCCGTCCCGGCCAGGCGCCGGCCGACGAGGTCCGCGCCCCGGTGGTCGGCGCGACGGCCGCGCGGCTGGTGCGCCGAGCGTGCGCGCGCTCCCTCGCTCGCCCGCAGCAGGAGCGGGTTGACGCTGCCCCGCAGCGCGTCGAGGTGCAGGGCGAGGAGGTCGTCCGGAGTGCCGAGGGAGAGGCGTTCGACCCGGTCCAGGGCAGCGCGCAGGTCTGTGGTCAGCGCGGGGTCGTGGCCGGCGGTCAGCGCCACGGCCTCGGTGAGGTACCACAGCAGCTCGTGGACGTGGCGCAGCACGGGCAGCAGCGCGAACATCGACGTCCGCACCTCGGGGTGCTCGCGCCAGTCCTGCCCGGCGAACGTGACCCGGGAGATCTTCTGGCCCGCACCGAAGCAGTCGTAGACCGTGCACCCCGCGAACCCGCGCGCGCGGAGCTCGGGGTGGATGCCGCACCGGTGGTCCGGCCGCAGGTTGCGGCAGGGCTCGCCCACGTCCTTGTCGATCGGGAAGTCCGACGAGCGCGTGAACGCGAGCGCGACGCAGCACAGGCCGAAGCAGCTCGCGCAGTCGGCGTGCAGGCCGAGGCGCTCACGATCGGTGGAGGGACTCGGCGACGGCATGGGACTCCTGGTGGTGCGGGCGGGTCTCCAGTACATCGCGCTGCCGCTCGGGAGTCGAGCGAGTTCCGGGTGTCCGGTTGTCGCCCTGCGGGTGACGCGGGTACGCCGCAGGGCCGACGAGCCCGCCGGGAGCCCTCGCCCGGACCTCGCCCGCAGGGTCGATGTGCGCCGCGGTCCGCGCGCCTAGCGTGGGAGCAGCGCACCACCCGCCTCCCGTCCTGCGGACCGGAGGTGCCACGGTGTGCCCGACGGCGCTGCACCCGGCGACCGTCCCCGTCGGCCCCGGCGCACCACGCCTCGGCCGCAGATCCTTCGGAGCGTGCTGTGCAGAGCAAGGTCGGTCCAGTCCTCGTCGTCGTCAGTTCGATCCTGGGCATCGCCCTGCTCGTGGTGGGCTTCCTGGCGTTGCGCACGGCGATCATCGACCGGCCGATCGACTCGTACTTCCTCACGTACGAGGTCACGTCGGACACGGGGGTCGAGTCGGTCGTCTGGACGCAGGCACCCGCGGGCGACCGCACGGGGACGTCGGTCGAGCAGAGCGCGCCCGGTCCCGTCGGGTCGCCCTTCACGACCGAGGCCGTCGTGGCCGCCGGACAGCCGGCGCGGATCGAGGCGACCCCCGCCGGGGAGGGCATCGTGTCGTGCCGCGTCCTCAAGGACGTGGGGCGCACCAACGAGGCCGTGCTCGTCGAGGCCACCTCGACCGTGCCGGGCGCTCCCGTGACGTGCGACGTGACGATGCCGGCGGACGGGACGTTCGAGAAGTGAGCCGGTCGTCGACCGACGTAGCGCTGCCCTGGTCCCGGCCGACGTCGGTCCTGTGGGGCGCGACGACGATCGTCGTCCCGTACGTGGTCGCGTTCGGGCTCTACGTGTACGGGGCCGTGCAGATCCTGTCCGGCACGGCGTCGTCCGGGTCGCCCGACGCCGGTGCCATGGCGATCCTGTGGGGCACCGCGCTCGTGGCCATCGCGCTGGCGGTCGTGCTGGCCGCTCGGGGTGGCGTGGACCGCGTGGACCTGGGGCTCGTCCGTCGTGAGCGGTCGGGCTGGTGGGACAGGCTCGGGCTCTTCGCCGTGGCGTACCTGTTCCTGTGGGTCGCGTTCCAGGCCGCGTCCTTCGCACCGGTCCT
This sequence comes from Oerskovia paurometabola, assembly GCF_016907365.1. NCBI lineage: Bacteria > Bacillati > Actinomycetota > Actinomycetes > Micrococcales > Cellulomonadaceae > Oerskovia > Oerskovia paurometabola. The sequence goes on along the minus strand of NZ_JAFBBV010000001.1, from coordinate 84,339 downwards.
GGAGCAGGCGGGGTCCGGTGGGGGTGAGCGCCCCGGGGCGCTCATGGTCCTGCTCTACGCGCTGCACGCGGGCGTGGCCGAGGAGATCCTGATCCTGGCCGTCCCGGTCGCGGTCCTCACGCGGCTGCGGGCGCCGGGGTGGGTACAGGTCGCCGTGATCGTCGTGCTCCGAGGCCTCTTCCACCTCTACTACGGCGTCCCGATGACCGTGACCCTGGTGCTCGTCTGGTCCGTGCTCTTCTGGCTGCTGTACTCGCGCCACCGCGACGTCTGGCCGTTCGTGGCCGCCCATGTGCTGTACGACGTCGTGGTCGCGAACTCGGCGTTCGGCCCTGCGGGCAAGGTCGTGGTGCTCCTCGCCGTCGCGACCCTGGCCCTCGGCGTCGTCAGGTGCATACGCTCCGCCCTCACGTGGCGGCGGTCGTCCCGCTGACCGGTGGGCCGTGGGCGTCCTACCGGCGGTTGTCCGAGATGTGAAAGAGTTGCCGCGCGCACGTCGACCGGTGTGCGCATCGTTCGCCGAGAGGTCGTCATGGGTTTGCTGAGCTGGTTCAAGGGTCGTCGGAAGAAGGCGGAGGCCGCGCCGGTGGTGAGCGTCGCGTCCCTGTTCGACGCCACCCAGGGGACCGCCGCCGACACCGCTCCTGAGCAGGCGCCCGCCCGCACGACGGCGCCGACCGCGCCTGCCGCAGCGGTCGAGCCTGCGACGACGCCGGTCGCCATCGCCGTGCTGGAGCCGGAGACCGCGCCGAAGGTCGAAGCGCCGGCCGTCGTCGAACGGGAGCCGGTCGCAGCCGCAGAGACGGCCGAGGTCACCGAGGTCACCGAGGTAGTCGAGACGGTCGAGGTCGCCGAGGTCACCGAGCCCGTCGAGATCGAGACGGAGACGGAGACCGGGACCGAGACCGGGACCGAGACCGTGGTGGTCGCAGCGGTCGAGGTCGTGGAGGCGCCCGAGGAGGTCGAGGTCGTCGAGACCGGAGCCGTCACGGTCGAGGTCGTCGAGTCGGTCGTCGTCGAGGAGGCGCCCGTCGTCGAGCCCGCAGCCTCCCTGGCCCCCGCGGCCCCGAAGAGCACCGGCTATCTCCTGCCGGGCGAGACGACCGCCGAGATCCGCACCTGGGCGCTCGCGAACGGGCACACGGTGAGCCCCAAGGGCCGCCTGCCCAAGGCCGTCCTCACCGCGTACCGCGCGGCGAACGGCGAGACCCCCGCAGCGGACTGACCCCAGCATCACCCGTCGGTCCACGGACCGGCCCGCGACGGCGGCGCACCCGGGCTCGATCCCGGGTGCGCCGCCGTCGTCGTGCCCGCGGCAGCCGGCGACGGGACGACGACCTGATCCTTTGGGGTGACCCCGGGTCGTCCCGACTGGCGATGTGTACCGCCCGCCCGCGCGCATAGTCTCGCCACATGCCTCCCGCTCCGCCGATCCGCTACGTGCCCTACTCGGCCTTCGACATGTCCTGGCGGCTGGCGGCCGCGTTCGGGTTCGGCGCCCTGCTGTACCTCGCCAACGCGCTCCTGACCGCGGAGGACCCTCAGGGGGCGACCTTGGAGCAGTGGGCCACGATCTTCCTGCTCGACCTCCTCCTCGGCGTCGTGGCGCTGGTCCTCCTCCCGGCGGTCCGTGCGGCACCGCTCACCGTGGCGCTCCTCATGGGGGCGGTCGGCGGCTTCACGACCTTCGGTGCGGGGGCCGTCGTGATCGCGCTGATCTCGCTCGCGACCCGTCGACGGTGGCGCGAGATCGCGGGCGTCGGGCTCGTCTGCATGGCGTCCAGCCTGGGGAACGAGGCGCTCTTCCGCTCGCTGATCCCCGAGTGGGCGCAGACGCCCTGGTGGGTGTGGGTCGTCGTCGGGGCGCTCGTGTACGCCCTGCTCGTCGCGATCGGTGTCTCGATCGGGAACCGCCGCGACCTCGCGGAGTCCTGGCGCGTGCGGGCCGTGACGGCCGAGCGTGAGCAGGCCGCGCGTGTCGACCAGGCGCGCTCGACCGAGCGCACCCGGATCGCGCGCGAGATGCACGACGTCCTGGCGCACCGCATCTCGCTCGTCGCGATGCACTCGGGCGCGCTCGCGTACCGCACGGACCTCACGCCCGAGGAGTCCGCGGCGGCCGCGGGCGTGATCCGCGACAACGCGCACCTCGCGATGACCGAGCTGCGGGAGGTCCTCGGCGTCCTGCGCGAGACCGACGTCCCGGGCGGGACCCCCGAGCGCCCGCAGCCGACGCTCGTCGCCCTGCCCGACCTGCTGGCCGAGGTGCAGGGCCCGGACGGCTCCGACCCGGTCACGTGCGAGGTCTCCCCGGACACGGCCGAGCATCTCGCCGGGCTGGGCGACCAGGTGAGCCGGAGCGCGTACCGCATCCTCCAGGAGTCCCTCACGAACGCTCGCAAGCACGCGCCGGGCGAGGCGGTCCGCGTCGAGATCGACGGCGCCCCGGGGGAGGGGCTCACGGTGCGGGTCACCAACCCGCTCGTCGCGGTCCGCGTGCCCGACGCCGGCGACGAGCCGCGCCCGTCCGGTGCGCCGTCGTCGGGCCTGGGGCTGACGGGGCTCGCCGAGCGCGCGCGGCTCACCGGCGGCGAGCTGACCGCACGGCCCGACGGGGCGGGGCGCTTCGTCGTGAGAGCGTGGCTCCCGTGGACCTGACCCCCCTGGCGCCTGCCGTGCCCGAGACCGCGCCGGCGAACGCACCCCTGCGCGTCGTCCTGGTCGACGACGACACGCTGGTCCGCGCGGGACTGCGCCTCATCCTGGGCGGCGACCGGGCGATCGAGATCGTGGGCGAGGCCTCCGACGGGATCGCCGCGGTCGCCGAGATCGCGCGTACCCGGCCCGACGTCGTCCTCATGGACATCCGCATGCCGCGTCGCGACGGGCTCGCTGCCCTGGAGATCGCGCGCGCCGCCGACCCTGCGCTCAAGGTCATCGTCCTGACGACGTTCGACGCCGACGACATGGTGCTGACCGCGCTGCGGCTGGGCGCGGCGGGCTTCCTGCTCAAGGACACGCCGCCGGCCGAGCTCGTCGCGGCGGTCCGGCTCGTCGCGCAGGGGCGGTCGATGCTGTCCCCGTCCGTGACGCAGCAGCTCATCACGGCCGTCGCGCGTCAGCCCGTCGACGACCGGGAGGCCGCCGCGAAGGTGCGCCTCGCGCGGCTGACCGAGCGCGAGCTCGAGGTCGCGCTCGCGATCGGGACGGGGCTGTCCAACGCGGACATCGCGGCGAGCCTGTTCCTGAGCATCGCGACGGTCAAGACCCACGTGGGGCGGGTGCTCGACAAGCTCGGGGCCGACAACCGTGTGCAGGTCGCGATCTGCGTGCACGACGCGGGGCTCGCCTAGCGGGTCAGGGCACCTCGTAGAGCAGCAGTGCGACGTCGTCCCGGGCGCCGTCGGCGAGGAGCTCGGCGAGCAGCGCGTCGGGCAGGTCGGACGCGGGGTGCTCCTCGCGGATCGCGAGGGCCGCGTGGGCGAGGCGGCGCAGGCCCTCCGAGAGGTGCTCGCCGCGGCGCTCGACGAGCCCGTCGGTGTACAGCACGACGGCGTCGCCGCTGTCGAGCGCGGCGGTCGCCTCGGGGCGTGGTGCGGTGCTGAGGGCCAGCGGCGTGCCCCGACCCTCGTTGAGCCAGCACGTCTCGGCCTTGTTGACCACGAGCGGCGGCAGGTGACCAGCGGCCGAGTACGTCAGGGTGCGGGCGTTCTCGTCGACGATCGCGCACAGGACCGTCGCGAGCTCGGCACCGGGCAGCGTCCGCGCGAAGCGGTCGAGGCCCTCGAGCGTGGCCGCGGGGCCCAGGTTCTCCAGGAGCAGGGCGCGGCTCGCGCTGCGGAGCTGACCCATGACGGCCGCGGCGCGCAGGCCCTTGCCCACACAGTCGCCCACGACCAGGCCGAACCGCCCACCGGACAGGTCCACGACGTCGTACCAGTCGCCGCCGATGAGGAGGCTGTCGTCAGCCGGGCGGTAGCGGGTGTGCCACCCCGGGGCCGTCGGGTCGTCGGGCAGCATCGCGTCCTGGAGGGCGTTCGCGACGTTGCGCAGCTCGTCGACCTGCCGGATCTGGGTGAGCGTGCTGCTCAGCGCGGTGCCGACCGCGGAGGCCACGAGCTGCAGGAACGAGCGCTGGTCCTCGTCGTCGGGGCGGAGCGGGTTCCCCTCGAGGACGATCACGCCCGCGACGGACCGGTCGCGGCTCGCCGCGAGGGGGGCGACGAGCGCCGTACCGACCTGCTCGAGCCGTCGCTCGTCGGCGACCTCGCGCAGGACCTGCGACGGGACCGACTCGTCGTGGCGCTCGTGTGTCGACGCGAACGCCACGAGACCGGCCGAGGTGTCGAGGTAGAGGTCCGCGCGGGTGACGTCGACGCTGCGCCCGAGCACCCCGACGGTCGCGGCGGCGAGCTCGTCGACGTCGCCCTGGAGGCGCTGCAGGGTCGCGGTCAGGGTGCCGAGCGTCTGGAGTCGTCGAGCGTCGACCACGTGGCCCGTGGTCTCGGTCGCGACGTCCATGACCCCGCAGATCGTCCCGTCCTCGTCCCGCAGGGGGCTGTACGAGAAGGTGAAGGCCGTCTCCTCGTCGAAGCCCGAGCGGTTCATGATCAAGGCCTGGTCCTCGGACCAGGTGGGCACGCCGGTCTCCAGGACGGAGGCGAACAACGGCTCGATGTCGTCCCAGATCTCGGCCCACACCTCGCCTGCCGGGGCACCCATCGCGCCCGGGTGCTTGTCCTGCCCGAGCATGGGCCGGTAGCCGTCGTTGTAGATCATGGTGAGGTCGGGACCCCAGGCGATGAAGATGGGGAAGCGCGTGCTGAAGCACAGGCGCACGGCGGCGCGCAGCGTCTTGGGCCAGGTGTCGGGGGAGCCGAGCGGGGTGGCGGACCAGTCGATCGACCGGGCCAGCTCACCGCTCTCGGTGCCCTGGGTAGCCAGGTCGAACCAGTCGGAACTCACGACTCATGATAGGAGGTTCCGGCAGCGCGCCGTGCATCCTGTGCAGTGCACACCGGTCCCGCTCAGGGCGCTGACTGCGCCGAGTGCGCAGTCCGGGTCGTCAGACCTGCCCGGTGGACGACCCGAGCTGCGCACCCGGCGTCGCCGACGCCCCCGGCGTCACCCGCGTTCCGGCACGCCGACGAGCCCCGACTCGTAGGCCGCGATCACGAGCTGGACGCGGTCGCGGCACCCGAGCTTGCGCAGCACCTCCGACACGTGCGACTTCACGGTCTGCTCGGTGATGAACAGCTCGGCCCCGATCTCGGCGTTCGACAACCCCCGGGCGACCGTGAGCAGCACCTCGCGCTCGCGGCCCGTGAGGTTCTCGATCCCCGGGGCGGCCCGGGTCGTGCGCTGCGCGAAGTCGCCGACCAGGCGGCGTGTGATCGTCGGGCCCAGGAGCATCGAGCCGTCCGCGACGAGACGCACACCCTCGACCAGCCGGGGTGCCGGGGTGTCCTTGAGCAGGAAGCCCGAGGCCCCGGCCTGGAGCGCGTCGAACACGTACTCGTCGAGGTCGAACGTCGTGAGGATCAGGACGCTCGTGCCCGGGTGGCGTGCGCAGATCTCGGCCGTCGCGGTGATCCCGTCCATGACGGGCATGCGCACGTCCACGACCGCGACGTCGGGCCGGTGGGCGGCGACGACGTCGAGCAGCTCGGCCCCGTTCCCCGCCGACCCGACGACGTCGATGTCGTCGGCCGCGTCGAGGATCGCGGCGAAGCCGTACCGGACCACGGGCTGGTCGTCGGCGACCACGACGCGGGTCACGCGTCGGTCCCGTCCACGGCGTCGGGAAGCGGGGCGGCCAGGTCGTCGCCCGTGGAGCCGTACCGGAAGGTCTCCGTGCGCTCCGGTGCCGTGGCCGGTTCCGGCTCGCCGACCGGGAGCGTGAGGTCGACGACGAACACGCCGTCCTGCTCGCCCCCCGTGAGCGAGCCGCCGATCGACTCGACGCGCTCGCGCATCCCGAGCAGCCCCCGCCCCGGGGCGGCGGGGGAGGTGCGGGGGACCAGGAGGTTGGAGAGGCGCGCGGTCACGACCGTGCCCGACGACGCCGCTCCCGTCCCGAGGGCGAGCGTCACCGGCTGGCCCGGGGCATGGCGGCGCGCGTTCGTCAGCGACTCCTGGACCGCGCGGTAGAGCACGAGCCCCTGGGTCGGCGGGAGGTCGGGCACGTCTCCCACGACCGTCACCTGCTGCCCGGCCGAGCGGGCCGCGTCCACGAGCGCCACGACGTCACCTGCCCCGGGCTGCGGCGCCCGGTCGGCGCCCTCGGTGCGCTGCAGCACCGCGAGCACCTGACGCAGCTCTCCCAGCGCGTGCCGGGCGTCGTCGGCGATCTCCGCGAGCACGACCCGGGACTCGGCGTCGATCGACGGGTGCACGTACGGTGCCGACTCCGCGCGGACGGCGACGAGCGAGATGTGGTGCGCGACGACGTCGTGCAGGTCGTGCGCGATCCGGGCCCGCTCGACGGCGACGGTCTCGACCGCGAAGGCCTGGTCGGAGGCGCGAGCTGCGGCGGCCGTGCGCGCCCGTGCGCGGCGGCTCGCGCCGACCGCCGCGCTCGTGGCCAGCACGGCGACCGAGTAGACGACGTAGAGGACGAAGGTGATCCACGCGTCCCTGCCCGGGGTCACCGGGCCCACGGGCAGCAGCGCGTAGATGCCCGTGACGCAGTACCCCGCGGCGATTCCCACGGCGAGGACGAACGGTACGACCGCCCGTCGCCACCCGTCGTACGCGCAGACCACGGCGATCGCGAGCAGCGCGAGCCACCAGGCCCAGACGAAGGTCGCGACCAGCGGAGTCAGGAGGAAGGGCCAGCCCGCCAGCACACAGGCGAGGGCACGGGAACGACGCGAGAGGAGAACGCCGACGGTCGCGCTCAGACTGCCCACCTGGAGGACCGGTGTGATCAGCGACAGGGACGCGAGGCTGTCCCCCCACAGCCCCAGGGGGGACCCGAGGAGAGGCATGAAGGGGGTGATCGTCGCGAACAGCCCCACGAGCAGGGCGAGCACCCCGGGGAAGGCCCAGGGACGCCAGGCTCCGGTCCGGTCGGAGCGGCCGGGGACGACGACCCCGGCGGTCGGCGGTAGGGCGATGGGCTCGGTCGGAGGGGCGGCGGTGACCATGTCGACGATTGTTGCGGGTCCGGTCCGTGGCGCGGCACCGGCGCGCGACGGACCGTGCCTCCCTCCTGCGGGGGAGGCGCTCGCGGAGGCATCGAATGCCGAGAAGTGAGTAGATGCCCCCGGATCCGGCGATCCAGGGGCATCTACTCACTTCTTGGCCGGGCTCCGACGAACGTCAGACGCGCACGACCATCTTCCCGGTGTTCGCGCCGCGCATGAGGTCGAGGAACGCGTCGACGGACTTCTCGATCCCGTCGACCACGGTCTCGTCGAACACGACCTCGCCGGCCTGGAGCCACGCGCCCATGTCGCGCGAGAACGCGGGGAAGTGCTCGAGGTGGTTGCCGATCGTGAAGCCGCGGAGCATGAGGCTGCGCGTCACCATGTTGCCCATGTTCCGCGGGCCCACCGCAGGCTCGGTCTCGTTGTACTGCGAGATCGCGCCGCACAGGGCCGCGCGGCCGAAGTCGTTGAACGCGCCCAGCGCGGCCTCGAGGTGCTCGCCGCCGACGTTGTCGAAGTACAGGTCGATCCCGTCGGGTGCGGCGACGGCGAGCTGGTCGGCGACCGGCCCGTCCTTGTAGCTGAAGGCCGCGTCGTAGCCGTAGCGCTCGGTCAGGAGCGCGACCTTCTCGGGGGTCCCCGCCGATCCGACGACGCGCCCCGCGCCCTTGAGGCGCGCGATCTGCCCCGCGGCGGTGCCCACGGCCCCCGCAGCGCCCGAGATGAACACGGTGTCACCCTCGCGCAGGCCCGCGATCTCGAGCAGCCCGACGTACGCGGTGAGCCCCGTCATGCCCAGGATCCCCAGGTAGGCGGACAGCGGCACGCCCGGGATCTCGGGGACCACGCGGAACGCGGCCGCCTCGCCCTGGGCCACGTCGCGCCACCCGAGCTGGTGCAGCACGACGTCGCCGACGGCGAAGCCCTCGGCCGTCGAGGCCTCGACGCGCCCGACCGCGCCGCCCGTCATGGTCTCGCCCAGCACGTAGGGCGGGGTGTAGGACTTCACGTCGTTCATGCGTCCGCGCATGTACGGGTCGACGGACACGAACTCGTTCCGGACGCGTACCTGGCCGGGGGCGAGCTCACCGAGCTCGACCTGGACGGTGCGGAAGTCGTCGTGCGTGGGCCAGCCGGTGGGGCGGGCGACGAGCTGGATCTGCGTGGAGGAGGTCATGCGTCGGGGTTTCCTTCGGTAGGGGTTCTGCGGGGGGTGGCTTGGTGGCCGTCAGGACACGAGGGTGATCACGAGCAGCACGACCGCGATCGCGGGCGGGACGGCCTGGACGAGCGCGGCGCGGGCCTTGGCGGGCGACGAGACGATCAGCACGAGCCCGGCGAGGACCATCGAGCCGGTCGCGCTCAGGACGAGCGCGGCGCCGATCCCGGTGTGCTCGCTCGTGACCAGCACGATGCCGATCACGGTGATGGCCGCGAGGAACAGGTTGTAGAAGCCCTGGTTGAACGCGAGCTCCTTGGTGGCGCGTGCCTCCTGCTCGGTGGTCCCGAACGTGGCGCGGGTCCGTGGTGAGGTCCAGGACACCGACTCGAGCACGAAGATGTAGACGTGGATCAGTGCGGCGAGGCCGGCGAAGACCAGTGCTGTCGCGGTCATGGGTGGTGTCCTCCAGGGTGAGGGGCGTGCTCTCGTGCCCGCCGCTGCCGGCGCGAACGCCTTTCTGAACCAGTCGGTCTACTATTCGACGGTACAGTTGTGTACCGGTCGGTGCAATACGAGATGCGGAAAGTGAGGCGGTCCACATGGGCAGGTCGCAGTCGTTCGACACCACCACGGTGGTCCAGGCGGCCCGGGACGTGTTCTGGGACCAGGGCCTGGACGGAGCATCCCTCCCGGACCTCGAGCGCGCCACCGGGCTCAACCGGTCGAGCCTCTACCACGCGTTCGGATCCAAGCGAGGGCTGTTCGACGCGGCCGTCGAGGACTACCTCGACACCGTGATCCGCCCCCGCCTGCGCCCGCTCGTCGCCGCAGGCCAGGGGAGTGCCACCGTGCCCGAGGCCGGACGAGCGGTGGTGACGTACTTCGACCGGCTCGCCTCCGCCGTCGGGCAGCTGCCCGCCGACTCACCCCGGCTCGGCTGCCTCCTCGTGGGGTGCGCGACCGGGGCCGCCGGGCACGACGAGGCGCTGCGCGCCGCGGTCGAGGCCTACCGGGCCGAGCTGAGCGACGCCCTCGCCGGGGCGCTGCGCGCCGCGGACCCGGCGCTCGCGGACGACGCGGTCGAGCGGCGTGCGCGCCTGCTGCTCTCGCTCCAGCTCAGCGCGCTCGCGCTCGCGCGCGTCAACCAGGACGAGGCCGTCGCGATGCTGCGCGCCGCCCGCGACCAGGCGGCAGAGTGGGTTCCGCGCGACGCGTAGCGGTGCGGGGCGCAGATGCTTCGTCTGATAGGAAGTAATTCCCCGAACGAGACGAGAAGCCCATGGAGTTCGCCCCCTACCTGATCGCCGGCGTCCTGGCGGTCGTCGGCGTGACCGCCCTCGCGCCACGCCTCGGGGTCGCCGCCCCGCTGATCCTCGTGCTCCTGGGCGTCGCGGTGTCGTTCCTCCCCGCGGTCTCGGCCGTCGAGGTCGACCCCGAGTGGATCCTCGCGGGCGTGCTGCCACCGCTGCTCTACTCGGCGTCCGTCAGCATGCCCGCGATGGACTTCCGGCGAGACCTCAAGGCCATCAGCGGCCTGTCCGTGGTGCTCGTCGTCATCAGCGCCGTGGTGCTCGGCCTCCTGTTCCACCTGCTCGTCCCGGGGATCGGGCTCGCGACGGGCATCGCGCTCGGCGCGATCATCAGCCCCACCGACGCTGTCGCGACCTCGATCGTCAAGAAGGCCGGCGTCTCGCCGCGCGTCGTGACCGTGCTCGAGGGCGAGAGCCTGCTCAACGACGCCTCTGCCCTGGTGCTGCTGCGCTCGGCCATCGCGGCGACCGCCGCGACCGTCTCCGTGGGGCAGGTCGCGGGCGACTTCGTCTACGCGGTCGTCGTCGCCGTCGTCATCGGCTTCCTCGTCGGCAAGGCGAACCTGTGGCTCCGGTCGCGCGTGCGCGAGGCCACCTCCAACACCGCGATCTCGTTCGTCGTGCCCTTCATCGCGTTCCTGCCCTCGGAGCACCTGGGCGCCTCGGGACTCGTCGCGGTCGTCACGGCCGGCATCGTCACGGGCCTCGGCGCCCCCAAGCACCTGAGCCCGCAGGACCGCATCGCCGAGAAGGCGAACTGGCGGACCGTCGAGCTCCTGCTCGAGAGCGGGGTCTTCCTGCTCATGGGGCTCGAGGTGTTCGGGCTCGTCGAGGAGGTCCGCGCGGAGCACGGCAGCCTGTGGACGGCTGCGGGGCTCGCGCTCCTGGCCGCGCTCGTCGTCGTCGCGCTGCGCTCGGTGTTCGTCGCGGCGCTGCTGTGGCTCATGAAGCGCTCCAACCGGCGCAACCCCGAGGTGCGCGAGAAGCTCGCGGCCGCGACCGACAAGCTCGACCGCGGCGAGCTGCCCACGACCGCGGACCGCGGACCGGGCAGGGGCGGGCAGCGACGCCGCGCGCCGCGCCGCGCCGGGGCCCGCGGCCCTGGGCGTCCCGCCGGTCCGGGGGAGGCGCCCTCGCTCGACGACCCGCGCGTCCAGAGCCGCATGGCCCGCGTCCAGACGTTCCTCACGCGCCGCATCGCCGACATCGACTACCTGGCGGCCGAGCCGCTCGGGCGCCGCGAGGGCGTGCTGCTCGTGTGGGCCGGGATGCGCGGCGTCGTGACGCTCGCGGCCGCCCAGTCCCTCCCGGCCGACACCCCGCACCGCGCGCTGCTCGTCCTCATCGCGTTCTTCGTCGCGGCGGGCACGCTATTGGTCCAGGGCGGCACGCTGCCGTGGGTCGTGCGACGCCTCGACCTGACGGTCGACACCTCGACCGAGAACGACGAGCGGCTCGCGCTCCTGGGCGAGCTCTCGCGCGTGGCCGCCGAGGTGCTCGACGCGCCAGGCCTCGCCCGTCCGGACGGGACGCCGTACGCCCCCGGGACGATCGAGCGCGTGCGCCAGGAGATCGCGCACGACGACCTCGTGGACCGCGAGGCGACCGAGGCCGACGAGCAGCACCGGCAGTACCGCGAGCTGCGCCTCGCGGTGCTCGCGGCCCAGCGCGAGGAGCTGCTGCACGTGCGCGACCACGGCACCTACAGCTCGGGGGCCATGGACGAGACGCTCAAGGTGCTCGACGCGAGCCAGATCAGCGTCGAGATGCACGCGCCGTCGGCAGAGCGGTAGCCCCGCGCGGCACCGCCCGTGCCGAGAAGTGAGTTGGTGCCCCTGGATTCGGCGATCCAGGGGCACCAACTCACTTCTCGGCGGGGTGCGGCCGGAGTGCAGGGCGCGCGCTACGCCGTCTGGTCCCGGGCGATGCGCACGAGGTGCAGCAGCGCGTCCAGGTCGATGTCGGCGAGGGCCTTGAAGCTCACGCTCGAGCTGCCGATCTTGGCGCGACCGAGGGTGTGCGCGTACTTCTGGGCGACGTACTGGTCGTCCTCGACGGCGTTGACGTACACGCTCAGGTAGTTCTGCTGGACCGCGAGGCCGACCGCGAACCACTCGACGCTCCCGCCGCGGGGACGTGCCTGGAGCAGGTCGCCGTACCCGATGATCCGCTGGTCGGTGCCGCCCCAGGAGACGCCCTCCCACAGGACCCGGGAGCGGCCCGCCATCACCTCCGAGATCTCGGCGTCGAGGCGCACGGCGTCGTCGCGGAATCGTTCGGGAAGGGTCGTCAGGTACTCGTCGGGGTCGGTCCCGGTCTTCTGCACGGAGAGCTCCATCCGGTCGGGGCGGCTGGTCGAACGAGGCTATGCGGGGTCCCGGGGACAGGCGACCGGGCGCGCCAGAACGTGACCAGACCGTAGCCGCGCGACCCCGGGTGCCCCCTTGCATCTAAGGTGCTATGGTCGAAAGATGTCGCCTCGCAAGAAGTCCGACGACCAGGCCCCCAGCGCCGTCGAACGCGCCTTCGCCGCGGTGTCCGCGTCGATCATCACGGGCGAGACGGCCCCCGGGGCGCTCCTCACCGAGGGCGAGGTCGCCGACGAGCTCGGCATCAGCCGCACCCCCGTCCGGGAGGCGTTCCTCCAGCTCCAGACGTGCCGCCTCCTCACGCTGTTCCCCAAGCGCGGAGCGATCGTCGCCACGGTCGCGGACAAGGAGGTCGCGGACCTCCTCGCGGTCAGGATCATGCTCGAGTCGTCCGCGATCCGCGCCCTGGACGGGAATCCCCTGCCCGACGGCGTCGCGCACGACCTCGACGACCTCGTCGCCCAGCAGGTGGTCGCCGAGCAGGACGGCGACCTGCTCGCCTTCTCGCAGGCGGACTTCGCGTTCCACTCCCGGGTCATCCGCGCCGGCGACAACGACGTGATCGAAGACCTCTTCGCACAGCTGGGCCCACGCCTCGAGCTCCTGACCCATCGCGCGGTCCGTCGCGACGCGACCTCGCCCACGCGGCTCCTCGCCGACCACCGCGTGCTGGCCACGCTCGCCCGCGCCGGAGACGCGCAGGCCTACGAGGCCGCGCTGCGCGCGCACGTCCAGCGGGGCAACTACGGCTGACGGGCCCCGCCCGCCCGGCACCGCCGCCCCCTCGACCTCCCGCTCGGCCTCCTGTCGTGGCCGCGCCCTGCCCGTCGACGAGCCGCCACCGTCTCACCGTCGTCGTCCCCCGAGAAAGAACATGAACCGCCAACGCCCCTTCCCCGGCTGGCTGCGCGTCGCCCCGGCCCTCGTCGTCATGGCCTGGGGCGGGAACCACTTCACGCCGCTGCTGCACATGTACCAGGACCTCGGCGACTACTCGGTCGTCATGGTCGACCTGTTCCTCGGCATGTACGTCCTGGGGCTCGTGCCCGGCCTGCTCGTGGCCGGCCCGCTGTCCGACAGGTACGGGCGCAAGCCGCTCGCCGTCGTCGGCGTCCTGGGCGGGATCGGGGCCAGCGCGCTGCTGGCCCTGGGGTTCGGCAGCGAGGTCGTCATCTGCCTGGGGCGCCTGCTCGCCGGACTGAGCGTGGGCGTCGCGATGTCGGTCGGCACCAGCTGGGTCAAGGAGCTCTCGAGCCCGCCGTTCGACCTGGGGACCGACCCGACTGCGGGCGCCCGCCGCCCGTCGCTGTCCCTGACGCTCGGCTTCGGGATCGGCGCAGGGGTCTCCGGGGTGCTCGCCCAGTGGGGGCCATGGCCCACGATCACGCCCTACGCCGTCCACGTCGTCCTCAGCGTGGTCGCGCTCGTCCTGCTCGCGAGCGCGACCGAGACCATCGGAGGGCACCGGTCGACGACCTCGCTCCTCGCGGACCTGCGGGTCCCCGCCGCCTCGCACCGCCGGTTCGTGCGCGTCGTGGTGCCCGCGGCACCGTGGATCTTCGGGGCCGCCGGGATCGCCTACGCCGTCATGCCGCAGCTCGTGGTCGAGCAGACCGGCGACCTGTCCCTGGCCTACGCGACCCTGCTCACGGTCCTCACGCTGGGCACGGGAGCGGCGGTCCAGGCGTTCGTCCCGGCGATCGACCGCGTCACGCGCGGACGGGCGCTCGTCGTCGGGATGGGCCTGATGCTGGTCGGCATCGTCCTCGCCACGGCCAACGCGGCCGTGCTGTCGCCACCGCTCGGGGGGCTCGCCGCGGTGACGCTCGGTGCTGCCTACGGGATCTGCGTGGTCGCGGGACTGGTCGAGGTGCAGGCCGTCGCGACGCCCACCGACCTCGCGGGACTCACGGGCGTCTACTACAGCCTGTCCTACGTGGGCTTCCTGCTGCCCGTGGTCCTGGCCGCGGCGACCGCGCTCGCCGGGTACACCGTGCTGCTCGCCGTGGTCGCGGTGGCCTGCGCGGGCTGCCTCGTCGCAGTCGCCCGAGGGCTGCGCGCCACGACGTGAGGGCACGCTGTCGCTCGCACGCCATGGCGCAGGTCGAGACGTTCGGATGAGGTCGGTCGGTCCGAAGGGGTGAGTCGGCACCCCCCTGCCGGGCGAGAACGTAGAGGGGTCAGGGCGCGACCAGCGCACACACCCATCACGTAGGAGCTCGACGATCATGAAGGTTCTTCGCACCGTCACCACCACTGCTGTCTCCGCCGCGCTCGTGCTGGGTGGTGGGGCTGCGGCGTTCGCCGCCGAGGGGACGGGAGCCCCCGAAGCCGGCGCCCCCGCCACGACCGACCCCGAGGCGCTCGCCGAAGAAGCACCTGCCGCCGAGGCGCCCGCCCCGCAGAGCACGACGCCGGTCGACCCGGTCGTCGCCCCGGCCCCCGAGGTGCCTGCTGTGCCCGAGGTGCCCGAGGTGCCCGTGGTCCCTGAGGTGCCGACCGACGAGGCAGCGCCCGCCGACCCCGCGCCGGAAGCGCCCGTCGAGGAGGGCGAACCCGTCGCCGAGACGCCTGCGGCGGACCCCGGGGACCAGGCCGCGACCGGGGCGGACGCCGTCGGGCAGGAGACGGACTCCGCCGCGACCGAGACCACGGGCACCCCGCTGGCCGCTGCGTCGGCGTTCGGCGCGCTGCAGTCGACGCCCGTCTACCCCGACGCCGACTACCACCCCCACTGGGAGGACGGTGGCGAGGACGGGTTCGGGTGCGACTACTGGTACTTCATGGAGTTCGGTGACGTGACCTCGGGCCGTGACTGGCAGGGCTGGAGCGGGAACCCGCAGCTGCACATCCTGCACCACACGCTCAAGGACGAGGACGGCACGGTCCACATGGTCTACGACCGCGACATCGCGAACTACTGGTACCACGTGTGGTCTGGCGACGAGACCGTGACGCCCGACGCCGAGGGCATCCACTGGGAGAACACCTCGGCCCAGCAGACCGTGCTCGTCAACGGGTACAAGGGTGGCGCCGACGAGGCAGCCCGGGGGATCGACGCCCAGGCGCTCTTCGCGCGGGCGGGGGTCGTGCAGAGCTCCGTCACGATCGAGCAGTACCAGTCGTACATCGACAACGGCTGGTGGACGCAGGCCCAGGCCGAGGAGTACGTCGCGTCCGAGAACGCGCGCCGTGCCGACTACACCGCGTACGAGGCGACCCAGTTCGCGGTCTGGTACTTCTCGACCGGTCACGACGTCATGGGCCTGTTCTTCGACGTCGACGACGCCGGGCACGTGACCCTGAGCCAGAAGGCGCTCGACCAGTTCACCGCCCAGGAGATCCCCGAGAACCCCGACGAGACCTTCCAGCAGGACTGGACGCGCACCTGGGACCAGAACAGCCAGAGCGACCGCATGGCCACGCTGCAGACCGCGGCCTGGCTCATCGAGCAGGGGCTCACCGCGAACGTCGTCATGCCGCAGCCAGGGTTCGTCTCGCACGGCTACGTCAGGAACACCGACGGGTCGACCGACTACGGCTTCACGGCCTCGCTCGTCGGCGGGACGGGGGACATCCACGTCGAGCTGCGCACCGCGGACGGCCAGGCCGTGCCGGCCGGCGTGACCCTGGTCGACGCGAACGGCCACCCGATCTCGTCCGTGACGCCGGGGCAGCGCGTGTTCGTCCGCGTCCCCGCGGGCCTCGACGTCGCGAGCCTCCCGCAGTTCCAGCTGTGGGGCTCGGCGCAGGGCACCGAGCAGGGCAGCCCGCACTTCTACACCGGCAGCGACCACAACAACCACGGGACGACCGACGAGAACGGCGAGTGGATGCCTGCGACGTTCCCGCACTGGCTCATCGGGCTGGGCGAGCTCGACCGTCCGTCGACCGCCTGGGACTGGGTCGGCATCAGCCTGGCCGACGAGCCCGAGGCGCCCGTCACCCCGGAGGAGCCCACGGATCCTGAGAACCCGGTCACGCCGGAGGACCCCACGACCCCGGTCGCGCCCGAGGGCCCGACGACGCCCGTCGTCACCGACGCCGTGGACCCGGTCTTCGTCGGGACCGACGGGACCGTCCGGACCGCCGCCTCGACCGACCCGACGAACCTGGGCCTGACCGACACCGTCCCGGTGGCCGCCGCGGTCCAGCGGACCGACGCCGCGAACCTCGCCTCGACCGGCGTGAACACCGGCGTGCTCGCGGTCGCCGGAGCCTTCATCGTCCTGACCGGCACGGGCCTCGTGCTCGCGGGCCGTCGCAAGACCCACGCCACCGAGAGCTGACCGTCGCTACCGGCACAGGCCGTCCCCTCCCACCGCGGAGGGGGCGGCCTGCTCCGGTGCGCACTCTTCGACCGCCCTCGCGCGGTGTTCCTGGCTAGCCTGGCAGCATGCGGATGCCCGCCCTGGGGTCGATCTCGCGGCGCGACGTCGCGGTCGCGTCGTTCGCCGCGCTCGCGGGCGTCGCCGTGGCGATCTCCCGCTCGGTGGTGGGCGTCCAAGGCGCTCCCTTGTGGGCTGAGCTGGTCGCGCAGCTCCTGGGCGCAGCCTTGCTCCTGCGGCCCGTGCTCGTCGGGCCGGCTCTGGTGGGTTGCGCGCTCCTGTCCTGGATCTCGCCGATCCCCGCCCTGGTTCTCGCGGCGTTCGCCGTCGGAGAGCGGCTCACCCCACGGCGGGGCGCAGCGTGGGCGGTAGCCGGTGCCCTCCTGGTGCTCCCTGCCGCGCCGCTCGCGTTCGGCAGGTCTGACGTCGCGATCGCGACAGTGCTGGTCCTGCTCGTGCTCGGGCCGTGGCTCGCGGGGCGGAGCCGACGCGCGGAGAGGGTCGCGGCGGCTGCGCTCCGTGACCGCAGAGCCCAGGCCGCCGAACACCTCGCTGCCCAGGTGCGCACGACCGAGCGTGAGCGGCTCGCCCGGGAGATGCACGACGTCGTCGCCCACCGGATCAGCTACGTCGTGCTCCAGGCCAACCTCCTGGAGACCAAGGTCGACGACCCGCAGGTCCGCGACGACGTGGACCGGATCCGGGACACCGCGCGCGAGGCGCTCGAGGAGATGCGGGGGGTGCTGCACCTGCTCAGCCGGGACGGGAGCCCGGCGGGGCTCGAGCAGCCGTCGTTCCGGGACGTCGCCGTGCTGGTGGCGGAGGCGCGGGCCGTGGGACAACCGGTCGAGGTGGACGCCGACGTCGACCCGGGGGAGCCGCCGGGCGTCACCGAGCGCACGGCGGTGCGCATCGTGCGCGAGGCGCTGACGAACGCGGTGCGCCACGCCCCCGGCGCCGAGACGTCCGTGGCGGTCCACGAGGGGGCGGACTCGTTGCGGGTCGAGGTCCGCAACGGGCCGACGGCGATCCCCGAGGTCGAGCTGCCCACGGGCGGGCACGGGCTCCAGGGCATCCGCGAGAGGGTCCAGCTGGTCGGCGGGAGCTCCACGATCGGACCCACGTCCGACGGCGGCTTCCGCGTCGAGGCCGTGCTGCCGTGGGGACCCGCATGATCCGGGTCGTGGTCGTCGACGACGAGAGCCTCTTCCGCGAGGGGATGGCCGCCCTCGTCGACGCGGCCGACGACCTCGACGTCGTCGGGACTGCCGAGAACGGCCGCCTGGGGGTCGAGGCCGTGATCGCGCGCCGCCCCGACGTCGTCCTCATGGACATGCAGATGCCCGTCATGAACGGCATCGAGGCCACGCAGGAGATCCGTCGGGTGGCGCCCGAGGTCGCCGTCGTCATCCTGACGAACTTCCAGTACGACGAGTACGTCGTGCCCGCGCTGCGCGCCGGTGCCGCGGGCTATCTCCTCAAGGACAGCACGGTGAGCGAGGTCCAGCGCGGGATCCGGGCCGCGGCCGAGGGCGACGCGATGCTCTCGCCGGCCGTGACGCGTCGGTTGCTGGACTCGCTCGGTCCCGCCATGACCACCCGGCAGGCGGAGGCGCGGGCCCGGGTGGGCGAGCTGAGCGAACGGGAGCGGGCCGTCGTCGGGCTCCTCGCCACGGGCCTGTCGAACGCCGAGATCGCGCGGGCGCTCTACATGGCCGAACCGACGGTCAAGACCCACCTCACCCACGCCATGGTCAAGCTCGGGGTCACGAACCGGACGCAGGCCGCGATCCTCGGTCACGACGCGGGCCTGCCCGACACGGACGCCGGCTGAGCGAGGCCTCCCCGCGGCATCGGCGGTCCGGGGGCGGACCGGCCTCAGCGAGACGCCCGCCGTGCGCCGTAAGGTGTCACCGAGTGCCGCTGACGATCCGCGGCGAGCGGAGGAGTGCTGGTGAAGACGCCCACGGTGTACGACGTCGCGCAACGGGCCGGGGTGTCGATCGCCACGGTCTCGCGCGTGCTGCGTCGTCCCGACGACGTGCGTGAGCAGACGCGACGCGTCGTCCACGAAGCGATCCTCGAGCTGGGCTACGTGCCCTCGGGGTCCGCGCGCGGGCTGGCTGCCCGGCAGACGGGCGTCCTCGGTCTGTGCTTCCCGGACGTGGACGGCATCGACGACGTGGACGACCTGCCCGAGCCCGTCCGGGTGGGCCAGCACGTCGAGGTCGTCCGTGACGTGGGGACCGCCCCGACGTCGCGCTGGAGCAACCTGTACATCGGCGAGGTCATGCGCGGCGCCGAGCTCGAGGCCTGGCGCACAGGACTCGCCGTGATGATCACGGTCGCCCGAGGACTGCGCGGGACCGAGGCGGTCTCGGACCTCGCGGGTCGCGTCGACGGCCTGGCGGTGCTGTCGGCGACCGTGCCGGACGACCTGCTCGCGCACATCGCGCGCCGCATCCCCGTGGTGGTCATGGCGGGTCCGCGACGCGGCGACGCGCACGACCACATCAGCGTCGACAACTCGGCCGGGGTGCGCGCGCTCGTCGAGCACCTGGTGCAGGACCACGGGATCCGGGACCTGGCGTTCGTCGGCGGACCGGTCGAGGCGCCCGACGACCAGGAGCGCTTCTCGGGCTTCCGGTCGGCGGTCGCGGACGCCGGACTGCCGGTACCCGTCGCACCGCTCGTCCGGGGCGACTTCACCCGGACCGTCGCGCGCGAGATCGCGAGGAGCCTGCTCGCCGAGCGGCGCGCGTCGGGGACCCCGCTGCCGCGAGCGCTCGTGTGCTCCAACGACCAGACCGCGCTCGGCATCCTCGACGTCTTCACCGAGGAGGGCATCGACGTCCCGGGCGACGTGGTGCTCACGGGGTTCGACGGGATCGACGCGACCCAGGTTTCCATCCCGCGGCTGACGACGGTCCGCCAGCCCATGGTCGAGCTGGGGCGGGCGGCGGTCGAGCGGCTCCGGGTGCGCATGGCCGACCCGGCAGAACCTCCGGCGACGATCAACCTGCCGGTGCGCGTGCTCCTCCGGGAGAGCTGCGGCTGCCACTGAACGTCGCCGGCCTGGTCGGCCACCGTCGGCGTCCTCGCCGGTCACCGTCTGCGGTGGGTACGGTCGCCGTCGGCGTCCGCCACGGTTTGCCTCCCCTGAATGTATGCGCATACACTCGCCGGATCACAGCGCGCTGACCCGGCGTGCACAGCCCCTCGCAGGAGAGGCCTCAATGAAGAGGAGTGGATGTCCATGACGCGCACGACGCGCTCAGTGCGACAGGTCGTCGCGATCGCGGCGACCGCCGCGGTGCTCGCCACCGCATGCTCGGCCCCCGTGCAGAACCAAGGGGCCTCGGGCGGGACGGGCAGCGAGTCCTCGATGCTCATCGCAGCGGACAACGGCTCGCCGACGTTCGACCGGAACTTCAACCCGTTCTCGTCGGGCAAGCGCAACACCGCGACGTACATGTACGAGCCCCTCGTGATCATCAACGAGATGACGGGCGTCGAGACCCCGTGGCTCGCCACGGGCTACGAGCAGCCCGACGCGCGCACCGTCGTCTTCGAGATCCGCAAGGACGTCACGTGGTCCGACGGCGAGCCGTTCACGCCCGCCGACGTCGTCTTCACGTTCGACCTCCTCAAGGCGCACCCCGAGCTCGACCTCAAGGGCATCTGGAGCCACATGGAGTCCGCGGAGGTCGACGGCGACAACGTGGTCGTCCACCTCTCCGCCGACGACGTCCCGGCTGCCAAGATCATCGCGGGGGCGCTCATCGTCCCTGAGCACCTGTGGAAGGACGTGCCGGACCCGGTCACGTTCACGAACGAGGACCCGGTCGGCACCGGCCCGTACACGCTGGGCGCGTTCACCCCCAACCAGTACACGCTCGTGAAGAACGAGAAGTACTGGCAGGCGGACAAGGTCGCGGTCACCGAGCTCGTGCAGCCCGCGGCCAACTCCGAGCTCGACATCGTCAACAAGGGCTACGACTGGGCGTACGCGTTCATGAGCGACGTCGAGGACACGTGGGTCGCTGCGAACCCCGACCACAACACGTACTGGTACCCCGCCGGCGCGACCATCGCGCTCATCCCCAACATGACCAAGGCGCCGTACAACGACGTGAACTTCCGTCACGGCATCGCCTACGCGCTCGACAAGCAGCAGATCGCCGACAAGGCCGAGCAGGGCTACGTCGACCGAGCGAGCCAGACCGGCCTGATGCTGCCCAACCAGGAGGCGATCCTCAACGAGGAGATCCCCAACGAGGGCTACATCGACAAGGACGACGCCACGGCGCTCGAGTACTTCGAGAAGGCCGGCTACACCAAGCAGGGCGACAAGCTCGTCGACGCGTCGGGCCAGCAGCTCACGATCAACATCACGACCCCGAACGGCTGGTCCGACTGGCTCCAGGGCGTCCAGCAGGTCAAGAACCAGCTCAACGCCTTCGGCATCGAGGTCAGCATCGTCCAGCCGCAGCCGGCCGCGTACCAGCAGGAGATGCGCTCGGGCGAGTTCGACATGGTCATGGGCACCGTGGGCGGCACCGGCCAGCCCTACCAGGACTACAACGGGATGATGGGCTCCGAGTTCATCGCGGACATCGGCACGACGGCGTCGGGCAACTTCGGCCGCTTCCAGTCCGACGAGGCCGACGCGCTGCTCGCCGAGTTCAAGGTCACGGTCGACGAGGCCCGTCAGCAGGAGATCGTCGACGAGCTCGAGCGGGTCACCTACGAGCAGATGCCCATGATCGCGCTGTTCTACGGCGGCTCGTGGGGCCTGTTCTCCGAGAAGAGCTTCACGGGCTGGCCCAGTGCCGAGGACCCGTACGCGTCCCCGAAGACCTGGGACTCGACGCCGCTGCTCATCCTGACGAGCCTCAAGCCCGCGAGCTGACGCCCGTCCCTCGTCCGTGAGCCGGCGCCCCCCGCGCCCCGGCACGTACCGGCCCCGGCCGTGGCGCCGGCTCACGAACCCCCGCACCACCGAACACCCCGAGAAACCCAACCGACCCGACCCCGGGAGGCTCCGTGCGCTACGCGCTACGCAAGCTCGGCCTGCTGGTCCTGACGCTCTGGGCGGCGGTGACGCTCAACTTCGTCATCCCCCGCCTGATGCCGGGATCACCGGCCGACGCGGCGATCGCCAAGCTCGCCCAGAACGGCCCCGTCACCCCCGCCGTGCAGAAGGCGATCGAGGCACAGCTCGGCGTCCCCGACGGCAGCTGGTGGGACCAGTACGTGCAGTACCTGAACAACATCGTCCATCTCGACTTCGGGGTGTCGTACACGTTCTTCCCCCAGCAGGTCTCGACGCTCGTGGCGGGCGCACTGCCCTGGACGCTCGTCATGGTCGGGCTCGTGACGATCGTCGCGTTCGTGCTCGGCACGCTCATCGGGATCGGGGCGGCCTGGAAGCGCGGGACGTGGATGGACTCCGTCCCCACGGTCGCCGGCAGCTTCCTCTCGGCGTTCCCGTACTTCTGGACCGCGCTGCTCATCCTCTTCTTCCTGGGGTACGTCGCGGGCTGGTTCCCGACGTCGGGCGCCTACTCGGCCACGGCCGTCCCCAACTGGTCGTGGGAGTTCGTGGGTGACGCGCTCTACCACGCGGCCCTGCCCGCGATCACGATCTTGCTGACGTCTCTCGGCGGCTGGATCCTCGGGATGCGCAACACCATGATCAACACGCTCGGTGACGACTACGTGACGTTCGCCGAGGCGAACGGCCTGCGCGGTCGCACCGTCGCGGTGCGCTACGCGGCCCGCAACGCGATCCTGCCCAACCTGACCGGTTTCGGCATGGCGCTCGGCGGCGTGGTCGGCGGTTCCCTGCTCGTCGAGCAGGTCTTCCAGTACCCCGGCATGGGCTACCTGCTCTACAACGCCGTGACCAACCAGGACTTCCCGCTCATGCAGGCGCTGTTCCTCATGATCACCGTCAGCGTGCTCCTCGCGAACTTCCTGGTGGAGATCCTGTACGGCGTCCTCGACCCCCGGACGAGGCGGTGACCGACATGACTGATCCCATCTCCACCCTGACCACTCTCACCCCGGACCCGGAGGGCCCGGCCCCCGAGGCCGTGCGCCCCCCGAGCCGGCCGGCGAAGACCCGTCTGGGTCGCACGGCCCAGGTGATCGGCCGCGCGTTCGCGACGGTCTGGTCCAACCCGAAGGCCCGCGTGGGCCTCGTGCTCCTGGGCGTGTTCGTGCTCATGGCGGTCTTCGCGCCGCTGCTCGCTCCCTACAGCCCGCACGACGACTCGTTCGGCCGCAACGAACCGGGCAGCGCGGCGCACTGGCTCGGCACCACGGGTGCGGGGCAGGACGTCCTGTCGCAGGTCATCTACGGCGCACGCGTCTCGTTGCTCGTGGGCTTCGTGGCCGGTGGCCTGTCCACGGTCGTCGCGGTCGTGATCGGCCTGTCGTGGGGGTACCTGCGCGGCTGGGGCAACGACGTCGTGAACTTCCTCGTCAACCTGTTCCTCGTCATGCCCGGCCTGCCGCTCATGGTGATCATCGCCGCCTACCTCCAGAACGGCGGCCTGCCGATGATCATCCTCGTGGTGGTCATCACGGGCTGGGCGTGGGGCGCGCGCGTGCTGCGGTCCCAGACCCAGTCGCTGCGCTCGCGCGACTTCGTGACCGCGGCGATCTTCTCGGGCGAGAGCTCGGTGCGCGTGATCTTCCGCGAGATCCTGCCGAACATGACGTCGATGATCGCGGGGTCGTTCTTCGGTGCGGCGACCTCGGCGGTCCTCGCGGAGTCGGGCCTGTCGTTCCTGGGGCTCGGTGACATGTCGACCGTGAGCTGGGGCTCGATGATCTACTGGGCCCAGAACTCGATGGCGATCCTCACGGGCCAGTGGGTGCTCCTGTTCGCTCCTGGTCTGTGCATCGCGCTGCTCGCCACCTCGATGACCCTCGTGAACTTCGGCGTCGACGGGTTGTCCAACCCGCGGCTGCGGGAAGGAACCGGACGATGAGCCTCCTGGAGATCAAGGACCTGTCGGTCGTCTACGAGCCCCGTGGGGCCGAGCCGACGTACGCGGTCAAGGACGTGACCCTCTCGCTCGAGCAGGGCGAGTTCGTGGGCCTGGTCGGGGAGTCGGGGTCGGGCAAGTCGACCCTGGGCTTCGCGATCACGCGCCTGGCCAAGCCGCCCGCGCGCATCTCGTCGGGCCACATCGTGTTCGACGGCAAGGACATCGCGCACCTCGACGCCGAGGAGCTGCGCGTGCAGCGCCGCGGCGGGTTCGCGATGGTCCTGCAGTCGGGCATGAACGCGCTCAACCCGGTGCGCACGATCGCGCACCACTTCGGCGACGTCTTCGCGGCGCACGGTCACGTGCCGAAGACGGGCCGTCGTCAGCGCGCGGTCGAGCTGCTCGACAAGGTGCAGCTTCCCTCGACCGTGCTGGACCGCTATCCGGGGGAGCTCTCGGGCGGCATGCGCCAGCGCGTCTCGATCGCGCTCGCGCTCTCGCTCGAGCCCCGCCTCATGGTGTTCGACGAGCCGACGACGGCGCTCGACGTGCTGGTCCAGCACGCGGTCATGGACACGATCCGCGAGCTCCAGGCGGCCGAGGGCTTCACGGCGGTCCTCATCTCGCACGACCTGGGGGTCGTGCTGGAGTCCGCGCAGCGCGTCGTCGTGATGCACGAGGGCGAGATCGTCGAGGACGGTGCCTCGCGCCAGGTCTTCGAGGCGCCGCGTCACGAGTACACGCAGATGCTGCTGTCGCACTACGCGGACCCGCGTGCGGAGGTCGTCGAGCTGCCGGGCTTCGTCCCGCGAGCGGGCGGCCGCCCCGGGGCCGACACAGCCGGCACGAGCGCGACCGCCGCGGCGGACCGGGGCGCCGAGACCGCCCGCAGGCAGGACGGCTCCGTGCGCCGCGCGGCGCAGGACGCGATCGTGGTCGAGGGCGTGTCCAAGGTGTACCCGGCCCCGCGCCGGGGCGAGCAGCCCGTGGTGGCCGTGGACGACGTGTCGTTCCGGCTCGAGCCGGGGGCGGCCATGGCTCTCGTGGGGCAGTCGGGCTCGGGCAAGTCGACCATCGCCAAGATGGTCACCGGGGTCGAGCGGCCCACGTCGGGGTCGGTCACGTTCGGCGACCTGCGTGTCGACCGGCTGCGCCGACGCCAGCTCAAGGTCCTCCACAGCGATGTACAGATGGTGTTCCAGGACCCGTACTCCGCCCTGAACCCGCTGCACACGGTCGAGTACACGCTCACGCGGCCGGTCGAGAACTTCACCGGGCTCAAGGGAGAGGCGGCCCGGGCTCGCGTGCTCGAGCTGCTCGACACCGTGGGCCTCACGCCCGTCGAGCAGTACGCGGCCAAGCTGCCGCACCAGCTCTCGGGCGGTCAGCGGCAGCGCGTCGTCATCGCGCGGGCGCTCGCCTCGAACCCGCAGGTCCTCATCGCCGACGAGCCCGTCTCGATGCTCGACGTGTCCCTGCGGGCCGGGGTGCTCGCCCTGCTGGAGGGGCTGCGCGCCGACACCGGCGTCTCGCTCCTGTACATCACGCACGACCTGCTCTCGGCGCGCGTGGTCACCGACCGGATCATGGTGCTGCACCACGGCAAGGTCGTCGAGCGCGGGGAGACCGCGCAGGTCCTGCGCTTCCCGGAGGACGAGTACACGACCACGCTGCTCGACGCGATCCCGCAGCCGGCCCGCCGGTTCTCGGGCGGGGGAGCGGCATGAGCGCGGGCACGGTCCGGGGGACGGGCCGCGTGCGGGCGGGCGCGCCGTTCTCGGTCCTGCCCGTGCCCGACGGCGTCACGCCCCTCGTCCTGGACCTGGCGGTCGGTCCCGTCTCGGCCTTCCGTGCCGACGTGCCCGGCGGTGTCCCGGCTCGTGGCGTCGCGCTGGTCGTGCCGGGGTTCACGGGTTCCAAGGAGGACCACCGGCTCCTGCTGCCGCTGCTCGCCGCGCACGGCTACGACGCGTGGTCGTACAGCCAGCGGGGCCAGGGGGACTCGGTGGCCCCCGAGGGGGTCGACGCGTACGGCCTCGACGACTTCACGGGCGACGCCCTGGAGGTCGCGGAGATCGTCCGTGACGTCACGGGGGCCCGCGACCTGCACCTCGTGGGTCACAGCTTCGGCGGTGTGGTCGCCGGGGCGGCGGCGATCCGCGACCCGCGCCCGTTCGCCGACCTCACGATGCTCTGCTCGGGGCCGCGCGGGTGGGCGGGCCGCAAGGACGTCGAGCGCGCCCGGCTCGTGGGGGCGGGGGGTGTCGTGGACCTGTGGACGCTCGACAACGCCGAGCTGTCCCGGCGCATCGAGGTGCGCCCCGCGGTGCTCGACGCGCTCGACGCCGAGACCCGCTTCCTGCGGGACCGGTCGATCGCGACGAGCGTCGACAACCTGCTCGGTGCGATCGACGTCCTCGAGGACCCGACAGACCTCACGCCCGGCCTGGCCGCGACGGGCCTGCCCGTGCTCGTGGCGCACGGCGTCGACGACGACGCGTGGCCTCAGGAGTGGCAGCACGACATGGCTGGCCGGCTCGGCGGGCGCTACGCCGTGATCGACGGTGCGGGGCACCTGCCGAACATCGAGAACCCCGACGCGACGGCCGCCCTCCTCGCAGACTTCTGGGCCGGCCGCCCGCCCGGGCCCCCCGGACCGCAGGGCGGCTCCTGAGGCGCGCGGCGCCGTCGGGCACACAGACAGACCGACCGAACCATCGAACGAAGGAACACCACCGTGCTGCACTTCCCCGAGGGCTTCCGCTGGGGCGCCGCGACCGCCGCGCACCAGATCGAGGGCAACAACGTCAACAACGACTGGTGGCCGCGCGAGCACGCCGCCGGGACCACGATCGTCGAGCCCAGCGGCGACGCCATGGACAGCTACCACCGCTACCGCGAGGACATGGAGCTGCTCAAGAGCTTCGGCCTCGACACGTACCGCTTCTCGATCGAGTGGAGCCGCATCGAGCCCGAGGAGGGCTTCGTCTCCCGCGCCGAGATCGACCACTACCGCCGCATGGTCGACACCGCGCTCGAGCTGGGCATCGAGCCCATGGTCACGCTCATGCACTTCACGGTGCCGCGCTGGTTCGCGAACGACGGCATGTGGCGCAACCCGAAGGCCGCCGACCGCTTCGCGCGCTTCACCGAGCTCGCGCTCCCGATCCTGGGCGACGACGTCAAGTGGGTCTGCACGATCAACGAGCCCAACATCGCCGCGATGATCGCGGGCGGCGAGGACCCCGCGAACCTCGTCGCGTACGGGCTGCCGGACCCCGACCTGCAGGTCGCCGACACCCTGCTCGAGTGCCACCACCGCTCGCGCGAGGTCCTGTCCGGGGTCGACGGCGTGAAGTCCGGCTGGACCGTCGCGACCCAGGCGTTCCAGGCCGAGCCCGGCTGCGAGGACGTCGCCCGCGAGTACGGCTACCAGCGCGACGACTGGTACCTCGAGGCAGCCAAGGGCGACGACTGGGTGGGCGTCCAGGCCTACACGCGCACCATCATCGGCCCCGACGGGCCGCGCCAGGTCCCCGAGGGTGTCGAGACCACGCTCACGGGCTGGGAGTTCTACCCCAAGGCCCTCGAGGAGGGCGTGCGTTCCGCGTGGGAGCTCACCGGCGGCGTGCCGGTGTTCGTGACCGAGAACGGCATGGCCACGGCAGACGACGCGCGCCGCATCGACTACACCGAGGGCGCGCTCGCGGGCCTGCACGCCGCGATCGCCGACGGCGTCCAGGTCGAGGGCTACCTGCACTGGAGCCTGCTCGACAACTACGAGTGGGCCTCCGGGTTCCGCCCCACGTTCGGGCTGATCGCGGTCGACCGCGAGACGTTCGTGCGCACGCCCAAGCCGTCCGCGTACTGGCTGGGCGAGGTCGCGAAGGCCAACGGGCTGACCGTCCGCTGACCACCCGACGTCCGACGCGCGCCACCCGCGCGTGAGCCGGCCGACCCCGCGCCCCCGACCCGCCCGCACCCCGGCGGGCGGGGGCGCGCCCGTCACCCCCACGAGGAGAACCATGAGCACCGGCACCACCCCCACCGCAGCGCAGCCCGCCTACCTCGACCCCTCGTTGCCCGCGGCCGAGCGCGTCGAGGACCTGCTGGGGCGGATGACCCTCGCGGAGAAGGTCGGCCAGATGCTCCAGCTCAACGCCATGGACGACCTCGACGAGATCGTCCGGGTGCGCCTGGCCGGCTCGATCCTGCACGCCTCCCCGGCGCGCGTGACCGAGGCGATCGAGCTCGCGCGCGGCACGCGCCTGGGCATCCCGCTCCTCGTGGCCGACGACGCGATCCACGGCCACGCGTTCTTCCCGGGCGCGACGGTGTTCCCGACCCAGCTCGGCATGGCCGCGACCTGGGACGCCGACCTGGTCGAGCAGGTCGGCCGCGTGACCGCGGTCGAGGCCTCGGCGACCGGGCTGCACTGGACGTTCTCCCCGGTGCTGTGCGCGACGCGCGACCTGCGCTGGGGGCGCGTGGGCGAGACGTTCGGAGAGGACCCGTTCCTCATCGGCGAGCTGGGGGCCGCGATCGTGCGCGGATACCAGGGTTCGGGCCTGTCGGACCCGACGGCGGTGCTCGCCACCGCGAAGCACTTCGCGGGGTACTCCGAGACCCAGGGCGGGCGCGACGCGAGCGAGGCCGACCTCAGCCCGCGCAAGCTGCGGTCCTGGTTCCTGCCGCCGTTCGAGCGTGTCGTCCGCGAGGGCTGCGCGACCGTGATGATCGGCTACCAGGCGATCGACGGCGTGCCCATCACCGCGAGCCGCTGGCTGCTCGACGGGGTGCTCAAGCAGGAGTGGGGCTTCACCGGGACGCTCGTGACGGACTGGGACAACGTGGGCCGCATGGTCTGGGAGCAGCACGTCAGCCCCGACCACGCGGCGGCCTCGGCCGTCGCGGTCGACGCGGGCAACGACGTCGTCATGGCGACCCCCGGGTTCCTCGAGGGCGCGCTCGAGGCCCTGGGCGACGGGCGGCTGCGCGAGGAGCAGATCGACGACGCGGTGCGTCGCATCCTCACGCTCAAGGTCGGGCTCGGCCTGTTCGAGGACCCCCGCGGACCCGACGACGCGCGGCTCGTGAGCGACGTCGGTTCGTCCGCGCACGCCGCCGTGAACCTGGAGGTCGCGCGGCGCTCGCTCGTGCTGCTCGAGAACGACGGGACCCTGCCGCTCGCGGGCGGCCTCGCCGTCGGGCCGGGTGCCGCTGCCCGCGCCCTGCCGACCGACCGCCCGTGGACGGTCGCGGTCGTCGGTCCGAACGCGGACGACCCGCACTCGCAGCTCGGCGACTGGGCCGGGGCCTCGGGCCAGGTGAGCTGGATCCGCGACGGGCACCCGCGCGAGCTCGTCGAGACCGTGCTCGACGGGATGCGCGCGGTCGTGCCGGCGGACTGGACCGTGACGCACGCGCGCGGAGCGGACGTCGAGGTGCTGGCCCCGGACCCGGACGGCGCGACGTTCCCCGACGGGCAGCCGCGCCCGCCGGTCCTGGTCTCCGCGCCCACGCGCCCCGAGCTGCTCGACCCGGCCGTGCGCGACGCCCGCGCGGCCGACGTCGTGGTCGCCGTGGTCGGCGACACCATCGCCCTCACGGGCGAGGGCTGCTCGACCGCGACGCTCGAGCTCCAGGGCGGTCAGGTCGAGCTCCTGGAACGCCTCGTCGAGACGGGCACGCCGGTCGTGGTCGTGCTCGTGGCGTCCAAGCCGCACGTCCTGCCCCCGGTCGTGCGCCGCGCCGCCGCGCTGGTCCATGCCGCGAACCCGGGCATGCGCGGCGGGCGGGCCGTGGCCGAGCTCCTGCTGGGCCTCGTCGAACCGACCGGGAGGCTCCCGCTGTCTTACGCGGCGCACGCGGGCCAGCAGCCCGTGTTCTACCACCAGGTGCGCGGCCAGCACGGCACGCGCTACGCCGACATGAGCCAGACCCCGCCCTACGTCTTCGGCGAGGGGCTCTCCTACACGACGGTCGGGTACGCGGACCTGGAGGTCGAGCCGGGCACGGGCGAGGACGGGACGTTCGGGCCCGACGACGTCGTGCGCGCGAGCGTGCGCGTCACCAACACGGGGGAGCGGCCCACGGTCGAGACCGTGCAGGTCTACGTCCACGACCGGGTCACGTCGGTCACGTGGGCCGACCGCGAGCTCAAGACGTTCCGTCGCGTGCCGCTCGCGCCGGGGGAGTCCGCGGTGGTGCGGGTCGAGGTGCCCGTCGCCGACTGCACGCTCGTCGACGCGGCCGGGAACCGGGTCGTCGAGCCCGGCGACTTCGAGCTGCTCGTGGGGCCGAGCTCGCGCCGGTCCGACCTGCTCGGGGCGGAGTTCCGGGTGGGCTGACCGCAGGGCCCTCCGCGGTGCCCGGCGACTCGGCCAGAGGCCACCCGGGAACTCGCGTCATGGATCCGTTTCCATCCGGTCTCATCTACAGGAGCCAAGAACAGACCGGATCACAAACGTGGGCGACGTGCGGCGGCCACTGACGGAGGAACCATGTCCATCACGGAGCGAACGTCCGCGGAGTCACCCCCACCCGACGAGGTGCAGGAGGAGGTCGTGCTCTCCCGCCGTGAGCTCGTGGTCCTCACGCACCTCACCGAGGACATGACCCTGGAGCAGCTCGCGGCGATCCTGTTCGTCACGCGGAACACGGTCAAGTCCCAGCTGCGCAGCATCTACCGCAAGGTCGGCGTCTCGAACCGGGCCGACATCCTGCGCTGGGCGCGGGACCGCGGCATCTCCTAGGCCGGACCCCGGGCCAGACGCCGGCGCGCCCTCGGGCGTGCGGACGCGCACCCGAGGTGCGCGCCGGACAGGTGGTGGGATGCTCGAGGGACGGGCCGGTCGACGACGACGGGCCACGAGGTTCCGAGGCGAGCATGGGACAGGAACAGCAGGAGCCGGACGACCCGACGGTCACGGATCCCGACCACTACCGCGTGGTCTTCGAGAACGAACGGGTCCGGGTGCTGGAGTACGAGGACCAGCCGGGCACGCGCACGCACCCGCACCATCATCCCGACAGCGTGATGTACACGCTGAGCGGCTTCGAACGGCGCATCTCGTCGGGCGACCGGGTCATGGAGGTCGTGCTGGGGCCGGGGGAGACGCGCTGGCTGCCGGACCAGGTGCACGTCGGGGAGAACACCGGGACGACGCCCACGCACGCGATCTTCGTCGAGCTCAAGGAGACGGCCGCGGGCCTGCGGTCGGGCGAACGAGAAGAGGGTGGGCTCGGGGCCACTTCCTGACCCGTCGCCGCGGCGGTGTCAGTGGAACTCGTGACCCGCGTCGTCGGTGCCGACAGCCTCCATCGTGACGTCCTCGCCCGGGGCGGAGGGCAGTGCGACGAAGCGCATCTCGACCAGGACCACGTCCTGGCACTGCGGGCACAGGCGCTGTTCTTTCCATCGGCGGTGCGGCATCGCGATCCTCGGTTCTTGCGGGTAGAGCACGGCCGTCGCAAACGCCCCTGACCGGCCGACGGCCGGTCAGGGGCGTTGTCTCGCTGGGGTGGCGACGCGGGCAGGGGCTCGCGTCGCCGTCGCTGATCGTAGCCCCTGGCGACGGTCCGCGGATACGGGTCCGAGAAGTTCTCACGGCGCCGTCCAGCGGGTCAGCGAGCGAGCCGTTCCACGACCCTCCCGTAGAGCCAGGGGGCGTGCGCCGCGAGCGGCACGATCGCCCGGCGCGCGGGCGAGGTCGCCCACGCGACGAGGCCGGAGGTCAGCACGCGGTAGTCGCGCGTGACGCGCGACCAGTCGCGCTCGTAGGCGTCCGCGTCGTCCAGGTGCCCGACGGCGGCGCTCGCCTGCGCGAGCCCGACCCGCAGCCCTTCGCCCGTCAGGGCGTCCACGTACCCCGACGCGTCCCCGACGAGGCGCACCCGGCCGGTGCTGCGCCGTCGGGAGCGTTGGCGCAGGGGCCCCGCGCCGCGCACCGGGCCCAGCGGTTCGGCGTCCCGCAGGTGCTCGCGCAGCTCGTCGAAGCCCGCGAGGGCGTCGTCGAAGTGCGTCCCGGTGGGCCCCAGCATCGCGATCCCGACGACGTCCGGCGCCACGGGCGTCACGTACGCCTCGACGTGGTCGCCCCAGTGGACCTCGACCAGGTCCGTCCACGCGGGCACGCGGAAGTGGCGGCGCAGGCCGAAGCGGCGCCGCGGGTCCGGGCCGGGGCGTACGGGCGGTGCGGTGCCGCCGAGCTCGGTGGGGATGCGTGCGGCGTGCGGCGCCACGTCCACGCCCGGGTCCGCCGCGACGTCGGTGCCCTCGGCGCCGTGGCGGCTGCGTGCCAGGAGCGACTCGTGCGCTGGCGCGTCGGCCCCGATCTCGAGCCCGGCGAGGTGCCGCACGGTCGAGTGCAGCCCGTCGCAGCCGAGCAGCCAGCGGGCGCTGATCCCCGCGGCCGACACCTCGGCGTCGGTCTGGTCGATCCGCTCGACCCGGCCGGTCACGGTCGCGGCCCCGAGCGCGGCCGCGCGCTCGGCGAGCGCGGCGTGCAGCGTGGTCCGCCGCACGCCCCGGCCCTGCCCCGCCGTGAAGAGGTGGTCGGCGTGCCGGTGCGCGTCGCGGTAGCTGATGCCGCGAAGCACGTGGCCGTCAGGATCGACGTCGAGGGCCTGGAGCGCCCGCAGCGCGCCCGGCATGAGGCCCTCGCCGCACGCCTTGTCCACAGGACCTGTGCGCGGTTCGACCACGACGACGTCGTACCCCGCGAGCCGCGCCTCGATCGCGGCGGCCAGCCCGACCGGCCCGCCGCCCACGACCAGGACGTCGGTGTCGGTCACGTGCGGGGGAGCGCGTCGAGCGCGCGCTCCTCGGCCGGGAGCCGGAACCGCAGCAGCAGCACGGCGTTGAGGACAGTGAAGACGAGCGCGGTCGTCCAGCACGAGTGGACGAGCGGCAGGGCGAACCCCTCGACGACCACGGCGACGTAGTTGGGGTGCCGGAACCAGCGCTGACCGGGGTGCTGCGCGATCCAGCGGTAGGGACCGCGGTCGACCCACGGCAGCCCGGGGACCACGATCACGCGCGTGTTCCACCGGGGCCCGAGCGAGCTGATGCACCACCAGCGCAGCGCTTGGCTCGCGACCACGAGCACGAACGCGGGCCACCCGACCCACGGGATGAACGGCCGGTCCGCGACGTTGACCTCCACGACGCACGCGACGAGCAGGCCCGTGTGCAGGGCGACCATCGCGGGGAAGTGGCCTCGCCCGGTCTCGATGCCGCCGCGCTCGAACGACCACCTCGCGTTGCGCGCCGAGACCACGAGCTCGGCGAGCCGTTCGAGCGCGGTCGCCCCGACCACGACGTAGAAGAAGACGAGCATCAACCCTCCAGCGGCGACGCGGGCAGGCGCAGCAGCACGAGCTCGGCGCTCACGCCCGGGCCGAACGCCATGAGGACCCCGTGCTGCGGGCCCGTGGCGCGCGGCGTCGGGGGGCGCCGCGCGGGCGGGGTCTGCCCGCGTCCCGCGAGCGTGGCGGCGAGCACGTGCAGCACCGACGACGAGGACAGGTTCCCGACGGCGGCGAGCGACTCCCGGCTGAGCCGCAGGTCGGCCTCGTCGAGGCTCAGGGAGTCGCGCACGACGTCGAGGATGCGCGGCCCGCCCGCGTGCAC
Source organism: Oerskovia paurometabola (assembly GCF_016907365.1). Lineage (NCBI taxonomy): Bacteria > Bacillati > Actinomycetota > Actinomycetes > Micrococcales > Cellulomonadaceae > Oerskovia > Oerskovia paurometabola. Next base: position 51,384 of record NZ_JAFBBV010000001.1, on the reverse strand, counting down.
GACCCACGTCCCGACGTCCTCGGTCACGAGGTCGTGCTCGGCGAGCAGCGACTTCACGTCGCCCGCGAGGTGCGCCGCGATGACCTCGGGCAGGCCCGCGGACAGCACGATCCCGAACCCGCTGTCGCGGATCGTCCAGCCGAGATGGTCGGCGGTCTCGGGGTACAGGCGGCTGCGCGTGTCGACGACCTCGACGCCGCGGGGGGCGCCGTCGGGCAGCCCTGGCGCGAGGCCCGCCGGGTGCGCGTCGCCGACCATCACGACCGCGGCCGCGCCGTCGCCGAACAGGCCCGTCGAGACGAGGTTCGCCATGGAGTCGTCGCCGTGCTGGAGCGTCAACGAGCACAGCTCGACCGAGACCAGCAGGGCCACGTCCTGCGGGTGCCCGGCCAGGTAGTCGTGCACGCGCGCGATGCCCGCGGCTCCCGCGACGCAGCCCAGCCCGAACGACGGCAGCCGCTTGACGTCGGTCCGCAGACCCAGGCGCGTCACGAGCTGTGCGTCGATCGAGGGCGCCGCGATCCCGGTCACCGAGGTGAAGAGCAGGAAGTCGACCTCCTCCGGCGCGACCCCCGCGGCATCGAGCGCGGTGCGGCACGCCTTTTCGGCGAGGTCCGTGCCGACGCGGATGAAGTGGTCGTTCGCGACCCCGAACGACGTGAGCCCGGCGTACTCGTCGAGGGCCAGGGCCGTGTGGCGGGTCCGCACCCCGCTCGCCTCGTGCAGCCGCCGGAGGACGGCGCGCTTGGCGGGCGACGGGGTCAGCAGGGGCCCGATCGTGTCCGTGATCTCGCTCTGGGGATGTGCGACGCCCGGCAGTGCCGGTCCGACCGCGAGCAACCGCGACATTCCCGCATCGTGTCACGGCGACGCGCAGGCCGCGCGTTGCTAGCGTCGGATGGTCGAGGACCTCCACGACGGCGGGGACGGCAGAGACGGCGGTGCGGTGACGAGGACGACGAGGGAGACGGCCCTGGCGACGGCGTGGGGGCTCGCTCTCGCGAGCCATGCGGGCCCCACGGTCGTGGTCACGGTTCTCGCGGGCTTCTTCGCGGCAGGCGTGGGCTCGGGCCCCGGCCCGACGGCGCTCGTCACGGCCGCGGTCCTCACCGGTCAGCTCTCGGTCGGGTGGTCCAACGACTGGCTCGACGCCCGGCGCGACGTCGCGGTGCAGCGCACCGACAAGCCCGTCGTCGCGGGCCTCGTCACGACCCGGCAGGTGCACGCCGCCGCGCTGGTCGCCGCAGGGCTGTGCGTGGTGCTGTCGCTCGCGACCGGGATCGTCGCAGGGCTGGTGCACCTCGTGGCCGTCGCGAGCGCGTGGTCCTACAACGCGTGGCTCAAGTCGACCGTGTGGTCCTGGGCGCCCTACGCGGTGTCGTTCGGTCTGCTCCCGCTGTTCGTCGTGCTCGCGGGCCCCGGCCGCGCCGCCGCCCCCTGGGCCATGACCGCGACCGCGCTGCTCGGCGTCGGGGCCCACGTCGCCAACACCCTGCCCGACCTCGAGGACGACCGCGCCACCGGCATCCGCGGGCTGCCGCACCGGCTCGGCCGGACGCGGGCGAGCGTGCTGGCCCCGACCGTGCTCGTCGCGGCCGTCGCGGTCGTGGTGCTGGGCCCGCCCGGGCCGCCGAGCGTCGCGGCCTGGGTGGGTGGGGCCGTCGCGGTGGCCCTCGCGGTGTCCGCGGGCGTGGTGGCCGTGCGGCGGACCGCGAGCCGGCTGCCCTTCGCGCTCAGCATGGCCGTCGCGGCGGTGTGCGCGGTGCTGCTGGTGCTGGCGGGACCGGACGTCGCGCTGCCGGGGTGAGCGGCGTCGTCGGGCCTCTGGGCGGCCGGTCAGGCCGGGGCGCGCGTGCGCGACGCGAGGAGGCGGTGACCCACCGCGAGCACCGCGACCGCGACCACCGCCGCGGCGACGGTGAACAGGGCGCGTTCGAGGTCGGCCACGAGCACCACGTCCTCGCCGCCCGACGTCTGCAGGATCACCGCCGGGGTCAGGAAGAGCGTGAAGACCCAGTACGGCTGCTTGAGGTACGCCCACCCCGCGGCCCCCGTCAGGACGAGCGCCACGAGCGACAGCACGGCCGGGGACCCGCTCAAGAGGTGCGCCACGACCCCCGCGAGCACCGCGCCGGCGACCGTGCCGCCGACCCTGGCCGCGGTCCGTGAGAGCGTCGCCGCGAAGTACGGCTGGACGACCACGAACAGCGTGAGCAGCAGCCACCACGCGTTGGGCGAGTCGACCCAGCCCATCGCGACGTAGGTCGCGACGCCCGCCAGGACCGCGAGCGCCAGGCCGAAGTAGGTCGCGGTCCGCTCGGGCACGGGGTGGGGGCCGGGCAGACGCATGCCACGCGTGAGGACTCCACCGATCAGCGCCGTCCACAGGCCGCCGAACGCGACCCACCCGGCCATGGCCGCGAGGGCGCCGAGCGACGTCGAGGGGCTCACGGTGCCCGAGGGGAGCGCGACGAGCGGGCCGCCGATGAGCGCGAACGCCGTCTGGGGTCCCACGAAACTGCCGATCCCGTGCCAGCCCCTGACCGCGGAGAAGCCCACGCACGCGCCCAGGACCGTCATGTAGACGGCCCCTGCGAGCGGCCAGTCGCTCAGCGAGACGCCGACCGCCATGCACAGGGCCGTGAGCGGCCCCGCGACGAGCGCGGCGCCCCGCCCCACGAGCAGGCCCACGCCCGCCGGGAGCATGCCGAGGTAGACGAGCGTGCCGTCGTGCTTCCATGGCGAGAGCATGAGCGCGACCATGGGCGCGACGAGCAGCAGGACCAGACCGACCTTGCGGGGGCTCATGGATCACACGCTAGGTCGGCCCGGGGGATTCGGCTCGGCGGGACGGCTCAGTACGGGAGGTCGGCGCCGCAGCTCGGGGTCGCGACGCCGTCGACGCGCATCTGGGCGGCCCAGGTCCACCCGGGTCCGCCGTCTCCGAGGGCGTCCGCGGGGAGCTCGATCACGCCGGGGCTCGTGGGATCGGCGCCGAGGCCGGTGTAGCCCGTGTCGAGCGGGGTCGCGTACAGCTGCTGGGCTCCGTCCGGGCCCGTGAGGACGGCCTCGAGCGAGACTGCCGCGCCCGCCGGGAGGTCGCCGTACCAGGTGAGCGTGACCTCCGACCCTGGGCTGCCGGCCGTGTAGGGGTGCGTCACCCCCAGGCGGCTGATCGTGCCGGACGCCGTCGTGCTGCTGAACGACGCCTCGCCGAGCCGGGCCGGGTCGGGGCGGTCCTCGTGCTCCCACGTCGTGCAGGCCACCGACACCGACCCTCCGCCGCTGGTCGTGGTGGGGCCGTAGGCGTACAGCAGCCCGGCCACGCACAGGACGGTCGCCGCCCCGGTGACGACTCTCGACCCCCTGCGGTCCTGTCGGACGAACGGCGCGAACGACGTGTGGGGCTCGGGCGCGACCGACCTCACGACGACCGTCGACAGCAGGCCGTCCGCGAACGTGCGGTGCTGCTCGTCCCACAGCGGGCGCAGGTATCCGACGAAGCACAGCGCGTCGAGGAGGTGCGCGAGCCAGCGCAGGACGGTGGTGAGGAAGCCGACCGGGCGGCCGGAGTCCCGGTCGACGACGACGATCCCCACGGCTCGCTTGCCGGGCGTCGCTCCCGTGTACGCCTGGAGCAAGGTCATCGCGAGCACCGCGCCGATCATCCACGCGCTCTCGGACCAGGTCACGCCCTCGAACGGGCTGCCCGTGCTGCCGTTGTTGTCCAGACCGGGGAGCGCGCTCGGCGCGACCCCCGGGCCGACGACCACGAACATGAGCCCGGCCAGGATCGAGTTGTCGAGCAGGAACGCCCCGACGCGACGCAACCAGCTCGCGTACGGGCCGAAGAGCGGGGCGTCGTCGAGGTCGGTGAGGTCCGGGAGGGAGGGGGCACGGCCGGGAGGGAGGGCGGTCGCGGGGTGCGCGGCGGGCTCGGCGAAGCCGTAGGCGGGGGCGGCGGCCGAGGCCCCGACCGCTACCGGGACAGGCTCGTGATGGTCACCGTCGTGCGGTGCAGGCGTCGTCGCAGGGTCCCCCATGGGACGAGGGTCCCAGATTCGGTGCGGGTTGTCAGCCGGCCCCCTCGTGGGGGCGGCCGAAGCGCAGCGGCTCTCAGGCCGTCGCGCCCACGGGGGCCGCGCTCGCCGACGCCTCGGCGGGCAGCTCGTGCAGCGCCGCGACGAGGGGCGCGAGCTCCTCGACCTGGCAGGCCTCGGTCAGCGCCTGCTCGAGGGCCGCGTCGTGCGTGGGCCGGGCCTGGCGCAGGAGCTGTTCGCCCTGCGGGGTGAGCTCGGTGTAGATGCCGCGGCGGTCGTCCTGGCACAGGATGCGTGTGAGGAGGCCGCGGTCCTCGAGGCGGTTGACGAGGCGCGTCGTGGCGCTGCTGCTCAGGGCCGCGGCGCGCGCGAGCTGCTGCATGCGCATGTGCCAGCCGTCCTGGCGCGAGAGCGCGTCGAGCACGGTGTACTCGACGACCGAGAGGCCGTGGTCGGCCTGGAGCGCGCGTTCGAGCGCGGCGTCGAGGATACCGTGCAGCGCGGCGAGCGTGCGCCAGCCCTGCGAACGGATCTCGACTGCGTCGTCCCCGATGCCCATGCGTGCCTCCTGTGCTGTCGTGACGTCGCTCTCAACTATACCGCTTGTGTGAACTACCGGCGCGTGCAACTATTTAGGAGGCGCCTGCAACTACTGCACGCGCCGGTTGTTGCACACACGCTGTTGCGCGAGGTGCCAGACACAGACAAGGAGCAGCGCATGCCGCTGGGTCTTCTCGCCCTCGCCGCCGGGGGCTTCGGGATCGGGCTCACCGAGTTCGTCATCATGGGTCTCCTGCCGGAGATCGCCACCGAGCTCGGCGTGACCGAGGCCGTCGCCGGCTACCTCATCTCGGGCTACGCGCTCGCGGTCGCGGTCGGCGCGATCGGTCTCACGGCCGCCGTGATCCGCCTCGACCGCAAGACGGTCCTCGGCAGCCTCATGATCCTGTTCATCGCCGGGAACCTGCTCTCCGCCCTCGCCCCCACCTACGAGCTGCTGCTCGCCGGCCGCATCCTCGCGGCGCTGTGCCACGGCGCGTTCTTCGGTATCGGCGCGGTCGTCGCCGCGGACATGGTCGCCCCGGCCAAGCGGGCGGGCGCCATCGCGACGATGTTCGCGGGCCTCACGACCGCCAACGTCCTGGGCGTACCGTTCGGAACGTTCCTGGGCCAGCAGTACGGCTGGCGCTCGACGTTCTGGGCCATCACGGCCATCGGCGTGGTCGCGCTCGTCGGGATCGTGCTGCTCGTGCCGGCCACGCGCCGGGCGTCCCTCACCTCGCTCACCCCGTCCCTGCGGACCGAGCTCGCGGCCTTCCGCACCCCGCAGGTCTGGTGGTCCATCCTCGTGACCGTGCTCGGGTTCGGCGGCATGTTCGGCGCGTTCACCTACATCGCGTTCACGGTCACCGAGGTCGGCGGGTTCGCGACCACGAGCGTGCCGTGGCTGCTGGTCCTGTTCGGCGTGGGGCTGTTCGTCGGCAACTACCTGGGCGGCAAGGCCGCGGACCGCTTCCTGACCGCGAGCCTGCTCGCGATCCTCGGCGCGCTGACCGTGGTCCTCGCGGTCTTCGCGCTCACCGCGACGAGCCAGGTCATGACCCTGGTCTCGCTGTTCCTCATGGGGGCGTTCGGGTTCGCGACCGTGCCCGGCCTCCAGATGCGCATCATGGGCCACGCCCAGGCCGCCCCGACCATGGCGTCGGGCGCCAACATCGCTGCGTTCAACGTGGGCAACGCGCTGGGCGCGTGGATCGGCGGCCTGACCATCGCGGCCGGGCTCGGCTTCACCTCGCCCCTGTGGGCGGGCGCCGCGCTGACGCTGCTCGCGGTCGTGGCGCTCGGCGTCGCGACGCTCCAGGAGCGGCGCGCGGTGCCTGCCGTGCCGCCCGTGCCGCCTGTGCCGCCCGTCCCCGTCGCGGCGCACTGACTCACCTACCACCCTCAGGAGGAACCATGACCAGCACCACCACCGTCCCCGCGGTCGCTCTGCGCGGCGGGACGAGCATCCCGCAGCTCGGCTTCGGCGTCTTCCAGGTGCCCGACGGCGAGGCCGCCCACGTCGTCTCGCTCGCCCTCGACGCCGGGTACCGCAGCATCGACACGGCTGCCGCCTACGGCAACGAGAAGGGGGTCGGCGCGGGCATCGCGGCTGCGGGCCTGCCGCGCGACGAGGTGTTCGTGACGAGCAAGCTGTGGATCGACGCGATGGCGCGCGAGGCCGTGCGTCCCGCGTTCGAGCAGAGCCTCGAGCGGCTCGGGCTCGACCGCCTCGACCTGTACCTGATCCACTGGCCCGTGCCCGGGGCGGGCCGCTTCGTCGAGGCGTGGGAGGAGCTCGTCGCGCTGCGCGACGCGGGACTCGTCCGGGAGATCGGCGTCTCGAACTTCACGGCCGAGCACCTCGACGCGGTCGTCGCGGCCACGGGTGTGACGCCGGCCGTGAACCAGGTCGAGCTGCACCCGGCGTTCGCCCAGCGTGCCCTGCGCGAGCACCACCGCGAGCTCGGGATCGTGACCGAGGCGTGGAGCCCGCTGGGCCAGGGGACCGTGCTGGGCGACCCGGTCCTGGGTGCGATCGCCGGCGCGCACGACGTGACGCCCGCGCAGGTCGTGCTCCGCTGGCACCTGCAGGCCGGGACCGTCGCGATCCCCAAGTCGGTGACCCCCGAGCGCATCGCGTCGAACCTCGACGTGCTGGGCTTCGAGCTGTCGGCCGAGCAGGTCGCGGCGATCGACGGGCTCGACCGGGCCGACGGCCGGATCGGGCCGGACCCGGACGCGTTCAACGGCTGAGCTGCGGCACCCGCCGCCGAGAAGTGAGCAGATGCCCCTGATCTCCCCGGATCAGGGGCATCTGCTCACTTCTCGGCGTGCTCGAGCTCACCGGGTCAGGCGCAGGCGTTGATCGGTGCGGTCGCGCCCTCGCGTACCTCGAAGACCACCTCGTTCCTCTCGTCGTCGGTGAACGTGGCACGGTCTCCCTCGACGAGCAGCCAGCCCTTGTGGAACGGGCTGTCCCAGTCGCGGGGAGGGTCGCCGCCGCCGGTGTCGAGCGGACCGTCGACACGCTGGTACCAGAGGCCCTCGTAGGTGAGCTCGTCGATGCCGCAGTGGGTGTGGAGGCTGTACGGGATGCCTCGCTGCGGGGGCGTCTCCGGGGACGAAGCGACCGGGGTCGGGCTCTCGACGGGAGTCGTCGGCCCTGAGCAACCGGTTGCCAGCAGGGGTGCGAGGGCGAGCCCGAGGAGGGTGGCGGGCAGCGCGTGCCGGGTCGGTCGGTGCATCGGTCCCCCTCAGTGTGTCTGACGCTCTCACCCTGACTGTGTCGTGACGCCCCCGGTGCTTGCACCGCGAGATCGGGCCCGTTGTCGTGCGACCGGGTGATCCGGCGACGACGAGCCCGATCTCGAGCGGGGTCAACCGCGGGCCGACTCGCGTGTCACGCCCCGCCGTGCGCCTCGCACCCCCGGGAACGCATGCTGCCGCGCCCCGAGCACGATCCCCACGACGGGTACCGCGAGCGCGACCGTCGCCCACGGCAGCGCGCCGGACCCGCCCGCACCCAGCACGACGCCGCCCACGATCCCGCCGAGCGCGAGCGCCCCGTTCCACGAGGTGACGAACGCGGACTGCGCGACGTCGGCCGCAGGACCCGCTGCTCGCGCGAGCGCCGTCTGGAACAGGGTCCCGCTGCCGCCGAACGCGAAGCCCAGCGCGGCGACCGCGGCGTAGACCGCGACGGGGGAGCCTGCCGCGACCGCGAGCGTCAGGCCCGCGACCCCCAGGAGTGTCGCGGCGAGGACCGTCATGACGCGCAGGTGCGTGTCGATCAGGGCACCGATCACGACGAGGCTCGCGAACGACGTCGCGCCGAGCACCGCGAGCAGCACACCGGTCTGCGCACCGAGCCCGACGTCCTCGAGGAACACCGCGACGTACGTCGAGAACACGTTGTAGGCGAGGACCGTCATGCCCGTCACGAGCACGATCGGCGCGACGCCGGGCAGCCGCAGCGCCCGCCCGATCGGCACCTGCGTCCCGCGCGGCTCGCCCGGGAAGTCCCGCACGCCCCAGCGCACCCATGCCGCCAGCCCGAGGCTGAGGATCGTCATGGCGCCGAACGCCCAGCGCCACCCGACGGTCGCGCCCAGCGCGGTCCCGGCCGGGACGCCGAGGGCCAGCGCGAGCGGTGCGCCGCCCATCGCGATCGCGAGGGCTCGCCCGGCCTGCTCCGGCGCGGCGAGGCGCCGTGCGTACCCCGCGAGGAGCGCCCAGGTCAGCCCGGCGACGAGCCCGGCCGCGAAGCGCGCGCCGAGCGTGAGGGCGTAGCTCGACGACACGGCGGTCACGGTGTTGGCCACCGCGAACCCCGCGATCGTCGTGAGCAGGAGGCGGCGCCGGGGCCAGCGGGCCGTGGCGCGGCTGAGGGGGATCGCGGCCACGATCGCGCCGATCGCGAAGACCGTGACGGTCTGCCCGGCGGCGCTCGCGGAGACCCCGAGGTCGGCGCTGAGCGCGGGCAGCACGCCCGCGGGCAGCACCTCGGTGAGGAGCGTGACGAACCCGGTCGCGGCCAGGGCGAGCAGTGGCAGCAGGGGAAAGCGCGGGCCCGACGGCGGAGCGTCCGTGGGTGCGCCCGTCCGGTCGGGGTGCGTGGTCGCCTGGTGGGGCGCCGGGGGCGGTACGGGTGCGGCGGGTGCCGCGAGCGTCGGGGGAGCGTCGGTCGACGACTCGGTCGGAGCGGTGCAGGTGGTCATAGGGTTAGCATGAATGTCTGACATGGATGTGAAGGTCAAGCCCGACCCGCGAGAGAGGCGTAGCGCATGCGCATCGGCGAGCTGTCCCGCCGCACCGGCACGGCCACCCGGCTGCTCCGGTACTACGAGGAGCAGGGCCTCCTGACCCCGCAGCGCGAGGAGAACGGCTACCGCGAGTACGGCGAGCACCTCGTCGACCGGGTGCTCCAGATCCGGGGCCTGCTCGAGGTCGGCTTCCCGACCCGGATCATCGCCGAGCTGCTGCCGTGCCTCAACCAGCCCCGCGAGATCCACCTGCACAACGCCTACCCGGACAAGATCGCGCTGCTCGAGACCGAGCTGGGGCGGATGACCGAGCGCATCGACACCCTCACGAGGAACCGGGACGCGATCGCCGACTACCTCGAGCGCATCCGCGCGGACGCGGCACCGGCGGCCGCTCTCGCCGAGAAGTGAGCAGATGCCCCTGATCCGAGCGATTCAGGGGCATCTGCTCACTTCTCGGCGGCTATCACCGCAGCGGGTCGAACGGCCTGATCTCCGGCGGCGCGGTCCCGGTCATGATCTGCTCGGCGAGCAGCCTGCCCGTCGCGGGGCCGAGGACGATGCCCCACATCCCGTGCCCTCCCGCGACGTACACGCCGGGCGCCCGCGTGGCCCCGACGAGCGGCAGCCCGTCGGGGGTCACGGGCCGGGAGCCGACCCACTCGTCGTGCCGGTCGTCGAGGTCGACGCCCTGGAACAGGTCGCGCACGGACGCGAGGATCGCGTCGATGCGGCGCGGCTGGAACGGCTCGTCGGGGCCGCGGAACTCCATGGTCCCCGCGATGCGGAACCGCCCCTGGTAGGGAGTGCACGCGACGCGGCGCGCCGGCAGGTAGATCGGCTGCTCGACGGGCACGTCGGTCTTGACGGTGAACGAGTAGCCGCGCCCGGCCTGGACGAGCGTCCGCACCCCGAGCGGCTTCGCGAGCCCGGGCAGCCACGCGCCGGTCGCGAGGACCGCGACGTCGGCGACCACGGGCTCCTGCCCGTCGACGAGCACCTGCACGCCGCGCCCCTCCTGGGCGCGCAGGCCCGTGACGGTCGCGCCGGTCAGGATGCGTCCGCCGCGCGCGCGGACCGCGTCGCCCAGCGCGCCGACGAACGGTCCGGGCTCGATGAACCGCTGGCCCTCCAGCGCGTAGACGGCGCGCACGCGGTCGGTGAGCTGTGCAGGCCGCCCGACGGCGTCGCGCACCTCGGGCGCTCGACCGTCGCCCGGGTGCGACGCGCCGGAGGGGCGAGCGGCGCCGTCGGGCCGGTCGATGCGGCGCAGCGGGACCACCTGCCCCGCGGCTTCGACCTGGGCGATCTCGTGGAGGAACGGCGCGGCCTGCCTCTCGTCCTCGAAGCCGATGACGAACGGTCCGGGGGTCGAGCGGGCCGCGACGCCGTGCGCGGCGAGCTCGTCGAACGCGTCGAGCGCGAGCCGGTCGATCGGGGTGAGCGCGGCCATCGCGCGGTCCCACGCGCGCTGGGTCGCGTGGGTCGCGAACCGGGCGAGGAAGGACCACAGGCGCGGGTCGAGCCGGGCCGGGACGTGCAGGGGCGCGGCCGGGTCGAGCAGCGCCTTGGGGGCGTAGGTCCACAGCGTCGGGTCGGCCAGGGGCATGGCCATGCCGGGCGTGAGCCAGCCGGCGTTGCCCCACGAGGAACCTGCGGCGACCCCCTCGCGGTCGAGGACCGTGACCTCGACGCCGCGGCGCTGCAGGTGCCAGGCGGTCGCGAGACCCACCATGCCTGCGCCGACGACGACCGCGGTGCGGGGGGCGGGGGAACCAGGGGTGGTGCGTGACGGGGTGGTCATCGGGGGCTCCTTTGCCCTGAGACGTTGTCGACCCGGCCTCGAGGATGCTGAGGCCGGGTCGTGGGAGACGGGTTGCGCCTCACCCCCATGGTGGAGGGATCTTCGGTAGGGTTCAAGCAGGCTGACATGTTCTTCGTGAGAAGGGTGCCTGGCCGAACGATCTTCTCCAGGATGACGAGAGTGGGGGACCATGCCGAACGATCTTCGGGCCGGGTCGACGCAGGTCCAGGCGGCCGTGCTCGACGAGACCGACCGCCGCATCCTCGCCGTCCTCGACGCCGACGCGCGGGCCACCAACAAGGCCGTCGCGGACGCCGTCGGGATCGCGCCGTCGACGTGCCACACGCGCATCCGCTCGCTCCAGGAGCGCGGTGTCATCCAGGGCTTCCGCACCGAGATCGACCCGGCGGCCATGGGCCGGAGCCTCCAGGCGCTCATCGCGGTGCGCCTGCACTCGCACGCCCGGTCGGGCCTCACGGCGTTCCGCGACTACCTCGCAGGGCTGCCCAACGTCGAGGGCATCTACTTCGTGACGGGCGACCGGGACTTCATGGTGCACGTCGCGGTGCGCGACTCGACCGTGCTGCGGGACCTCGTCGCGAGCACGCTCAGCGTCCGCCCCGAGGTCGCGGGCACGAGCACGACACTGATCTTCGACTACCTGCGGCCGTGAACGTCGCCGTGCCGTCCCTCGACCAGGCGGTCCAGGAACGGGGAGACGAGCTCCTCGACGCTGCCCCAGACGTCGTCGAGGGGGGCGCCGGACTCGATCATGCGTGAGGCGGAGTTCACGATCGCGTTGATCAGCTCCGCCGAACGCTCGACGTCGCGGCTCCCGAGCGCTCGCAACGCATCACCGAGGGGTCGCACGAGCTCGTCGTGCATGGCCCGGGAGCCGTCCATCACGGCGCTCGGCGGCCCGACGGTCGCCAAGGCCGTCGCGAGGGCGTGCTCGCCCTGGGCGACGAGCTCGAGGTTCGCGCGGAGGTAGGCGACCACTCGGGCACGATCGTCAGGAGCCGCGTCCATGGCCCGCGCGACCGTGGCGGACCACCGTGGGAAGACGTCCTCGACCATGGCGAGCAGCAGGTCGTCCGCAGAGCGGAAGTACTGGTAGACGCTCGGTCGGGCGAGGCCCGCACGCTCGGCGAGCGCTGCGAACGTGGGCGGGCGCCCCGTCTCGGCCAGGATCGACCGTGCGGCATCGAGGAGCACTCGCATCTGCGCCGCGCGGTGCTCGGCGACGGTCGGGGCGCTGATGCGGGGCACGGTTCTCCTCAGGACGGTCTCCCTGCCCCGCCCGGGGCAGGGAGACGTGGATCAAGCGCTCAGTCTCCCATCCTCCATCTGCACGACACGGTCGCAGTGCTCGAGCACGTCGTGGTCGTGGGTCACCATGACCGTCGCGACGCCGTGCTCGTGCGTCTCCGCCGCGAGCAGCCGGACGACCTCGTGGCTGCGCGCGCGGTCGAGGGCCGCCGTGGGCTCGTCGACGAGGAGCAGCGCGGGAGCGGTGACGAGAGCTCGGGCGATACCGACGCGCTGGCGCTCGCCGCCCGAGAGCTCGTGCGGTCGCCGGTCGGCCTTGTGGCCCATGCCGACCTGCTCGAGCAGCGTCAGGGGGTCCCGGCCCCTGCCCTTCGCACCGACGACGTGCAGCGCGAACCGCAGCTGGTCGAGGGCCGTCAGCGCGGGCAGGAGGTTGCCGGACTGGAACACGAAGCCGATCCGCTCGCGCCGCAGCGCGGCCTGGTGTGCCCCGGTGAGCGACGAGACGTCGGCGCCGTCGATGCGGACCGTGCCCGACGAGGGGCGGGTCAGCGCCCCGGCGACCGCCAGGAGGCTGGACTTCCCTGCTCCGGACGGACCCACGACCGCGAGCAGCTCGCCCGGCGCGACCGTGAGGTGCACGTGGTCGAGCGCGGTCACTGTCGAGTCGCCGTCGCCGAGGGTCAGGAAGACGTCGTCGAGCTCGAGCCCGGCGCGGGTGGGCGTCGGGGTGGTCGCGAGCTGGGGGGCTGGGCGGGTCATCGTTGTCCTCCGAGAGCGGTGAGGGGGTCGACGCGGGCGATGCGGCCCACCGACGCGGCGGCGCCCGCGAGGCCGAGCCCGACGAGCAGGACCGCAGCGAGCGCGAGCGGTCCGGCTTCGAGGGCGAACGGCATGGGGGTCGACGTGAGCAGCGCGCCGAAGCCGATCCCGGCGCCCATGCCGACCGCGGTGGACACCACGAGGAGCACCGCCGCCTGGCCGAGGGCGTCGCGCACGAGGTACGACGTCGAGGCACCCATGGCACGTGCGACCGCGATCTCGTGCTTGCGCTGGATGGTCCAGACCGTGAAGAACGCACCGACGACGAGCGCCGAGATCGCGTAGAGGAAGACCTGGATGAGGTTGAGAGTGAGCGTCTCGGCCGCATAGCCCGGCGACCCGTCGAAGGACTCGGTGAGGGACACGGCCGTGGTGCCGGCGGCCGCGTCACCGGCCGCGAGGTCGAGGTCGGCTCCGTCGACGGCGGCGAGCGCGACAGCGGTCGCCTCGTCGTACGCCTCGGGCCGCACCTCGGACCCGTCGGCCGCGCCCGCGTGGATCTCTTGCCACGTCGTGAGCGGCACGTAGGCGACGTCGACGTGCCCGAACGTGTGCTGACCGTCGAGCACGCCGACGATCGTGAGCTCGGTGCCCAGCCGTTCGACCGTCACGGTGTCCCCGACGCCGAGACCGAGCTCGGTCACCGTCTCGCTGACGACGATCCCGTGCGGGTCCCCGAGGATCTCGCCGCCGGACAGGTCGGTCGCGGACGGAGCGACGAACGACCCCGGCTCGACGCCGAAGAGTGCCAGGTCGACGGCCTCGCCGCCGGGGCCCTCGGCGTTGACGAGCTGGTTGCCGAACAGCGCTGCGTCGGCGACGTCGTCGCGGGCGGCCCAGCGTTCGGCCTGCTCGCGGTCGACCGTGCTGCGGGAGAACGCCGAGTCGACGGACGTGTCCGCGCCGAACGCGAAGGCCGTCACGGGCAGCTTCTTGAGGCCTGACACACCGTCGTTGACGAGTCCCGAGGACAGGCCCGACAGGAGGACGACGAGCACGGACACGAGCGCGACGACCCCTCCCATCAGGGCGAATCGTGAGCGCGCGAACGACAGCTCGCGCCACGCGAGAAACATGGTGCTCCTTCCCGGCGGGCACGAGTTGCCGACGCCGTGTCGGCAAGGATACCAACACGGCGACGGGAACCTGCTTCGCCGGAGTCCCCCGGGATCCGAAGGCTCGCGTGAGCGCTGTCAGCCCGCGAGCGCCCGCGCCTCCTTGTCCGGGTCGAGCCCCACCCGGGGGCGGTCGGCGCGCTGGGGAGCGGCGCCGTCGGGCAGGGTTCCCAGCCAGGCCCAGGTGTCCGCGACCGTCTCCTCGACGGGGCGGTTGCGCAGGCCCGCCTCGATCGCGCGCGACACGTCGCCGCGGTGCAGGGTGTCGTGCAGGTCGCCCGGGGGGAGCCAGACGGGCAGCTCGGTCCAGGGCTCGATGCCCGCGGCCGCGATCACGTCGGGCGCGGTCCAGCGCAGCTCGGCGTCCGAGCCGGTCGCGGTCACGCACGCGTCGAGCAGCTCGCCCATGGTCGCGTGGCCGCTGGGGCTCACGACGTTGAACGGCCCGCTCAGGCCCTGCTCGGTCGCGTCGAGCACGAACGCCGCGAGGTCGCGCGCGTCGACGTACTGCAGGGGCAGTGCGCTGGGCCCGGGGGCGAGCACGGGGCCGCCGCGCGCGATCCGCTGCAACCACCACGGCAGGCGTCCGACGTTCTCCCGCGGCCCCAGGATCAGCCCCGCCCGCGCGAGGATCGCTCGGTGCCCGAACGACTCCTCGACCGCCAGCTCGCCGCCGCGCTTGGCGCGCGCGTAGTCGACGTCTGCGCCGTCGTCGGGCGAGGCCTCCACGAGGGGAGCGTCCTCGCCCGCGCCGGCCTCGGTCGGGTAGGTGTACACCGACCGGCTCGACACGTACACGTACCGGCCCACCCGGTCGTCGAGCAGGCGGGTGACGTCGCGCACGGCACTCGGGGCCCCGGACCACGTGTCGACCGCGACGTCCCACTCGCCCTCCGCGAGGGCGTCCAGGCCCCCGACGACCGTGCGGTCGCCGTGGCGGACCCGCACCCCGTGCGGGGCCTCGCGCGTGCCCCGGTGGAACGTGGTGACGTCCCAGCCGCGGGCCAGGGCGTCGTCGACGACCGCCCGCCCCACGAACTCCGTCCCGCCCAGCACCAGCAACCGCGTCCCGTCCGTCATACCCACGACTGTGCCCGCTGCGGGCGCGGTGCGAAAGCGCACGACGCCCAGGGCAGACGCCTCGGCGCGTGCGATAGTGACCCGGCCGCTCGTCGCGCAGCGGGCGCTCGCGGTCGCGGGCGGGACGAGGAGGCTGTGAGCCGGGGAGGGAGCACGCCGTGGCAGGTCGACGGGTGCGGGTGCCGCTGTGGGCGGTGGCCGTCGTGGTGGCGGCGTCCGTGGTCGCGGTCGGATGGCTCCCGCTCGACGCCGCGGGAGAGCTCGCGGCACGCGTCGGGCCGATCCTGCTGTTCCTCGTCGCGATCACCGTGGTCGCGGAGATGTGCGCGGCCGCAGGCCTGTTCGACGCCGCGGCCTCCTGGGCGCTGCGTCTCGCCCGGGGCAGCCGCCTGCGCCTGTGGGGGCTCGTGGTGCTCCTCGCGAGCACGTGCACGGTCGTCCTGTCGCTCGACACCACGGCCGTCCTGGTCACGCCCGTGGTCCTGACGATCGCGCGGCGCACCGGGTCCCGGCCGCTGCCGTTCGCGCTCACCGTGCTCGGGCTCGCGAACACGGCCTCGCTGCTGCTGCCCGTCTCCAACCTGACGAACCTGCTCGCCGCCCACCGGCTCGCAGGGCTCCAGCCGGGTGTCCCGTACGCCGCGACCATGTGGTTTCCGGCGCTCGCGGTGGTCGCGGTGACGGTCGCCTACCTGTTCGTGGCGCACCGCCGCGACCTGCTCGGGACGTTCGACGCGCTCCCGCTGGCCGCCGAGCGTGACCGCGTGCTCCTGCCGCTCGCCGCGCTCGTGACGGTCGCGCTCGGGGCGTGCTTCGCCGTCGGGCTGCCCGTGGCCGCCGTCGCGGTGGCCGGCGCCGCCGTGCTGCTGGGCGTGACGCTCGTGCGGCGCCGCGACCTCGTGGCGCCCGTGGGCGAGCTCGTGCCCTGGCGGACCGTCCTGGTCCTCGCCTCGCTCTTCGTCGCCGTCGAGGCGTGGCAGGTGCACGGCCTCGGCGACCTGCTCGCCCGGTTCGCGGGCACCGGGACCGGGACGGGAGACCTGCTCCAGGTCGCGGGGGCGGGCGCCGTCGCGGCCAACGTCGTCAACAACCTGCCCGCCTACCTCGCGCTCGAGCCCGCCGCCGCGGGCGACCCCGCACGGCTCGCGGCGCTGCTCGTCGGCGTGAACGCGGGCCCGCTGGTCACGCCGTGGGCGTCGGTCGCGACCGTGCTGTGGTGGGTCCAGTGCTCACGGCACTGGATGGGGTTCCGCGAGGTCGGCTGGTGGCCGCTCGTCCGGCAGGGGCTCGTGCTCGCGCCGCTCGCCGTGGTCGCCGGGGCGCTCGCGGTCGCGGCGGTCGTGTAGCCGGGACGGAACCCCTCAGCCCCGCACACCGATCCACAGCCTCCCGTGCGGCACCAGGTCCACGCTCCGGTGCTCCACGAACCCGATGCGCTCCATCCCCTCGACCCGGGCCGGGTCGACGACGGCGGTGAGCAGCGGGCCGTCCACGGGGGCGCCGTCGGGAGTGCGGTCGGTACGCGCGGGCGCGTCCACGAGCAGGCGCAGGGTGGCGGTGCGGGCCGGGCCCTGGACGTCGGGCGCGACGGCCGCGGCGACGAGGATGAGGCGCGGGCGGACGGCGTCGAGCGCGTCGGCGATCACGGACTGGGCGACGTCGAGGGCCTGACGGGTCGCGACGCGGACCGGCTCGTCGTCGGCGGGCTCGTCGAGCGGGTCGACGCCCACCTCGCGCACCAGGACCCCGCGCAGCTCGTCCTCGAAGGCGGGGACCTCGGGCGGGAGCCACACGGTCGTGGCCCGCAGCCCGTCGGCGTCCTCGGCGACCCAGATCTCGCCCTGCTCCATGATCCCGTGGCTCAGCACGAGGCGGGTCGCGGACGAGAGCTGCTCGGGGTCGACCGGGGCGTCGGGGGTGCCGTCGCCGTCGAGGTCGACCACGGGGTGGTCCGCGGTGAGCAGCCGGGCGACACCGGGCACGTCGACGAAGCGCGCGCGGCGGACGGCCACCTGCGGCGTGGCGCCGAGGTGCTCGGTGTCTGGGGTGGGCATCGGGACTCCGATCCGTCGGGGGCTGCGACCTCCCGCCAGTCTTGCCCGTCCGCCTGGGAGGGGGCTGTGCGCGAGAGGATGGGTGCGCCCTGCCCGCACGCCCGTCGTCGTCGCCCGAGGAGACCCCGTGACCGTCCTGCGCTCGATCCTGCTCTTCGGGGCCGCGGCCCTCTTCGAGATCGGTGGTGCGTGGCTGGTCTGGCAGGGGGTCCGCGAGCACAAGGGGTGGGTCTGGATCGGGGCGGGGGTCGTGGCGCTCGGGCTGTACGGCTTCTTCGCGACGCTCCAGCCCGACGCGAGCTTCGGGCGGATCCTGGCGGCGTACGGGGGAGTGTTCGTCGCGGGCTCGCTCGTGTGGGGCATGGCCGTCGACGGCTTCCGGCCGGACCGGTGGGACGTGCTCGGGGCGCTGCTGTGCCTCGTGGGCGTCGCGGTGATCATGTACGCGCCGCGTCCGGCGTAGGAGGCCTTCTCCAGGGTGCCCGACGGCGGAGCGCACCTTCTCCGCGAGGGTGCGCTCCGCCGTCGGGCGGGCGGGATTCCCGCGTGACCCACGCCACCTCCGGGTCCGGGGAATAACCCCGGGACCCTCCCGGTTCTCCTCCAAGTACATGCAAATGCATCAACTTGTAGGACGAGGGAGCAACCCCCATGCAGTTCGGCATCTTCACCGTCGGCGACGTCACCACCGACCCCGTCACCGGTCGCACGCCCAACGACACCGAGCGCGTGCGGTCCATGCTCACCATCGCGAAGCACGCGGACGAGGCAGGCCTCGACGTCTTCGCCACGGGTGAGCACCACAACCCCCCGTTCGTCCCGTCGTCCCCGACGACGATGCTCGGCTACCTCGCCGGGCAGACGAAGAACATCATCCTGTCGACCTCCACGACGCTCATCACCACGAACGACCCGGTGAAGATCGCCGAGGACTACGCGATGCTCCAGGTCATCTCGGACGGTCGCATGGACCTCATGATGGGCCGCGGCAACACCGGCCCCGTCTACCCGTGGTTCGGCAAGGACATCCGCGAGGGCGTCAACCTCGCGATCGAGAACTACGCGCTGCTGCGCCGCCTCTGGGAGGAGGAGGTCGTGGACTGGCAGGGCAAGTACCGCACGCCGCTCCAGGGCTTCACGGCCACGCCGCGCCCGCTCGACGGCGTCGCGCCCTTCGTCTGGCACGGCTCGATCCGCACCCCGGAGATCGCCGAGCAGGCCGCCTACTACGGTGACGGCTTCTTCCACAACAACATCTTCTGGCCCATGAGCCACACCAAGCAGATGGTCCAGTACTACCGCCAGCGCTTCGAGCACTACGGCCACGGCAAGGCCGACCAGGCGATCGTCGGGCTCGGTGGCCAGGTCTTCATGCGCAAGAACTCCCAGGACGCCGTGCGCGAGTTCCGGCCCTACTTCGACAACGCGCCCGTCTACGGGCACGGCCCGTCGCTCGAGGACTTCAGCGCGCAGACCCCCCTGACCGTGGGCAGCCCGCAGGAGGTCATCGACCGCTACGGCGCCATGCGCGAGCACGTCGGCGACTACCAGCGCCAGCTGTTCCTCATGGACCACGCGGGCCTGCCGCTCAAGACGGTCCTCGAGCAGATCGACCTGCTGGCCGGCGAGGTCGTCCCCGTGCTCCGCAAGGAGATGGAGGCCAAGCGTCCCGCCCACGTCCCGAGCGACCCGCCGAGCCACGCCCAGCGCGTCGCGAAGGCCCGCGCCGAGGGCAAGATCGCGGAGCAGGTCGTCGCGGCCGCCGACCACTGGACGGGCCGGACCGCCGAGGACGACATCCAGGCGGCCGAGGCTGCCGAGAGGGCCACGGGCACCGGCGGCGGCGCCCGCCAGGGCTCCGCGTTCGGTCTCTGACCCGACCGTCCGCCCGGGAGCGGTCCCGGGCGGGCCGGGCCGCCCTTGTGGCCAGGGGCGGCCCGGCCCCCAGCACCACCGGCCCCCAGCACCACCGGGCCACGCACCGCCCGCCGCACGCACCGTGCGGCACACTCGAAGAACCCTCACGAACCAGGAGCACCACCTCATGACCGCTCGCCAGATCGTCGCGATCTCCGCCGGCCTCGGCCAGCCGTCCTCGACCCGCCTCCTCGCCGACCGCCTCTCCGCCGCCACGGTGGCCGAGCTCGGCGACCTGGGCGTCGCCGCCGAGGTCACGACCGTCGAGCTGCGCGACGTCGCCCACGCCATCACCGACGCGATGCTCACGGGCTTCGCGAGCGGTGACCTCGCCGAGGTGATCGAGAAGGTCACGGGCGCGGACGCGCTCGTGCTGGTCACCCCGCTGTTCACGACCACCTACTCGGGCCTGTTCAAGTCCTTCGTCGACATCCTCGACAAGGACTCGCTCCAGGGCATGCCCGTGCTGCTGGGCGCCACGGGTGGCACGTCGCGCCACTCGCTGGCCGTCGAGTACTCGATGCGCCCCCTGTTCACCTACCTGCACGCCGACGTCGCGACGACCTCGGTCTTCGCGGCCACGGACGACTGGGCGGCCGAGGGGGACGGCACGCACGACGCGGGCCCTCTCCCGGCCCGCATCCGCCGCGCGGCCAAGGAGCTCGCGACCACGCTCGCGGCCCGCGACCCGCGTACCGCGACGGGCATGTTCGACGGCGTGCCGTCGTTCGCGCAGATGTTCGGCAAGTAGGGGGTCCCGCGCGAAGACCCACCGGCGCGCCGGGTGGTGGACCCGGACGAGGGACCGGGGTGCGCGCCGGGGACCCGCAGCGGTGCGGGAGACGAAGGCCCCGACGGTTCGCCGTCGGGGCCTTCGGCTGCCCGGGGGCTGAAGGGTGGGTGAAACGCGGGGTGACCCGCATCACCCGTCGCCCGGGAGGTCTCCTTCTCGGTGTGCGCCCGACGACGCGGCGCCGACAACCCACCACCTCCCGAAAGGCACGTCCATGTCCACCCTCTCCGTCAACGGTCCGGCGATCTCCCGCCGAGGCTCCGTCTCGACCCACGTGAGCGACGCCGTCGACGCCCTCGCACGCTTCCTGACCCGCTGGTCCGTCCCTGCCCTGCGGGTCGCCCTCGGCCTGGTCTTCCTCGGCTTCGGGGTCCTGAAGTTCTTCCCCGGCGCGAGCCCGGCCGAGGTCGTCGCCGAGCGCACGATCGACACCCTGACCCTGGGGCTCGTCCACGGCACGGTCGCCGTGGTCGCGACCGCGGTCGTCGAGTGCTTCATCGGGGCCGCGCTCGTCACGGGCTACTGGCTGCGCGCGGGGCTCGTGGTCATGGCCGGCGCGTTCGTCGGGATCCTCGCCCCGACCGTGCTGTTCTTCGACGAGCTGTTCGGCTCGGGCATGACGCTGCTCGGGCAGTACGTCCTCAAGGACGTGGTGCTGGTCGCCGCGGCGACCGTCGTCGGGGCGTACGCGCTGGGGGCGCGGCTTCGTCGCACGGCCTGACGGCTCGACGCGAGATGCGGCCAGGTGGGGTCACGGTCCGTCCGTGACCCCACCTGGCCGCATCTCGACGACGGGGCCCGCGGCCCGGTGCGCCCCGTCCCCCGGGGCGCGCGCGGAGCACCCGCGTGCCACGCTGGGCGCATGCCTGCGAGGGACGACGACGTGACCTCCCACCCGGCGCCGCCCGCCGCGCTCCCGCCGGACGCCCCTGCGCTGCGCAACCTGCTGCGGCTGAGCGTCCCGGCGGTGCTCGTCGGCGTGATCTCGGCGCTCGTGCTGTACGCGCTCGACTGGTTGTCCGCCGAGGCCGAGGACGTCCTGTGGACGGTCCTGCCGGGCGCGCTCGGTGTGGACCCGGACTCGCGCTGGTGGATCTTCGGGATGCTGACCGGTGCGGGCCTGCTCGTGGGGCTCGTCGTGTGGCTCGTCCCGGGACACGGCGGCCGCGACTCCGCGACGACCGAGCTCATCGCGCCCCCGCTGCCGTTGCGCGTGCTGCCGAGCCTCGCGGTCGTCACGGTGCTGGGGCTCGCCGGGGGAGTGAGCCTGGGGCCCGAGAACCCGATCATCGCGATCAACACCGCGCTGCTCGTCGCCCTGGTCGCGCGACTGTGGCCCAAGGTGCCGACGGACCTCGTCGTGATGCTCGCGGCGGCCGCGACGATCGGTGCGCTGTTCGGGACCCCGGTCGCGGCCGCGCTCGTGTTCACGGGGGTCGTCGCGGGCTTCCCCCGGGGTGGCCCGCTGTTCGACCGGCTGTTCCTGCCGCTCGTCTCGGCCGGCGCGGGGGCCATGACCATGGACGCGTTCGGGCGTCCGTTCGCGTCGATGGACCTGCCCGACCTCGGGGTGCCGGACATCGGCGACGTCGGCATCTCGCTCGCGGTCGCGACGGTCGCGGCGGGCGCCGCGCTGCTGGGCGTGCTCGCGTTCCCGTACGTGCACCGGTTCTTCCACGGCATGCGCAACCCGGTCCTGTACGTGACGCTCGGCGGCGTGGTCCTGGGCGTCCTGGGCGCGATCGGTGGCCCGCTCACGCTGTTCAAGGGCTCCCAGCAGTCGTTCGAGCTCGTCCAGCAGCGCGCGGACTTCTCGACGTGGAACCTGGTGCTCATCTTCGCGGTCAAGCTCGTGGCGCTCGTGATCGCGGCCGCAGCGGGGTTCCGGGGCGGGCGGATCTTCCCCGCGGTGTTCATCGGGGTCGCGGCCGGGGTGGCCGTGAACGCGGCGTTCCCGGGAGCGCCGCTCGGGCTCTCGGTCGCGAGCGGCGTCCTGGGCGTGGTCCTGGCCGTCGGGCGGGACGGGTGGATCGCGCTGTTCGTCGCGGTCGCGGTCGTCGGGGACGTCGGGGTGCTGCCCGTGCTGTGCCTCGCGATCCTGCCCGCGTGGCTGCTGGTGCGCAGCGCTCCCGAGATGCTCGCGGCCCCCGAGGTCACGGACGAGCCCGTGCCTCGCGCCGGCACGGGCGGCGACTGACGGTCCTCGGGGCGTACGAGGCGGGGCTGGTACGGCAACCGGGGCGGTGACGGCACCCCGGCGGCGGCCCCGCCTCGTGGGTCCCTGCGCCCCGACGCGGCGTAGGCTTTCCCGGGGGCTCGGCCCGGGCCCACCACACCTTTCTCGAAGGACACAGGCAGCACCATGGTCAACCTCGCGTACGTCATCGCCGGATCGGAAGCCACCGGGGGAGCCGGCATCCAGGCCGACCTCAAGACGTTCCAGGAGCTGGGCGTCTACGGCGTCGGGACCCTGACGTGCATCGTGTCGTTCGACCCGAAGAACGACTGGGGCCACCGGTTCGTCCCGGTCGAGCCGCAGGTCATCGCGGACCAGTTCGAGGCCGCGACCAGCACGTACGACCTCGACGTGGTGAAGATCGGCATGCTCGGCACGCCCGCGACGATCGACGTGGTGGCCGAGTCGCTCGCGAGCCAGCGCTGGCACCACGTGGTCCTCGACCCGGTCCTCATCTGCAAGGGCCAGGAGCCGGGCGCGGCCCTCGACACCGACACCGCGCTGCGCGAGAAGATCCTGCCGTTCGCCACGGTCATCACGCCGAACGTGTTCGAGGCCAAGGTCCTGTCCGGCATGGAGAAGATCGAGTCGGTCGACGACCTGGTCGAGGCCGCCGAGCGCATCCACGCGCTGGGCCCGGACTTCGTGGTCGTCAAGGGCGGCGTCGAGCTGCCCGGACCGGACGCGGTCGACGTCCTGTTCGACGGCCAGGAGATCACGGTCTTCTCCGTCCCCAAGGTGGGCGAGGAGCGCGTGAGCGGCGCGGGCTGCACGTTCGCCGCGGCGATCACGGCCGAGCTCGCCAAGGGCAACGACGTCGAGCGCGCCGTGGGCGTGGCGAAGCAGATCGTCACCGAGGCGATCGAGGCGCGCGTGAGCTCGCACGCGCCGTTCGACACGGTGTGGCAGGGCGCGTACACCGACTGACCCCGCACGTGGCGGGGTCTTGCACCCCGTCACGAGCGACCACCAGGCAGACGCCGTCGACGTGCCGACCCGCGGAGCGCCTAGGCTACGGACCCGTGACCGACAACCTTTCCCCCGCATCCACCGACGGCAACGGCCGCACGGGCGCCCGGCACGAGGTCCCGGCGCCGCTGCGCGACGACGTCCGGCTCCTCGGCCGTCTGCTCGGCACGGTCCTGACGGAGTCGGGGGATCCCGCCCTGCTCGACGACGTCGAGCGCCTGCGCGAGCTCTCGATCCGCGCGTACGGCGAGCACGCGGACGCAGCGCTCGAGGAGGCCGAGCGGCTCGTCGAGAGCTTCAGCCACGAGCGCGCCGAGCAGGTGGCCCGCGCGTTCACCGTGTACTTCCACCTCGCGAACCTGGCCGAGGAGCACCACCGCGTGCGTGTCCTGCACGACCGCGAGGCCGAGCTCGCGCCGTCGGTCGTCGACGACACGCTGCCCGAGGCCTTCACGCAGCTCGCGGACGAGGTGGGGCACGAGGAGGCGCTCGCGCGCCTCCAGCGGCTCGAGTTCCGCCCTGTCCTCACGGCCCACCCGACCGAGGCGCGCCGCCGGGCGATCTCCGCGTCGATCCGGCGCCTGTCGGGCCTGCTGACCGAGCGCGACGCCCTGCCGGTCGGCGGCGCGTCGCTCGCCGAGAACGAGCGCAAGCTCCTCGCCGAGATCGACGGCATGTGGCGTACGTCCCCGATCCGCGCGGCGAAGCCCTCACCGCTCGACGAGGTCCGCACCGCGATGAGCGTGTTCGACGCGACCCTCTTCACGGTCTTCCCGACCGTCTACCGCCGCCTCGACGACTGGCTGCTGGCCGACAAGGCGGGCCACGACCGCCCCCTCGCCGCACCGTTCGTGCGCCTCGGCACCTGGATCGGCGGTGACCGCGACGGCAACCCGAACGTCACCGCGGAGACCACGCGCCAGGCCGCGGCCATCGCGGCCGACCACGCCCTCCAGGCCCTCGAGCGCGCCGCCCAGCGCATCGGTCGCACCCTCACGCTCGACGAGGAGGGCACGCCCGCGTCCGACGGCCTGCGCTCGCTGTGGCAGAAGCAGCGACAGCTCTCCGAGGCCATCACGGCCGAGGCCGCCGCCGAGTCCCCGGCCGAGCCGCACCGCGCGGTCATGCTCGTCGTGGCGCGCCGCATCGCGGCGACCCGTCTGCGCGACGCGGACCTCGCGTACGCGGTGCCCGAGCAGCTCGAGGCCGACCTCAAGGTCGTCCAGGACTCGCTCATCGCCGCGGGCGCGCCACGCGCCGCCTACGGAGACCTGCAGCAGCTCGTGTGGCAGGTGCAGACCTTCGGGTTCCACCTGGCCGAGCTCGAGGTCCGTCAGCACTCGCAGGTCCACGAGGCCGCGCTCGCCGAGATCGCGGAGCACGGCGTGCACGGCCAGCTGTCCGACCGCACGCGCGAGGTCCTCGACACCTACCGCGCGATCGGCTCGATCCAGCAGCGCTACGGCATCCGTGCTGCGCGCCGCTACATCGTCTCGTTCACGCAGAAGCCCGAGCACCTGGCCGCGGTCTACCAGCTCGCCGAGCTCGCGTTCGAGGGCGCCGAGGACGCACCCGTGATCGACGCGATCCCGCTGTTCGAGACCTTCGCGGACCTCGAGGCGAGCGTCGAGATCCTCGAGGCGGCGCTCGAGCTGCCCCAGGTCCAGCGCCGCCTCGCGGAGAACGGTCGCAAGGTCGAGGTCATGCTCGGCTACTCGGACTCGTCCAAGGACGTGGGCCCGGTCTCGGCGACCCTCGCCCTACACTCGGCGCAGAGCCGCATCGCTCAGTGGGCCCAGCGCCACGAGATCAACCTGACGCTGTTCCACGGCCGGGGCGGCGCCCTGGGGCGCGGCGGCGGTCCTGCGAACCGCGCCGTGCTGGCCCAGCCCCCGGGCTCGGTCGACGGGCGGTTCAAGCTCACCGAGCAGGGCGAGGTCATCACCGCCCGCTACGGCGACGCGACCATCGCCGCCCGGCACATCGAGCAGGTGGCAGCCGCGACGCTGCTCGCCTCCGCGCCGTCGGTCGAGCGCCGCAACGCCGAGGCCACCGCGCGCTTCGCGGACGTGGCAGCAGCCCTGGACTCGTCCTCGCGCGAGCACTTCCACGCGCTGGTCCGCAGCGAGGGCTTCCCGCAGTGGTTCTCCGAGGTCACGCCGCTCGAGGAGGTCGGCCTGCTGCCGATCGGCTCGCGCCCGGCCCGCCGCGGCCTGTCGGTCGAGTCGCTCGAGGACCTGCGCGCCATCCCGTGGGTGTTCTCCTGGTCGCAGGCCCGTATCAACCTCGCCGGCTGGTACGGCCTGGGCACCTCGCTCCAGGAGTTCGGCGACCTGGAGCGGCTGCGCGAGGCGCACCGCGACTGGCCGCTGTTCGCGACGCTCATCGACAACGTCGAGATGTCGCTCGCCAAGGCCGACGAGCGGATCGCGGAGCGCTACCTCGCGCTGGGCGACCGTGACGACCTCGCGGCGAAGATCCTCGACGAGCTGCGCCTGACGCGCGAGTGGGTCCTCAAGATCTCCGGGAACGAGTGGCCGCTGGCCGGTCGCCGGGTCCTGGGGCGCGCGGTCCAGCTCCGCAGCCCGTACGTCGACGCGCTCTCGCTGCTCCAGCTCCGCGCGCTGCGCGGCCTGCGCTCGGGCGCCGAGGGGCAGTACAAGGACGGCCTGCAGCACCTGCTGCTGCTCACGGTCAACGGCGTCGCGGCGGGCCTGCAGAACACGGGCTGACCTTCTCGGTGCCGAACATGCGGTTGGCGTCCGTCTCCACCCCGAAACTGACGCCAACCGCATGCTCGACCGACGGCAACCGCATGTTCGGCGAGGGGCCGTCCGGTTCGGCCGGTCGGACGTCGGCCAACCCGACGATCGCGACGCCCGGCCGCACCCGGCCACCCGGGGCGAGCGGCGCCGTCGGGCCGCTCAGCCCAGGCGCGAGCGCAACCAGGCGATGTCCGGGCCCATGTCGCCGTGCGTCTCGCAGATCACGGGCGCCCCGGCCGAGGCGACGACCGCGACCAGCTCGTCGGGCGGGATGAGCCCGTCGCCGAAGTGCGCGTGGCGGTCCGCGCCCGAGTCGAACGTGTCCCGGCTGTCGTTCGCGTGCACCAGGTCGATGCGGCCCGTCACGGCGCGGACCTGGTCGGCGGCGGTGCTCAGGTCGATCCCGCCCGCCCACGCGTGGCACGTGTCGAGCGTGAAGCCGACCTGGTCGCCACCCTCCGCCGCCCCGATCGCGTCCCACAGCCGCCCGATGCTCTCGATCGTGCGGGCCATCGACCTGGCGCCGCCCGCGGTGTTCTCGATCAGGACGGGCACCTTGGCGTCGAGCGCGTCGATCGCCTTGCGCCAGTTGTCGTAGCCGACCGCGACGTCGTCGTTCGCGGTCACGTGGCCGCCGTGGACGATCACGCCCTTGGCGCCGATCTCGGCCGCACCGTCGACGATCTTCTGGAGCGACTTGCGGCTCGGGATGCGGATGCGGTTGTTGGTGCTCGCGACGTTGATGACGTACGGCGCGTGCACGTAGAGGTCGAGGTCCGCGGCCGCGGCGTCCGCGCGCAGTGCCTCGGCGCCGCCGGGGTAGGTGAACTCGGCGCCCTTCCAGCCCTGCGGGTCGCCGAGGAAGACCTGGACCTGGTCGGCGCCGATCGCTCGTGCCTGGTTGACGGCATCGGCCTGGTCGACGTGTGCTCCGATTCGCATGAGCCCCACGCTACGTGCAGCGGGGGACGCCCGGCACGGCGGAACCCGAGACGCGGCATGATGGGCTCATGGCCATCTTCGCTTTCTCCGTCGCCCCGCTCGGTGCCGGCGAGTCCGTCACGGACGCCGTCGCCGAGGCCGTCCGTATCGTCCGCGCCTCGGGCCTGCCGAACCGGACCACGTCGATGTTCACCGAGATCGAGGGCGAGTGGGACGAGGTCATGGACGTCGTCAAGCGCGCGACCGAGGCCGCGGGGGCCGGCGGGCATCGCGTCTCGTTGGTGCTCAAGGCGGACATCCGCCCAGGTCGGACGGGGGAGCTGACCGGCAAGGTCGAGCGTGTCGAGGAGCGTCTGGCCAAGGACTGACACCCACCGGGACGCCCTCGTCCCAGTGGGTGAAACGCACTCGTTCGAGTCGCTCGCACGGGCGTCGTAGGCTATGCGGCAACGCCGCCGTCCCGGGCAGCGTTCGAGGTCGCTTCCCGAGCCGCAGGAGACCAAGATGCCCCTCTTCGAGGTGGACGCCGAGCGTCCAGTTCTCGTCCGCCCGTCGCAGCCGGCGGGTGGGGGCTTCGGCACGGTCGCGCAGCGCGTGGTCGACGGCCACCTGGACGGCCTGCTCGGTGAGCAGATCTTCCCCGTCAGGCAGGGTGCGTCGATCGACGAGCCGCACCTGCTCGCACTCGACGCCGCGGGCCTTCCCGTCGTGATCGAGGTCGTCTCGGAGCTGACCGAGGAGACCCTGACGCGGGCCATGAACCATGCCGGCCGCGCCGGGCAGCTCACGCGGGCCGAGCTCGCGGGCCGCTACGCCGGGGGCGCGGCGCGGTTCCAGCAGGACGTCACGACGTTCTACGACAACGTGCCGCTCACGCGCTCGCAGGCGACGTCGCGGGCCACCGGGGCCCGCCTGATCGTCATCTGCTCGAGCGCGGAGGACGGCATCGTCGACGCGCTGGACTTCCTGCGCCAGCCCGGGTCGTCGGTGTCGGTCCTCAAGCTCGGCGTGATGCACGGGGCGGACGGGCGCAGGTTCGTCGACGTCTCGCCGCTCGTGCCCGAGCGCACCGCACGTCCGTCGGCCCCGGCCGCCCCCCGCCGCGCGGCCGTCGAGCCGACGCGCTCGGCGCAGCGCACCGCGGACTTCGCCGAAGGCGTCGCGGTGGGCCGTGCGCTCACGGGCAAGCTGCCGATCGTCACGCAGCGCTCGCGCTCCGACCGTCGCCGGGGCTCCGAGCTCGAGCCCACCGCGACCGTCTACGGCAGCGCCGCGGGCTCGGCGGACGTGACCGGCACGCTCGAACCGGTCCACGAGCCCCTGCTCGGCGCGGACCGCGGTCGGCCCGACGAGCTCTCCGTGCCGCCCGTCCCGCAGGCGCCGCCGGTCCCGCCCGTGCCGTTGCTCGCGTCGCCGCCCGCGGACGAGGCGTCCGAGTTCGGCCGCTACTCGTCGACGCAGGCTGCGGAGGACGCGCTGTCGTCGCGCACGCCGAGCCGTGCCTCGATCCTGACGCGCGAGTCCATCCGGACCCGGGAGTCCATCCGTACGCGCGAGTCGGTGCTGACGCGCGAGTCGTACGAGGCAGAGGCGCCCGCGTACGACCCGTTGTCGTATCAGCCGCCCGTGAACGTCCCGGTGGTCGACGCCCTCAGCTCGATCGACCCGTTGGGTCAGGACCTCGTGCCGGCCCCGCCGGCCCCGCCCGCTTCCGTGCTGGACGACGACCCGGACGACGACCCGGACCTGCACGCCCTCGCCCGGGCGTTCGGCACGCCCGTGTCGCTCGTGTGGTCGCGCCCGCGTCGTGGGCAGCGCTTCGAGGCGGTCCTGTACCCGGACGGTTTCATCGAGCTGACCGACGGCGCCCGTTTCCGTCACCCGGACGCCGCGGCGATCGCGGCCTCGGGCACGGCGACGGCCGACGGGTGGAGCGTGTGGCGCCTGGGCGACGGCGGGCCGACGCTCACGGACGCGTTCCGCGAGCAGTACGCCTGAGGTCCCTGCCGCAGGAGCGGCGGACGCAGGGGTGGCACGCCGAGGGCGTGCCACCCCTGCGTCGTCCTCGGGGGCCTCAGTCCGTGCTGCGCACCATGGTCCTGATCCCCACGGCCAGCCCGACGGCGGCGGTCACCAGCGCGGCGACCCATCCCCAGGCGGCGGCCGACGAGGTCAGGTCGCCCGCGAAGAGTGCGCGCTCGGCGTCGACCAGGTAGGTCAGGGGGTTGAGGTGGGCTGCGGCCCGCATCCACGACGGGCCGGTCTCGAGGGGCAGCAGCATCCCGGACAGGATCATGAGCGGGAAGAGCAGCGTCTGCTGCACGAGCCAGAACATCCACTCCTGCTTGCGGACCGCGAGGGCCAGCGCGTAGCTGAGCGACCCGACCCCGACGCCGAAGATCGCGAGCATCGCCAGCCCGAGGACCGCGCCGACGGGAAAGAGCTCGAACCCGAACGGCAGCATCACGAGCACGACCACGACCGACTGCGCCGCGATCGGGACCATCTCCTTGAGTGCGCGTCCCAGGAGCAGCGACGGTCGGGACAGCGGCGAGACGAGCATGCGCTCGTGCGCGCCGGTGTTGAGCTCCTGCTGGAGGTTGGCGCCCGTGGTCGACGTGCCGAACAGCGTCGTCATCACGAGGATCGACGGCACGAACCACTGCCAGACGCTGCCGCCCAGCGTCCCGGTCGCGCCGCCGTCCTGCCCGCTGAGCGTCCCGAC
This sequence comes from Oerskovia paurometabola, assembly GCF_016907365.1. Taxonomy (NCBI): domain Bacteria; kingdom Bacillati; phylum Actinomycetota; class Actinomycetes; order Micrococcales; family Cellulomonadaceae; genus Oerskovia; species Oerskovia paurometabola. The sequence continues at coordinate 22,048 of NZ_JAFBBV010000001.1, read as the reverse complement.
GAGCAGGGGGCCGAACAGCGCGAGGAAGACGAGCGGCTGCACCAGGCCGAACACGACCGAGAACGGGTCGTGGAGCAGGGGGCGCAGCTCGCGGACCAGGACGATCCAGGTGTCGCGGCCCAGGTTCGCGAGCCGGCCGCGGGGGCGGGCTCCAGGGCGTCCCGACGCAGAGCCGGAGCCGGGCTGCGGGCGCGTGGGAGCGGGACCGCCGCCGGTCGTGGTCGTGGTGTCGACGGTGCTCATGCTGCGTCCTTCCCGGAGAGCGCGACGCTCTCGGTGGTCTGTGCCGTGGGTGAGGCGCTGGCCTCGTCTGCTCCGCCCGAGGTGCTGGCCTTGTCTGCTCCGCCCGACTCGCGCAGGCTGCGGCCGGTCAGCGCGAGGAACACGTCGTCGAGCGTGGGGCGGTGGACCTGGGCCGTGGCGACGACGACGCCCGCGTGGTCGGCCGCGCGCAGCAGGGCCGGGAGGAGCGCGGGCCCGTCCGCGGCGCGGGCCGAGACCTGGGTGACGCCCGTGCCGTCGGTCGTCCCGACCTCTCGGACCCCGTCCGCGCGCGAGACGAGCTGCGCGAGGCGAGCGCCGTCGTCGGGCGTGGTCTCGAGGACCACGCGGTCCCCGGCGAGGTTCGTCTTGAGCGCCTCCGCGGTGTCGTCGGCGATGACCTCGCCGTGGTCGACGACGACGACGCGCTCGGCCATGGTGTCGGCCTCGTCGAGGTAGTGCGTGGTCAGGACGATCGTCATGGGGTCGCCCGTGGCGGCGAGCGCGTCGGCCCGCATGCGCAGGACGTGCTCCCACAGGTTCGCGCGGTTGTGCGGGTCGAGCCCGGTCGAGGGCTCGTCGAGGAACAGCAGCGACGGCGAGTGGACGAGGCCCATCGCGACGTCGAGGCGGCGACGCTGCCCGCCCGAGAGGTCCGCGACCTTGCGCGTGCGCAGCGCGGTCAGGTCGAGCGCCTCGAACAGCTCGTCGGCCCGACGGCGCGCGGCCCGGCGGTCGAGGCCGTACACGACGCCCTGCGTCACGAGCTCGTCGACGGCCCGCTGGTTGTGGCCCGCAGCGTTGCCCTGCCCGACGTACCCGATGTGGTGACGGACCTGCGCGGGGTGCGCGACGACGTCGTACCCCGCGACGGTCGCGCTGCCCGAGGTGGGCGCGATGAGCGTCGTGAGCATGCGCAGGGTCGTGGTCTTCCCGGCCCCGTTGGGGCCCAGGACGGCGACGAGCTCGCCCGGCTCGATGTCGAGCGAGATGCCGCGCACGGCGTGCACGGTCTCGTGGCGGCTCACGACGAAGTCCTTCGTGAGGGAGCGGGTGTGGATCACGGTGTCCTCCAGGAGTGGGTGATGACTCCACCCTGTCGGAGGTAGCGGTCAGGTTCTGTCCGCTACTCGTGCGACGCTGGGAGCATGCTCGAGACCTCGGCCCGGCTCCTCGCCCTGCTCTCCCTGCTCCAGGCCCGCCGCGACTGGCCGGGGGAGGCGCTCGCCGAGCGCCTGCGCGTCAGCCCGCGCACGGTGCGGCGCGACGTCGACCGCCTGCGCGAGCTCGGCTACCCCGTGCGTGCGACCAAGGGGCCCGACGGCGGGTACCGCCTCGACGCGGGCTCCGACCTCCCGCCCCTGCTGTTCGACGACGAGCAGGCCGTCGCGGTCGCGGTCGCCCTCCAGACGTCCCAGGTGGGTGGGCTCGAGGAGCCGGCGCAGCGAGCGCTCGCGACGATCCGCCAGGTCATGCCCGCGCGGCTGCGCGGGCGGATCGACGCGCTCGAGGTGACCGTGGTGCGGTCGTCCGGGCAGGCCGCGCGGCCCGACGTCGACCCGGCCGTGCTGGTCGCGGTGGGCAGCGCCGTGCGGGCGCGCGAGGTGCTGCGCTTCGACTACGACGGCGGGTCCGCGCCGCTGCTCGGCTCGGGCGACGCGGCCTTCCGGCCCCCGCGCCGCGCCGAGCCGCACCACCTCGTGACGTGGGGCGGGCGCTGGTACCTCGTCGCGTGGGACCTCGAGCGCCAGGACTGGCGCACGTTCCGCGTCGACCGGATGACCCCGCGGACGCCCACGGGGCCGAGGTTCGCGCCGCGCGACCTGCCGGCGGTGCCGACGGACCGTGGACACCCTGGCGGAGTGCGGGGAGGGGGCGCAGGGCGGCGTGCCACCCGCGGGCAGGGCCCCGTGCCCGACGTCGCCGCGTACGTCGCGCACCAGTTCTCCCGTCCGCGATGGCCCGCCGAGGGCGAGGTCGTCCTGCACGCCCGGGCGGACGACCTCGCACCGTGGGTGGGGGACCAGGGGCTGATCGAGGCCCTCGGACCGGACCGGTCGCGGCTCGTCGCGGGGTCGTGGTCGTGGCGCGGCCTGGCCGCGTGGGTCGGGATGTTCGACGTCCCGTTCGAGGTCGTCGGGCCGGCCGAGCTGCGCACCGCGGTCCGCGAGATGGGGGAGCGGTACCGGGGGGCCGTCGGCGACGCCGGTCGGTGACCTGATCGGTGCTCTGGGGGGTGCTCTGTTCGGCGATGCGCGGCGGCCGTGCGCGCCGATGCGCGGCGCCGATCCTCTCGGTGACCGGGGTCACGCGCGGCCGGGTTGACCGGAGCGTTCACCTCCCCGTAATGTTCTCGAAGTCAGCCCGGCAGGGAGAGACAGACACCACTGCGAAGCTCCTCGGAGCCGCCGCGAAGTGGCTGTTGCCCCGGACTGAAATCCGACATCTTGATCTGGACGCCTCGCGCCTCCAGAACCTGACGTCGGGGATCGACCTCCGAGTTTGACCCGGTTCGCCGGGTTTGAAACGAAGAAGCCGGTCTGGTAGGTTAGAGAAGTTGCCCCGAGTGAAGGCCCCTGGTGGGTTGGAGTCGGTGCGTGTCGGTTGCTTGAGAACTCAACAGTGTGCTTGATAGTTAATGCCAATTGTCCTGCATGGGCGTGTGGCGCGCATCGTTTGGTGTGTGTTGTGTGTTCGTGTTGAGACTTCTATTTGGTATGAATTGAAAACGTCATGTTTTCGGTTTGTAGCCATGATTATGGACCTTCGGGTCCGCTTCGTATGGTTGTTAATCCTTCGGGGTTGATAGCAAACATTTACGGAGAGTTTGATCCTGGCTCAGGACGAACGCTGGCGGCGTGCTTAACACATGCAAGTCGAACGGTGATGCCCAGCTTGCTGGGCGGATCAGTGGCGAACGGGTGAGTAACACGTGAGTAACCTGCCCCAGACTCCGGGATAAGCCTTGGAAACGAGGTCTAATACTGGATACGAGACGCCCCTGCATGGGGAGTGTCTGGAAAGATTTATCGGTCTGGGATGGACTCGCGGCCTATCAGCTTGTTGGTGGGGTAATGGCCTACCAAGGCGACGACGGGTAGCCGGCCTGAGAGGGCGACCGGCCACACTGGGACTGAGACACGGCCCAGACTCCTACGGGAGGCAGCAGTGGGGAATATTGCACAATGGGCGAAAGCCTGATGCAGCGACGCCGCGTGAGGGATGAAGGCCTTCGGGTTGTAAACCTCTTTCAGCAGGGAAGAAGCGCAAGTGACGGTACCTGCAGAAGAAGCGCCGGCTAACTACGTGCCAGCAGCCGCGGTAATACGTAGGGCGCAAGCGTTGTCCGGAATTATTGGGCGTAAAGAGCTCGTAGGCGGTTTGTCGCGTCTGGTGTGAAAACTCAAGGCTCAACCTTGAGCTTGCATCGGGTACGGGCAGACTAGAGTGCGGTAGGGGTGACTGGAATTCCTGGTGTAGCGGTGGAATGCGCAGATATCAGGAGGAACACCGATGGCGAAGGCAGGTCACTGGGCCGCAACTGACGCTGAGGAGCGAAAGCATGGGGAGCGAACAGGATTAGATACCCTGGTAGTCCATGCCGTAAACGTTGGGCACTAGGTGTGGGGCTCATTCCACGAGTTCCGTGCCGCAGCAAACGCATTAAGTGCCCCGCCTGGGGAGTACGGCCGCAAGGCTAAAACTCAAAGGAATTGACGGGGGCCCGCACAAGCGGCGGAGCATGCGGATTAATTCGATGCAACGCGAAGAACCTTACCAAGGCTTGACATACACCGGAAACTTCCAGAGATGGTTGCCCCGCAAGGTCGGTGTACAGGTGGTGCATGGTTGTCGTCAGCTCGTGTCGTGAGATGTTGGGTTAAGTCCCGCAACGAGCGCAACCCTCGTCTTATGTTGCCAGCACGTCATGGTGGGGACTCATAAGAGACTGCCGGGGTCAACTCGGAGGAAGGTGGGGATGACGTCAAATCATCATGCCCCTTATGTCTTGGGCTTCACGCATGCTACAATGGCCGGTACAAAGGGCTGCGATACCGCGAGGTGGAGCGAATCCCAAAAAGCCGGTCTCAGTTCGGATTGGGGTCTGCAACTCGACCCCATGAAGTCGGAGTCGCTAGTAATCGCAGATCAGCAACGCTGCGGTGAATACGTTCCCGGGCCTTGTACACACCGCCCGTCAAGTCACGAAAGTCGGTAACACCCGAAGCCGGTGGCCCAACCCTTGTGGAGGGAGCTGTCGAAGGTGGGACTGGCGATTGGGACTAAGTCGTAACAAGGTAGCCGTACCGGAAGGTGCGGCTGGATCACCTCCTTTCTAAGGAGCATCACTCACAGTCGGCGCCCTTGTGGTGCTGGTTGTGCAGAGGCCATGGCACTCGCCGAACGCGTGGGTGGATGGTTGCTCAAGGGTGGAACATTAACGAAGAGCTCGGCCATGACGGTTCGTGTCAGTACCTGCCCATCTTGTGTGGGTGGTGGAACATCACGGGTACGGGGGAAGGGTTTGCCAAGCACACTGTTGGGTCCTGAGGGAACCGCCCGCATGGGTGGGGTCGCTCTGAACGGGCCATCGCGTCTCCTGGGTGAACCGCCAACCGGTTGTGTTGGTAGGCCGTGGGAGCGGGTGGGATCGTCCGTAGCTTGAGAACTGCACAGTGGACGCGAGCATCTTTGTAAGATCAAAGATTTATCTTTGTTCTCTGCAATTTTTTGTTGTCAAGTTTTTAAGGGCACAGGGTGGATGCCTTGGCACTAGGAGCCGATGAAGGACGTTGTAGCCTGCGATAAGCCTCGGGGAGTTGGCAAACGAACCGTGATCCGAGGATCTCCGAATGGGGAAACCCCGCTGGAGTCATGTCCAGTGACCCGCACCTGAATATATAGGGTGTGTGGAGGGAACGTCGGGAAGTGAAACATCTCAGTACCGACAGGAAGAGATATTCCGTGAGTAGTGGCGAGCGAAAGCGGAACAGGCCAAACCGTTCATGTGTGATAGCTACCAGGCGTTGCATGGGCGGGGTTGTGGGACCTTTCAGACCGGGCTGGTACCCGGTCAGGGAGTCAGAAAGCCGCGTTATAGTCGAAGGGCATTGAAAGGCCCGGCACAGAGGGTGCGACCCCCGTAGACGAAATGACGCGGCCTCCCGAAGGGGATCCCAAGTAGCACGGGGCCCGAGAAATCCCGTGTGAATCCGGCAAGACCACTTGCTAAGCCTAAATACTACCTAGTGACCGATAGCGGACCAGTACCGTGAGGGAAAGGTGAAAAGTACCCCGGGAGGGGAGTGAAATAGTACCTGAAACCGTGTGCCTACAATCCGTTGGAGCCTCCCTAGCAGGGGTGACAGCGTGCCTTTTGAAGAATGAGCCTGCGAGTTAGTGCTCAGTGGCAAGGTTAACCCGTGTGGGGAAGCCGTAGCGAAAGCGAGTCTGAATAGGGCGAATGAGTCGCTGGGTCTAGACCCGAAGCGAAGTGATCTAGCCATGGGCAGGTTGAAGCGTGGGTAAGACTACGTGGAGGACCGAACCCACCAGGGTTGAAAACCTGGGGGATGACCTGTGGTTAGGGGTGAAAGGCCAATCAAACTTCGTGATAGCTGGTTCTCCCCGAAATGCATTTAGGTGCAGCCTCGCGTGTTTCTTGCCGGAGGTAGAGCTACTGGATGGCCGATGGGCCCTACAAGGTTACTGACGTCAGCCAAACTCCGAATGCCGGTAAGTGAGAGCGCGGGAGTGAGACTGCGGGGGATAAGCTCCGTAGTCGAGAGGGAAACAGCCCAGACCACCAGCTAAGGCCCCTAAGCGTGTGCTAAGTGGGAAAGGATGTGGAGTTGCACAGACAACCAGGAGGTTGGCTTAGAAGCAGCCACCCTTGAAAGAGTGCGTAATAGCTCACTGGTCAAGTGATTCCGCGCCGACAATGTAGCGGGGCTCAAGTACACCGCCGAAGCTGTGGCATTCACACAAACGCTAGGCCTTCGTGGTCCAGGCGTGTGGATGGGTAGGGGAGCGTCGTGTGGGCAGTGAAGTCGCGGGGTAACCCAGCGGTGGAGCCTACACGAGTGAGAATGCAGGCATGAGTAGCGAAAGACGGGTGAGAAACCCGTCCGCCGAATGACCAAGGGTTCCAGGGCCAGGCTAATCCGCCCTGGGTAAGTCGGGACCTAAGGCGAGGCCGACAGGCGTAGTCGATGGACAAGGAGTTGATATTCTCCTACCGGCGAAGAACCGCCCATACCGAACCCGGTGATGCTAAGCGCCCTTAACCAGCATCGTCTCCTTCGGGAGACACCGCTGGAGCGGCGCGCGACCCGAACCGGTACTAGGTAAGCGTATTAACAGGGGTGACGCAGGAAGGTAGCCCAGCACGGCGATGGTTGACCGTGTCCAAGGTTGTAGGGCGAACAGTAGGCAAATCCGCTGTTCACATAGCCTGAGAACTGATAGATAGCGCGTATGCGCGAATTGGGTGATCCTATGCTGCCAAGAAAAGCCTCGGCGCGAGGTTCTAGCCGCCCGTACCCTAAACCGACTCAGGTGGTCAGGTAGAGAATACTAAGGCGATCGAGAGAATCGTGGTTAAGGAACTCGGCAAAATGCCCCCGTAACTTCGGGAGAAGGGGGGCCCGATGCGTGACGGAACTAGCTTCCCGAGCGTTGACGGCCGCAGAGACCAGGGAGAAGCGACTGTTTACTAAAAACACAGGTCCGTGCGAAGTCGCAAGACGATGTATACGGACTGACGCCTGCCCGGTGCTGGAAGGTTAAGAGGACGGGTCAGCTCTTCGGAGCGAAGCTCAGAATTTAAGCCCCAGTAAACGGCGGTGGTAACTATAACCATCCTAAGGTAGCGAAATTCCTTGTCGGGTAAGTTCCGACCTGCACGAATGGCGTAACGACTTCTCCGCTGTCTCAACCGCGAACTCGGCGAAATTGCACTACGAGTAAAGATGCTCGTTACGCGCAGCAGGACGGAAAGACCCCGGGACCTTTACTATAGCTTGGTATTGGTGTTCGGTGCGGCTTGTGTAGGATAGGTGGGAGACTGTGAAGCATGCACGCCAGTGTGTGTGGAGTCAACGTTGAAATACCACTCTGGTCGCTCTGGATATCTAACCTCGGTCCGTAATCCGGATCAGGGACAGTGCCTGGTGGGTAGTTTAACTGGGGCGGTTGCCTCCTAAAATGTAACGGAGGCGCTCAAAGGTTCCCTCAGCCTGGTTGGCAATCAGGTGTCGAGTGCAAGTGCACAAGGGAGCTTGACTGTGAGACTGACAGGTCGAGCAGGGACGAAAGTCGGAACTAGTGATCCGGCGGTGGCTTGTGGAAGCGCCGTCGCTCAACGGATAAAAGGTACCCCGGGGATAACAGGCTGATCTTGCCCAAGAGTCCATATCGACGGCATGGTTTGGCACCTCGATGTCGGCTCGTCGCATCCTGGGGCTGGAGTAGGTCCCAAGGGTTGGGCTGTTCGCCCATTAAAGCGGTACGCGAGCTGGGTTTAGAACGTCGTGAGACAGTTCGGTCCCTATCCGCTGCGCGCGCAGGAAACTTGAGAAGGGCTGTCCCTAGTACGAGAGGACCGGGACGGACGAACCTCTGGTGTGCCAGTTGTTCCGCCAGGAGCACGGCTGGTTAGCTACGTTCGGAAGGGATAACCGCTGAAAGCATCTAAGCGGGAAGCCTGCTTCAAGATGAGGTTTCCATCCCCGCAAGGGGGAGAGGCTCCCAGCTAGACCACTGGGTAGATAGGCCGGATGTGTAAGGCAGGACTAAAGACTGCTGAAGCTGACCGGTACTAATAAGCCGACAACTTGATAACACACAAACTTATTGCTACGCGTCCACTGTGCGGTTCCCGAGATACGGGCACACCCCCACGTAACCGGGGGCCCCGAACATCTCCATAGAGTTACGGCGGTCATAGCGAGAGGGAAACGCCCGGTCCCATTCCGAACCCGGAAGCTAAGCCTCTCAGCGCCGATGGTACTGCCCTGGAGACGGGGTGGGAGAGTAGGTCGCCGCCGGACAACCATTCACCAAAGGCCCACCCCTCACGGGGTGGGCCTTTGGCATACCCGGATCGCATCGCGCGCACTCGACGCCCCGGCCCTCGCCGCTGGTAACTCAGCCCCGGACACCATCAGGTGTCTCGGGGCTCTTGTGTTGCGTGTGTCGACCTCGGTCGCGGCGCGACCAAGTTCCGCCGGCCGCAGGCCAGGACCTCGAGCCGCGTGCCGAGCCGGTAGCCTTCGAGTCAGGCGGCCGGACCCAGATGCTGCCAGGTCTCCGGAGGAACACGTGGTCACCCGCATCAGCGCACGCAATGCTCGATTCCAGGTGCTGCAGACGCTCCTGTCCAACCGCTCCAAGCGTCACCGCGCCGGAGAGTTCATCGTGCAGGGCGTCCGGCCGGTCAACCTGGCGATCGAGCACGGGTGGGACGTCCGTGCCCTGCTGTACGACGCCGACCGGTCGCTCTCGCCCTGGGCTCGCGACCTGCTCGCGTCGCAGCCGAACGCCGAGAAGGTGGCGATGTCGTCGGACCTGCTGGCCGAGCTCAGCGAGAAGACCGAGGGGGCGGCCGAGGTACTGGCGGTCGTCGGCATGGCTCCCGACGACCTCACGCGGATTCCGGCGCGTGCGGACTTCCTCGGTCTGGTCTTCGACCGCCCGACGCAGCCGGGCAACATCGGGTCGATCATCCGCTCAGCGGACGCCCTCGGCGCACACGGTGTGATCACCACCGGGCACGCCGCAGACGCGTACGACCCGAAGTCCGTCCGCGCCTCGACAGGTTCCTTCTTCGCCGTGCCGACCGTGCGCGCCGCGTCTCCCCACGACGTCGTGGAGTGGGTCGAGCATCAGCGTTCGGCCGGCGTGCCGATCGTCGTCGCGGCAACGGACGAGGACGGCGACGCCGAGATCTCGGCGTTCGACCTGACGCAGCCCGTGCTGCTCCTCGTCGGCAACGAGACCGCGGGGCTGTCGCGCGCATGGCGCGACGCAGCGGACGTCACGCTCAGCATCCCGATGGCCGGCGCGGCCAGCTCCCTCAACGCAGCCAACGCAGCCTCGATCGTGCTCTACGAGGCACGCCGCCAGCGGTCGACGAGATAGCAGTCGCCAGCCGCACGCGGGCCATGCCGGTCTCGGGAGGGGCGGCGTCGAAGATGCCGCTTGCACAACGGTGCAGGGGTGAGCGCCGCATCGCGCCAGATCCCGTTCCTCGACGTCGACGGGCCGCTGCTCCCGTTCGGCAGCCGGAGTTGCCGCGTGTTCCGGGTCCTGAGTCCTGGACGGCGGCGTCGAACCCCCACCTGGCGAGCGTGGCTCGCGCTCTCGGCCCGCTGCTGACCGGCCTGGGGTGCGAGCTGATGAGGGCGACCGTGGATGCGCGGCGCCAACGAGGTGATCGCGCCGTTGCTCGGCCTCCCGCACCTACGGGTGTCCGACCTTCCTGCCGACGACGGCGACCACGGGGTGGACGACCTGCAGTGGAGGACGAAGGTACTGGTGCGCATCGCGGACGGACGCCCGTTCGTCTGGGTCGATGACGTACCCGGCCGGGGACCGCAGGTGGATCGAGGGCGCGCACCCTGCCAGGGTGTTGTTGCACCAGGTCGACCCGTCGGTGGGGATGATCGTCGCGGATGTCGACACGGTCGCGACCTGGCTGCGGGACGTGCGGCGGTCGTCCGTTGACGAGGGGCGAGCGTCGGAGACCAGGGGCCCCGCGTTGCCTGCCTGAGCGAGCGCGTCCTAGAGAACGCGTCGGTAGAGCTCTGCGGGCGCGGCCCTCTCGAGCTGCTCGAGCTCCGCGACGAGCCGCACGAAGTGCTCCGTCCGGGTGTGGGCGTCGAGATGGTCCTGCGACTCCCACTCCTCGACGAGCAGGAACCGGGTGGAGTCCCCCACGCGCTGGAGGAGCTCGTACGACAGGCAGCCGGCCTCCTGCCTGGTCGCGGCGACCAGCTCGCGATAGGCCTCGAGCGCACGAGCCTGGTGCCGTTCGTCGACCGTGCAGGGAACGAGCACGCGCACGGTCACGCCGTCACCCGGGCGGTCGGCGAGGGACGGGCGAACGGTATCGCTGGAGAGGTTCATGCCCCGACGGTACCTGGGCGGCCGGGGAGGTTCGCCGGCTGTGCCGGGCCGCAGAATCGGCCCTGGTGACCTGACGACGCGCGGTGACCGGGGTCACGGGGCACCGGTTTGACCGTTGGGCCCCGACCACCGTAATGTTCTCTGAGTCAGCCCGGCAGGGAGGAACAGACACCACTGCGAAGCTCTTCGGAGCCGCCGCGAAGTGGCTGGATCCCCCGGGTGAACCACACTTCCTGAAGACTCCTGGGGATTCTTGTTTCCTTGAGGAGTAGGGAAGGTGGTCGGCTTGTGCGGCTCGCTTCACGAGAAATCGCGAGGTAGGAAAGCCCCGGAAAGTCTGATAAGATTAACAAGTTGCCCCGAGTGAAGGCCCCTGGTGGGTTGGAGTCGGTGCGTGTCGGTTGCTTGAGAACTCAACAGTGTGCTTGATAGTTAATGCCAATTGTCCTGCATGGGCGTGTGGCGCGCATCGTTTGGTGTGTGTTGTGTGTTCGTGTTGAGACTTCTATTTGGTATGAATTGAAAACGTCATGTTTTCGGTTTGTAGCCATGATTATGGACCTTCGGGTCCGCTTCGTATGGTTGTTAATCCTTCGGGGTTGATAGCAAACATTTACGGAGAGTTTGATCCTGGCTCAGGACGAACGCTGGCGGCGTGCTTAACACATGCAAGTCGAACGGTGATGCCCAGCTTGCTGGGCGGATCAGTGGCGAACGGGTGAGTAACACGTGAGTAACCTGCCCCAGACTCCGGGATAAGCCTTGGAAACGAGGTCTAATACTGGATACGAGACGCCCCTGCATGGGGAGTGTCTGGAAAGATTTATCGGTCTGGGATGGACTCGCGGCCTATCAGCTTGTTGGTGGGGTAATGGCCTACCAAGGCGACGACGGGTAGCCGGCCTGAGAGGGCGACCGGCCACACTGGGACTGAGACACGGCCCAGACTCCTACGGGAGGCAGCAGTGGGGAATATTGCACAATGGGCGAAAGCCTGATGCAGCGACGCCGCGTGAGGGATGAAGGCCTTCGGGTTGTAAACCTCTTTCAGCAGGGAAGAAGCGCAAGTGACGGTACCTGCAGAAGAAGCGCCGGCTAACTACGTGCCAGCAGCCGCGGTAATACGTAGGGCGCAAGCGTTGTCCGGAATTATTGGGCGTAAAGAGCTCGTAGGCGGTTTGTCGCGTCTGGTGTGAAAACTCAAGGCTCAACCTTGAGCTTGCATCGGGTACGGGCAGACTAGAGTGCGGTAGGGGTGACTGGAATTCCTGGTGTAGCGGTGGAATGCGCAGATATCAGGAGGAACACCGATGGCGAAGGCAGGTCACTGGGCCGCAACTGACGCTGAGGAGCGAAAGCATGGGGAGCGAACAGGATTAGATACCCTGGTAGTCCATGCCGTAAACGTTGGGCACTAGGTGTGGGGCTCATTCCACGAGTTCCGTGCCGCAGCAAACGCATTAAGTGCCCCGCCTGGGGAGTACGGCCGCAAGGCTAAAACTCAAAGGAATTGACGGGGGCCCGCACAAGCGGCGGAGCATGCGGATTAATTCGATGCAACGCGAAGAACCTTACCAAGGCTTGACATACACCGGAAACTTCCAGAGATGGTTGCCCCGCAAGGTCGGTGTACAGGTGGTGCATGGTTGTCGTCAGCTCGTGTCGTGAGATGTTGGGTTAAGTCCCGCAACGAGCGCAACCCTCGTCTTATGTTGCCAGCACGTCATGGTGGGGACTCATAAGAGACTGCCGGGGTCAACTCGGAGGAAGGTGGGGATGACGTCAAATCATCATGCCCCTTATGTCTTGGGCTTCACGCATGCTACAATGGCCGGTACAAAGGGCTGCGATACCGCGAGGTGGAGCGAATCCCAAAAAGCCGGTCTCAGTTCGGATTGGGGTCTGCAACTCGACCCCATGAAGTCGGAGTCGCTAGTAATCGCAGATCAGCAACGCTGCGGTGAATACGTTCCCGGGCCTTGTACACACCGCCCGTCAAGTCACGAAAGTCGGTAACACCCGAAGCCGGTGGCCCAACCCTTGTGGAGGGAGCTGTCGAAGGTGGGACTGGCGATTGGGACTAAGTCGTAACAAGGTAGCCGTACCGGAAGGTGCGGCTGGATCACCTCCTTTCTAAGGAGCATCACTCACAGTCGGCGCCCTTGTGGTGCTGGTTGTGCAGAGGCCATGGCACTCGCCGAACGCGTGGGTGGATGGTTGCTCAAGGGTGGAACATTAACGAAGAGCTCGGCCATGACGGTTCGTGTCAGTACCTGCCCATCTTGTGTGGGTGGTGGAACATCACGGGTACGGGGGAAGGGTTTGCCAAGCACACTGTTGGGTCCTGAGGGAACCGCCCGCATGGGTGGGGTCGCTCTGAACGGGCCATCGCGTCTCCTGGGTGAACCGCCAACCGGTTGTGTTGGTAGGCCGTGGGAGCGGGTGGGATCGTCCGTAGCTTGAGAACTGCACAGTGGACGCGAGCATCTTTGTAAGATCAAAGATTTATCTTTGTTCTCTGCAATTTTTTGTTGTCAAGTTTTTAAGGGCACAGGGTGGATGCCTTGGCACTAGGAGCCGATGAAGGACGTTGTAGCCTGCGATAAGCCTCGGGGAGTTGGCAAACGAACCGTGATCCGAGGATCTCCGAATGGGGAAACCCCGCTGGAGTCATGTCCAGTGACCCGCACCTGAATATATAGGGTGTGTGGAGGGAACGTCGGGAAGTGAAACATCTCAGTACCGACAGGAAGAGATATTCCGTGAGTAGTGGCGAGCGAAAGCGGAACAGGCCAAACCGTTCATGTGTGATAGCTACCAGGCGTTGCATGGGCGGGGTTGTGGGACCTTTCAGACCGGGCTGGTACCCGGTCAGGGAGTCAGAAAGCCGCGTTATAGTCGAAGGGCATTGAAAGGCCCGGCACAGAGGGTGCGACCCCCGTAGACGAAATGACGCGGCCTCCCGAAGGGGATCCCAAGTAGCACGGGGCCCGAGAAATCCCGTGTGAATCCGGCAAGACCACTTGCTAAGCCTAAATACTACCTAGTGACCGATAGCGGACCAGTACCGTGAGGGAAAGGTGAAAAGTACCCCGGGAGGGGAGTGAAATAGTACCTGAAACCGTGTGCCTACAATCCGTTGGAGCCTCCCTAGCAGGGGTGACAGCGTGCCTTTTGAAGAATGAGCCTGCGAGTTAGTGCTCAGTGGCAAGGTTAACCCGTGTGGGGAAGCCGTAGCGAAAGCGAGTCTGAATAGGGCGAATGAGTCGCTGGGCCTAGACCCGAAGCGAAGTGATCTAGCCATGGGCAGGTTGAAGCGTGGGTAAGACTACGTGGAGGACCGAACCCACCAGGGTTGAAAACCTGGGGGATGACCTGTGGTTAGGGGTGAAAGGCCAATCAAACTTCGTGATAGCTGGTTCTCCCCGAAATGCATTTAGGTGCAGCCTCGCGTGTTTCTTGCCGGAGGTAGAGCTACTGGATGGCCGATGGGCCCTACAAGGTTACTGACGTCAGCCAAACTCCGAATGCCGGTAAGTGAGAGCGCGGGAGTGAGACTGCGGGGGATAAGCTCCGTAGTCGAGAGGGAAACAGCCCAGACCACCAGCTAAGGCCCCTAAGCGTGTGCTAAGTGGGAAAGGATGTGGAGTTGCACAGACAACCAGGAGGTTGGCTTAGAAGCAGCCACCCTTGAAAGAGTGCGTAATAGCTCACTGGTCAAGTGATTCCGCGCCGACAATGTAGCGGGGCTCAAGTACACCGCCGAAGCTGTGGCATTCACACAAACGCTAGGCCTTCGTGGTCCAGGCGTGTGGATGGGTAGGGGAGCGTCGTGTGGGCAGTGAAGTCGCGGGGTAACCCAGCGGTGGAGCCTACACGAGTGAGAATGCAGGCATGAGTAGCGAAAGACGGGTGAGAAACCCGTCCGCCGAATGACCAAGGGTTCCAGGGCCAGGCTAATCCGCCCTGGGTAAGTCGGGACCTAAGGCGAGGCCGACAGGCGTAGTCGATGGACAAGGAGTTGATATTCTCCTACCGGCGAAGAACCGCCCATACCGAACCCGGTGATGCTAAGCGCCCTTAACCAGCATCGTCTCCTTCGGGAGACACCGCTGGAGCGGCGCGCGACCCGAACCGGTACTAGGTAAGCGTATTAACAGGGGTGACGCAGGAAGGTAGCCCAGCACGGCGATGGTTGACCGTGTCCAAGGTTGTAGGGCGAACAGTAGGCAAATCCGCTGTTCACATAGCCTGAGAACTGATAGATAGCGCGTATGCGCGAATTGGGTGATCCTATGCTGCCAAGAAAAGCCTCGGCGCGAGGTTCTAGCCGCCCGTACCCTAAACCGACTCAGGTGGTCAGGTAGAGAATACTAAGGCGATCGAGAGAATCGTGGTTAAGGAACTCGGCAAAATGCCCCCGTAACTTCGGGAGAAGGGGGGCCCGATGCGTGACGGAACTAGCTTCCCGAGCGTTGACGGCCGCAGAGACCAGGGAGAAGCGACTGTTTACTAAAAACACAGGTCCGTGCGAAGTCGCAAGACGATGTATACGGACTGACGCCTGCCCGGTGCTGGAAGGTTAAGAGGACGGGTCAGCTCTTCGGAGCGAAGCTCAGAATTTAAGCCCCAGTAAACGGCGGTGGTAACTATAACCATCCTAAGGTAGCGAAATTCCTTGTCGGGTAAGTTCCGACCTGCACGAATGGCGTAACGACTTCTCCGCTGTCTCAACCGCGAACTCGGCGAAATTGCACTACGAGTAAAGATGCTCGTTACGCGCAGCAGGACGGAAAGACCCCGGGACCTTTACTATAGCTTGGTATTGGTGTTCGGTGCGGCTTGTGTAGGATAGGTGGGAGACTGTGAAGCATGCACGCCAGTGTGTGTGGAGTCAACGTTGAAATACCACTCTGGTCGCTCTGGATATCTAACCTCGGTCCGTAATCCGGATCAGGGACAGTGCCTGGTGGGTAGTTTAACTGGGGCGGTTGCCTCCTAAAATGTAACGGAGGCGCTCAAAGGTTCCCTCAGCCTGGTTGGCAATCAGGTGTCGAGTGCAAGTGCACAAGGGAGCTTGACTGTGAGACTGACAGGTCGAGCAGGGACGAAAGTCGGAACTAGTGATCCGGCGGTGGCTTGTGGAAGCGCCGTCGCTCAACGGATAAAAGGTACCCCGGGGATAACAGGCTGATCTTGCCCAAGAGTCCATATCGACGGCATGGTTTGGCACCTCGATGTCGGCTCGTCGCATCCTGGGGCTGGAGTAGGTCCCAAGGGTTGGGCTGTTCGCCCATTAAAGCGGTACGCGAGCTGGGTTTAGAACGTCGTGAGACAGTTCGGTCCCTATCCGCTGCGCGCGCAGGAAACTTGAGAAGGGCTGTCCCTAGTACGAGAGGACCGGGACGGACGAACCTCTGGTGTGCCAGTTGTTCCGCCAGGAGCACGGCTGGTTAGCTACGTTCGGAAGGGATAACCGCTGAAAGCATCTAAGCGGGAAGCCTGCTTCAAGATGAGGTTTCCATCCCCGCAAGGGGGAGAGGCTCCCAGCTAGACCACTGGGTAGATAGGCCGGATGTGTAAGGCAGGACTAAAGACTGCTGAAGCTGACCGGTACTAATAAGCCGACAACTTGATAACACACAAACTTATTGCTACGCGTCCACTGTGCGGTTCCCGAGATACGGGCACACCCCCACGTAACCGGGGGCCCCGAACATCTCCATAGAGTTACGGCGGTCATAGCGAGAGGGAAACGCCCGGTCCCATTCCGAACCCGGAAGCTAAGCCTCTCAGCGCCGATGGTACTGCCCTGGAGACGGGGTGGGAGAGTAGGTCGCCGCCGGACAACCATTCACCAAAGGCCCACCCCTCACGGGGTGGGCCTTTGGCATACCCGGATCGCATCGCGCGCACTCGACGCCCCGGCCCTCGCCGCTGGTAACTCAGCCCCGGACACCATCAGGTGTCTCGGGGCTCTTGTGTTGCGTGTGTCGACCTCGGTCGCGGCGCGACCAAGTTCCGCCGGCCGCAGGCCAGGACCTCGAGCCGCGTGCCGAGCCGGTAGCCTTCGAGTCAGGCGGCCGGACCCAGATGCTGCCAGGTCTCCGGAGGAACACGTGGTCACCCGCATCAGCGCACGCAATGCTCGATTCCAGGTGCTGCAGACGCTCCTGTCCAACCGCTCCAAGCGTCACCGCGCCGGAGAGTTCATCGTGCAGGGCGTCCGGCCGGTCAACCTGGCGATCGAGCACGGGTGGGACGTCCGTGCCCTGCTGTACGACGCCGACCGGTCGCTCTCGCCCTGGGCTCGCGACCTGCTCGCGTCGCAGCCGAACGCCGAGAAGGTGGCGATGTCGTCGGACCTGCTGGCCGAGCTCAGCGAGAAGACCGAGGGGGCGGCCGAGGTACTGGCGGTCGTCGGCATGGCTCCCGACGACCTCACGCGGATTCCGGCGCGTGCGGACTTCCTCGGTCTGGTCTTCGACCGCCCGACGCAGCCGGGCAACATCGGGTCGATCATCCGCTCAGCGGACGCCCTCGGCGCACACGGTGTGATCACCACCGGGCACGCCGCAGACGCGTACGACCCGAAGTCCGTCCGCGCCTCGACAGGTTCCTTCTTCGCCGTGCCGACCGTGCGCGCCGCGTCTCCCCACGACGTCGTGGAGTGGGTCGAGCATCAGCGTTCGGCCGGCGTGCCGATCGTCGTCGCGGCAACGGACGAGGACGGCGACGCCGAGATCTCGGCGTTCGACCTGACGCAGCCCGTGCTGCTCCTCGTCGGCAACGAGACCGCGGGGCTGTCGCGCGCATGGCGCGACGCAGCGGACGTCACGCTCAGCATCCCGATGGCCGGCGCGGCCAGCTCCCTCAACGCAGCCAACGCAGCCTCGATCGTGCTCTACGAGGCACGCCGCCAGCGGTCGACGAGATAGCAGTCGCCAGCCGCACGCGGGCCATGCCGGTCTCGGGAGGGGCGGCGTCGAAGATGCCGCTTGCACAACGGTGCAGGGGTGAGCGCCGCATCGCGCCAGATCCCGTTCCTCGACGTCGACGGGCCGCTGCTCCCGTTCGGCAGCCGGAGTTGCCGCGTGTTCCGGGTCCTGAGTCCTGGACGGCGGCGTCGAACCCCCACCTGGCGAGCGTGGCTCGCGCTCTCGGCCCGCTGCTGACCGGCCTGGGGTGCGAGCTGATGAGGGCGACCGTGGATGCGCGGCGCCAACGAGGTGATCGCGCCGTTGCTCGGCCTCCCGCACCTACGGGTGTCCGACCTTCCTGCCGACGACGGCGACCACGGGGTGGACGACCTGCAGTGGAGGACGAAGGTACTGGTGCGCATCGCGGACGGACGCCCGTTCGTCTGGGTCGATGACGTACCCGGCCGGGGACCGCAGGTGGATCGAGGGCGCGCACCCTGCCAGGGTGTTGTTGCACCAGGTCGACCCGTCGGTGGGGATGATCGTCGCGGATGTCGACACGGTCGCGACCTGGCTGCGGGACGTGCGGCGGTCGTCCGTTGACGAGGGGCGAGCGTCGGAGACCAGGGGCCCCGCGTTGCCTGCCTGAGCGAGCGCGTCCTAGAGAACGCGTCGGTAGAGCTCTGCGGGCGCGGCCCTCTCGAGCTGCTCGAGCTCCGCGACGAGCCGCACGAAGTGCTCCGTCCGGGTGTGGGCGTCGAGATGGTCCTGCGACTCCCACTCCTCGACGAGCAGGAACCGGGTGGAGTCCCCCACGCGCTGGAGGAGCTCGTACGACAGGCAGCCGGCCTCCTGCCTGGTCGCGGCGACCAGCTCGCGATAGGCCTCGAGCGCACGAGCCTGGTGCCGTTCGTCGACCGTGCAGGGAACGAGCACGCGCACGGTCACGCCGTCACCCGGGCGGTCGGCGAGGGACGGGCGAACGGTATCGCTGGAGAGGTTCATGCCCCGACGGTACCTGGGCGGCCGGGGAGGTTCGCCGGCTGTGCCGGGCCGCAGAATCGGCCCTGGTGACCTGACGACGCGCGGTGACCGGGGTCACGGGGCACCGGTTTGACCGTTGGGCCCCGACCACCGTAATGTTCTCTGAGTCAGCCCGGCAGGGAGGAACAGACACCACTGCGAAGCTCTTCGGAGCCGCCGCGAAGTGGCTGGATCCCCCGGGTGAACCACACTTCCTGAAGACTCCTGGGGATTCTTGTTTCCTTGAGGAGTAGGGAAGGTGGTCGGCTTGTGCGGCTCGCTTCACGAGAAATCGCGAGGTAGGAAAGCCCCGGAAAGTCTGATAAGATTAACAAGTTGCCCCGAGTGAAGGCCCCTGGTGGGTTGGAGTCGGTGCGTGTCGGTTGCTTGAGAACTCAACAGTGTGCTTGATAGTTAATGCCAATTGTCCTGCATGGGCGTGTGGCGCGCATCGTTTGGTGTGTGTTGTGTGTTCGTGTTGAGACTTCTATTTGGTATGAATTGAAAACGTCATGTTTTCGGTTTGTAGCCATGATTATGGACCTTCGGGTCCGCTTCGTATGGTTGTTAATCCTTCGGGGTTGATAGCAAACATTTACGGAGAGTTTGATCCTGGCTCAGGACGAACGCTGGCGGCGTGCTTAACACATGCAAGTCGAACGGTGATGCCCAGCTTGCTGGGCGGATCAGTGGCGAACGGGTGAGTAACACGTGAGTAACCTGCCCCAGACTCCGGGATAAGCCTTGGAAACGAGGTCTAATACTGGATACGAGACGCCCCTGCATGGGGAGTGTCTGGAAAGATTTATCGGTCTGGGATGGACTCGCGGCCTATCAGCTTGTTGGTGGGGTAATGGCCTACCAAGGCGACGACGGGTAGCCGGCCTGAGAGGGCGACCGGCCACACTGGGACTGAGACACGGCCCAGACTCCCTACGGGAGGCAGCAGTGGGGAATATTGCACAATGGGCGAAAGCCTGATGCAGCGACGCCGCGTGAGGGATGAAGGCCTTCGGGTTGTAAACCTCTTTCAGCAGGGAAGAAGCGCAAGTGACGGTACCTGCAGAAGAAGCGCCGGCTAACTACGTGCCAGCAGCCGCGGTAATACGTAGGGCGCAAGCGTTGTCCGGAATTATTGGGCGTAAAGAGCTCGTAGGCGGTTTGTCGCGTCTGGTGTGAAAACTCAAGGCTCAACCTTGAGCTTGCATCGGGTACGGGCAGACTAGAGTGCGGTAGGGGTGACTGGAATTCCTGGTGTAGCGGTGGAATGCGCAGATATCAGGAGGAACACCGATGGCGAAGGCAGGTCACTGGGCCGCAACTGACGCTGAGGAGCGAAAGCATGGGGAGCGAACAGGATTAGATACCCTGGTAGTCCATGCCGTAAACGTTGGGCACTAGGTGTGGGGCTCATTCCACGAGTTCCGTGCCGCAGCAAACGCATTAAGTGCCCCGCCTGGGGAGTACGGCCGCAAGGCTAAAACTCAAAGGAATTGACGGGGGCCCGCACAAGCGGCGGAGCATGCGGATTAATTCGATGCAACGCGAAGAACCTTACCAAGGCTTGACATACACCGGAAACTTCCAGAGATGGTTGCCCCGCAAGGTCGGTGTACAGGTGGTGCATGGTTGTCGTCAGCTCGTGTCGTGAGATGTTGGGTTAAGTCCCGCAACGAGCGCAACCCTCGTCTTATGTTGCCAGCACGTCATGGTGGGGACTCATAAGAGACTGCCGGGGTCAACTCGGAGGAAGGTGGGGATGACGTCAAATCATCATGCCCCTTATGTCTTGGGCTTCACGCATGCTACAATGGCCGGTACAAAGGGCTGCGATACCGCGAGGTGGAGCGAATCCCAAAAAGCCGGTCTCAGTTCGGATTGGGGTCTGCAACTCGACCCCATGAAGTCGGAGTCGCTAGTAATCGCAGATCAGCAACGCTGCGGTGAATACGTTCCCGGGCCTTGTACACACCGCCCGTCAAGTCACGAAAGTCGGTAACACCCGAAGCCGGTGGCCCAACCCTTGTGGAGGGAGCTGTCGAAGGTGGGACTGGCGATTGGGACTAAGTCGTAACAAGGTAGCCGTACCGGAAGGTGCGGCTGGATCACCTCCTTTCTAAGGAGCATCACTCACAGTCGGCGCCCTTGTGGTGCTGGTTGTGCAGAGGCCATGGCACTCGCCGAACGCGTGGGTGGATGGTTGCTCAAGGGTGGAACATTAACGAAGAGCTCGGCCATGACGGTTCGTGTCAGTACCTGCCCATCTTGTGTGGGTGGTGGAACATCACGGGTACGGGGGAAGGGTTTGCCAAGCACACTGTTGGGTCCTGAGGGAACCGCCCGCATGGGTGGGGTCGCTCTGAACGGGCCATCGCGTCTCCTGGGTGAACCGCCAACCGGTTGTGTTGGTAGGCCGTGGGAGCGGGTGGGATCGTCCGTAGCTTGAGAACTGCACAGTGGACGCGAGCATCTTTGTAAGATCAAAGATTTATCTTTGTTCTCTGCAATTTTTTGTTGTCAAGTTTTTAAGGGCACAGGGTGGATGCCTTGGCACTAGGAGCCGATGAAGGACGTTGTAGCCTGCGATAAGCCTCGGGGAGTTGGCAAACGAACCGTGATCCGAGGATCTCCGAATGGGGAAACCCCGCTGGAGTCATGTCCAGTGACCCGCACCTGAATATATAGGGTGTGTGGAGGGAACGTCGGGAAGTGAAACATCTCAGTACCGACAGGAAGAGATATTCCGTGAGTAGTGGCGAGCGAAAGCGGAACAGGCCAAACCGTTCATGTGTGATAGCTACCAGGCGTTGCATGGGCGGGGTTGTGGGACCTTTCAGACCGGGCTGGTACCCGGTCAGGGAGTCAGAAAGCCGCGTTATAGTCGAAGGGCATTGAAAGGCCCGGCACAGAGGGTGCGACCCCCGTAGACGAAATGACGCGGCCTCCCGAAGGGGATCCCAAGTAGCACGGGGCCCGAGAAATCCCGTGTGAATCCGGCAAGACCACTTGCTAAGCCTAAATACTACCTAGTGACCGATAGCGGACCAGTACCGTGAGGGAAAGGTGAAAAGTACCCCGGGAGGGGAGTGAAATAGTACCTGAAACCGTGTGCCTACAATCCGTTGGAGCCTCCCTAGCAGGGGTGACAGCGTGCCTTTTGAAGAATGAGCCTGCGAGTTAGTGCTCAGTGGCAAGGTTAACCCGTGTGGGGAAGCCGTAGCGAAAGCGAGTCTGAATAGGGCGAATGAGTCGCTGGGCCTAGACCCGAAGCGAAGTGATCTAGCCATGGGCAGGTTGAAGCGTGGGTAAGACTACGTGGAGGACCGAACCCACCAGGGTTGAAAACCTGGGGGATGACCTGTGGTTAGGGGTGAAAGGCCAATCAAACTTCGTGATAGCTGGTTCTCCCCGAAATGCATTTAGGTGCAGCCTCGCGTGTTTCTTGCCGGAGGTAGAGCTACTGGATGGCCGATGGGCCCTACAAGGTTACTGACGTCAGCCAAACTCCGAATGCCGGTAAGTGAGAGCGCGGGAGTGAGACTGCGGGGGATAAGCTCCGTAGTCGAGAGGGAAACAGCCCAGACCACCAGCTAAGGCCCTAAGCGTGTGCTAAGTGGGAAAGGATGTGGAGTTGCACAGACAACCAGGAGGTTGGCTTAGAAGCAGCCACCCTTGAAAGAGTGCGTAATAGCTCACTGGTCAAGTGATTCCGCGCC